>CAJXMX010000104.1 GCA_913056355.1 uncultured Opitutales bacterium
CAAGAAGGGCGGGCGCTCCCGCGATGACCGGCGCCAGAAGAAAATCCGCGAAGGCCAGAACGTGCGGGCCGAGTGGGGCGAGCTTCCCGGTCTGGATCTCCTCCGCTCCACGGACAAGCTGGAGGAGGTGGCGGGTGTCATCGCCGACAGCGGCCAGGAAGTGCTTTACATGGAGGAGCTGCTGCACCGGCCGTTCCTTGAGTTGCGGGACTGGGCGGTCCAGGAATACGCCCTGGAGGGCCGGAGCCTGGCTGCCCGCCAGGTCCTGGTGGAAGCCATCCTGGACGCGGCCATGGAGAGGCGCCAGCCGATCCATTGCCGGGGGATCGTGGAAATTCTGGACGAGGGATTCGGCCTGGTTGTGTATCAAAGCGACAACTACCAGATCCGTCCGGCCAGCGCCATCCTGCCCAAGACCTTTCTCAAGAAGTACGCCATCAAGAAGGGCACCGTGATCGAGGCCCAGCTCCACCCGCGGCGCAAGCCGCTGCCGGATGACGCCATCGACCAGTTGAAGAAATCCGGCCAGGACGACGAATCGATCGACGCCATCCCGGACGACGTGCAGGAGGACCTGGCCATGGAGGCCTTGTCCGCCCTGTTTCCGGAAAACGACTACATGCAGGACATCGAGGCGGAAGACGAGACCTGCCCCTATGTGGTCCGGATCGTTTCCCTGATGGGCCGGGAGCCCGCTTCAAACCTGGAAGTGACGCCCTTTGAGGACCTGGTTCCCTACTACCCGACCGAGCGGATCATCCTGGAAACCGAACCCAAGGTGAAGTGGGACAATACCGCCATGCGGGTGGTGGACCTTTTGACGCCTGTCGGTCTCGGCCAGCGCGGCCTGATCGTGGCCCCGCCCAGGACCGGCAAGACGATTCTCCAGCAGGGGATCGCCAACGCGGTCGCCATCAACAAGCCGGAAGCCCACCTGATCGTGCTCCTGATCGACGAGCGGCCGGAGGAAGTGACCGACTTCAAGCGCCAGATCAAGTCCGGCGAAGTCATCGCCTCCACCTTCGACGAGAGCCCGGAAAGCCACGTCCATTGTGCGGAGATGGTCATTGAAAAGGCCCGCCGCATGGTGGAGGACGGCCAGCACGTGATCATCCTTCTGGACTCCATCACCCGCCTGGCCCGGGCCTACAACGCGCTGGCCTCCAACAGCGGCAAGATCCTCTCCGGCGGTGTCGAGGCCAACGCCCTGCAAAAGCCCAAGCGCTTCTTCGGCAGCGCCCGCAACATCGAGGGGGCCGGGTCCCTGACCATCCTCGGGACGGCCCTGGTGGAAACGGGCAGCCGCATGGACGAAGTCATTTTCGAGGAATTCAAGGGCACCGGCAACATGGAGCTGCACCTGGACCGGGCCCTCTCCGACAAGCGGGTCTTCCCGGCCATCGAGATGAACAAGAGCGGGACCCGGAAGGAGGAACTCCTTTATCACCCGGATGAAATGCAGAAGGTCTACAGCCTGCGCCGGGCCATGAAGGGCGTGCCCCCGACGGATGCCATGGAGATGCTCATCACCCGGATCAAGAAGACCGGGACCAACATCCAGTTCCTCGTCGGGGTGAATACCTAAATCTCCATCTCTAGCTCAATCATCAGCTTGATCCCAATCACGGTCACGGGGATTGAGGCTGAGCCAGGGATAGAGCTAGAGCTAGGGATAGAGCTAGGGATAGAGCTAGAGATAGAGCTAGAGATAGTGATCTACGCTTGAGCTTGAGATTGGGAGGATGACTTCCCATGATCCGGATTTATGATTCCACAGGAGGTGATCCGGTGCAAACGCGACGGCGGGGAACTGGGCCTGGAGCAGGTCCGGGACTTTATCGAGGGGGTCGTGTCCGGATCCTGGACCCGCGCCCAGACCGGCTCCATGCTGATGGCCATGTTCCAGCGGGGAATGAACCTGGAGGAGACGCGGCTCCTGCTTGATGAAATGCTCCATTCCGGCGAGCTGCTGGACATGGAGGGAATCCCCGGACACAAGGCGGACAAGCATTCCACCGGAGGGGTCGGGGACAAGGTCTCCCTAGTCCTCGCTCCGCTGGCCGCCGCCTGCGGGCTCCGCGTCCCGATGCTGAGCGGGCGCGGACTTGGGCACACCGGCGGGACCCTCGACAAGCTGGAGTCCATTCCCGGGTTTAATGTCTTTCTCGAGAGCAAGCGCATCCACCGCCAGGTGGCCGAGGTCGGTTGTGTCATTGCCGGCCAGACCAGGGCCATCGCCCCGGCGGACCGGATCCTTTACGCCCTCAGGGATGAGACGGCCACCGTGGAACATGCCTCCCTGATCGCGGCCAGCATCCTCTCCAAGAAACTGGCCGAGGGCATCGATTCCCTGTTGCTGGACGTGAAGTTTGGCCGGGGTGCCTTCCTGCAGGAATTCGAGAACGCCGAGCACCTGGCCCGCCTGATGGTGGACCTCGGCCGGGCCGCGGGCTGCCGGGTGGCAGCCTGGCTGACCTGCATGGACCAGCCGTTGGGGCGGGCGATCGGCAACGCCGTCGAGGTCGAGGAGTGCATCGCCATTCTCAAGGATGACGGACCGGAGGAGATCACGGACTTCATCTGCCAGCTGGTGGCCGGGATGGTGGAACTGTCCGGGCAGGCGGACAGCCTGGAGAGCGCTTTGGAGCAGGTTCGGGGCAAATTGGCGGACGGCTCCGCGCTGGAGAAGTTCCGGCAGATGGTCACCGCCCAGGGGGGCGACGCGGCGGTCCTGGACAAGCCCTCCCTGCTGCCCCGGTCCCGCCAGGTGCACGAGGTCCTTTACGAGGAAGCGAGTCCGGCCCATGTCATCGACGTCGACGCCCGGGCCATCGCCGAGATCGTCCTCCAGACCGGGGCCGGGCGACGGAATGCCGAAGACGCCATCGACCCGGCCGGGGGCATCTCCGGGCTGGCCTGCCCGGGGGATCTGCTGGAGCCGGGCCAGGTCATGGCCCGCATCCACCACGACGACAAGTCTCGGGTGGCAGATTGGGAGGAACGATTGCGGAACGCGGTCCGGCTTTCGGATCAAAAGCCCGTATTGGAAAACCGGATACGAATGAGAATAAGCTGAATCCCATGGAAGCGAGTACCGTTTATCCCGCATTGGAACATATCAGGGCCCTTGATCCGGAACGCGGCCGGCGGCGCCTCGGCATTGTGCTTGGATCCGGCTGGGGCGGAGTGGTGGAGGCCCTGATGGAGATCGAGGGCCAGGCCGCCTACGCGGACCTCCCCGGATTTCCGGTCAGCACCGTTGCCGGACATGCCGGACGCCTGGTCTGGGGACGCATGGCGGGGGTTCCGGTTTATTGCATGCAGGGCCGGTTCCACTACTACGAGGGCTATTCCATGCAGGAGATCACCCTGCCGGTGCGGGTCTTCGCCCTGCTGGGGGTGAAGGGCCTGCTCCTGACCAATGCCGCCGGCGGAATACGGGCCGGCATGGCGCCGGGGCAATTGATGGTCATTGAGGACCATCTCAATTTCATGGGAGACCATCCCCTCCGCGGGCCCAACCTGGATCGCTTCGGTCCCCGCTTTCCGGACATGACCCGCGCCTGGGATCCCGACTTGCGGGAGCGGCTGGCCAAGGCCGCCGCGGATGCCGGGGTGGCCTTGCAATCCGGCGTGTATGCGGCCGTCAGCGGACCCAGCTTTGAGACCCCGGCCGAGATCCGGGCCTTCCGCCAGCTGGGCGCCGACGCGGTCGGCATGTCCACCGTGCCGGAATGCCTGGTGGCCCGGCACAGCGGCCTCCGGGTGGCCGGGATCAGCTGCATCACCAATGTCGCCGCCCACGAGGGGGGGCAGGCCCTTTCCCACGAGGAGGTGGCCGAGGCGGCTTCGAAGGCCCAGGACCACGTCATTAAACTCTTCACCCGGGCCCTCCCGGCCCTTCAGCAAACGCTCCAGGATTAAGCCATGCCACTCGAAATCATCCAGCATCCGGTTGCCGTTCACTACATCAACCAGCTTCGCCGGCGCGAAACCACGCACCAGTCTTTCCGCCGCTACTGTGACCAGGTGACCACCTTCCTGGCCATTGCCGCCACCCGCGACATGCCCACTGAGGAACGGGACATCGAGACCCCCCTGGAACCGATGTCGGCCTCCGTGGTCCGTGAACCGGTGGTCGTGGTGGCCATCCTCAGGGCCGGGGCGGGCATGATCGATGCCGTGGTCCGCCTGCTTCCCGAGGTCTCGGTCGGCTACATCGGGCTGGAGCGGGACGAGACCACCGCCGAGGCGCGGCGCTATTACTGCAAGTTTCCCCCCATGGAGGGATCCCGGGTCCTCGTCGTCGATCCCATGCTGGCCACCGGTGGATCCTCCGAACAGGCCATCGAGGCGGTCTACGAGACCGGTCCGGCAACCGTCGACTTCCTCTGCATCGTTGCCGCCCCGGAAGGCGTCCGTCGCCTCGAGAACCGCTTCCCCGATTTGCGAATTTTCGCCGGTGCCCTGGACCGGGAACTGGATTCCAGCAAGTATATCCGGCCCGGCCTGGGCGACTTCGGGGACCGCCTGTACGGGACCTGAGGCCTTGAATTTACCAATCCAGAAGGCTTGAATTTTACCTCCGACTGATTCATTCTCGCCGCCAATTTCCGACTCACATCCCCAAAACTCCAAACCAGATAGAAAGGATCCTCCATGAAACCCCAATGGAACCGATTTGCTTCAGCATTGACCGCTGGCGCCCTCTTTACCCTCGCCAGCACCAGCC
This sequence comes from uncultured Opitutales bacterium, assembly GCA_913056355.1. Classification (GTDB taxonomy): domain Bacteria; phylum Verrucomicrobiota; class Verrucomicrobiia; order Opitutales; family Oceanipulchritudinaceae; genus Oceanipulchritudo. Next base: position 4,733 of record CAJXMX010000104.1, read on the forward strand.
TGCATGGTGCCGGATTCATTCTCCAGGAACAAAGCGTCTCCGGCCTCGGGGTTGGTTTCGCCAGCGGCGCGGCCGGTCTGGATGACAACAGTTCCATGTATTTCAACCCGGCCACCATGAGCCTGGTTCCCGGCCAGCAGGTGACCGGTGCCCTGCACATCATCATGCCGGAGGCGGAGTTCAAGAACAACGGCAGCCTGAGCGCCTTCAATGGAGTGTCCGGGGTGCCGACCCAGGGTCCCAACGACACCTCCGACAAGATCGCCGTGGTTCCCAATGTCTACTATTCCGCGCAGGTCACCGACCAGCTGCACCTCGGGGTCGGCATTTCCACTCCCTACGGTCTGGCCACCTCCTATGAGGAAGGCTGGGTCGGTCGCCATGTCGCCCTCGAAACGGATCTCCTGACCATCAACACCAACTTCGCCGCTTCCTATAAGATTTCCGAAAAGTTCGTCATCGGGGGCGGGATCAGCGTGTTGTACGCCGATGCCCTGCTGAGCAACGCCATCGACTTTGGCGCCCTCTACCTGCAGGCCATGAACGCCGGGACGATTCCCCCCACCGAGACCACCCTGGCCATCGCCCAGGATGTCCAGGCCAACCTCGGCGGGACCAAGTACGACGGATCGATCGAGCTGACCGGGGACGACTTTGGCTACGGATGGAACATCGGGGCGCTTTTCATGCCCAGCGAATCGACGCGCATCGGCTTCCACTACCGGTCCAATGTCAAGCTGACCATTGACGGCGACGCAGACTTCACCGTCGGGGCCCTGGATGCCTTTTTCGGCGGCCGTTTCTCGGACCAGGGAGGCATGGTCGATATCAACCTGCCCGACACCGCCCAGGTCAGTGTCCACCAGTACCTGACCCCTCAGTGGGCAGTCATGGCCGACCTCTTTCACACCTGGTGGAGCAAGTTCGACAAGCTGGACATAGCTTTTGAGGACGGAAACCTTCCGAATAATGTCATCCCGGAAAACTGGGACAACGCCTGGCGCTACAGCATCGGCACCACCTACGACCTCAACGAATCCTGGCAGCTCCGGGCGGGGCTGGTCTACGACGAGTCCCCGGTTCCCGACGCCGCCCACCGCTCTCCCCGCATTCCCGACGAGGACCGCGTTTGGATCTCCCTTGGCTTCGGCTACCGGATCAATGACAGCTTCGACCTCAACGTCGCCTACGTGCACATCTTTGTCGACGACCCGGTGATCGACAATCCGATCCATACCGCCGGCTCTTACCTCAAGGGGACCATGGAGGCCACCGTCAACATCATCAGCGTCGGCGGCAGCTTCAGCTTCTAGGGAGTCGGACCGATCTGACCAGTCTGACAGGTCTGACACGTCCGATTAGCCCGACAGGCCGGGCTACCCCACGTACTTCTGCACGATCGGGATGCGCCGGCCGACCCCGAAGGCCAGCGGCGTGATCTTCAATCCCGGGGCGGCCTGCTTGCGCTTGTACTCGTTGAGGTCGACCTTGCGGATGACGTCGTGCACGACCTCCGGCAGGTAGCCGGCCTCGATTATCTCGTCGGAGGACTGGCCCTCCTCGATGTAGCGCTTGAGGATGGCATCGAGGATGGGATACGGGGGCAGGGAGTCCTCGTCTTTCTGGTCGGGCCGCAACTCCGCCGAGGGGGCCTTCCGGATGGTGTTCCAGGGAATGATCTCCCGTTCGCGGTTGACCCAGTGGGAGAGGGCGTAGACGCGGGTCTTGGGCACGTCGGAGATGACCGCCAGCCCGCCGGCCATGTCGCCGTAAAGGGTGCAGTAGCCGACCGAGACCTCGCTCTTGTTACCGGTGGTCAGGAGGAGGGCTCCGAACTTGTTGGAGACTGCCATCAGGAGCAGTCCCCGGGCGCGGGCCTGAACGTTTTCCTCGGTCACGTCCGCGGCCATGTCCCGGAAAAGCGGCTTCAAGGTCTCCATGGCCCCGTCGACCACCTTGTTGATGGGCAGGGTGTCGTACTGGATGCCCAGGTTTTTCGCCAGGACGGCCGCATCGTCGCGGCTGTGCTGGCTGGAAATGGCTGACGGAAGGCTGATCCCGATGACATTTTCCGGCCCCAGGGCCTTGGCCGCGAGGGCCGCCGTCAGGGCCGAGTCGATGCCGCCACTGAGGCCGATCAGGCCCTTTCTGAAGCCGCTCTTGTGGGCGTAGTCGCGAAGTCCGAGGACCAGCGCGTCATGGATGTCGGCCAGGGAATCCCGCTGGAATTCCGGATGCAGCTGCTTCTCGTCTGTCTCCAGGTCGAATACCTGCAGGTCCTCCTCGAAGGGAGCCAGGCCGCAGAGCAGCTCTCCCTGTTCGCTCATGACCATGGAGTGTCCGTCGAAGATCAGTTCATCGTTCCCGCCCACCGCGTTGACATAGATGATCGGCTTGCCGGAGCGGAGCGCTGCCGTACGGACGATGGCCTGCCGGGTGGAGTCCTTGCCGTAATGCCAGGGACTGGCCGACAGGTTGAGGATCATGTCCACGTCCGCGTTCTCGAAGAAAGACAGGGGATCCGTGTCGTAGTGCCGGCTGGTCTCGATGATGGGGCCGGTCCAGATGTCCTCGCAGATGGTGATTCCCAGCCGCCAGCCCTTCCAGTTGAAGATGGTGGGCTCTTCCGCGGCCTCGAAGTAGCGGTCCTCGTCGAAAACGTCATAGGTCGGCAGCAGGCACTTGTGGGCCACCTGGCGGACCTTGCCCCGCTCGCACCAGGCGGCGGCGTTGAAAAAGCGGCGGCCCTTGGATTTCTTGTTGAGGTCGACAAAGCCGACCAGGGCCGGGACCTTGCCCACGGCGGCGGCGATCTTCTCGAGGCTGGCCAGGTTGTCCGGGACAAAGCGGGACTTGAAGAGCAGGTCCCGCGGCGGGTAACCGGTCACCACCAGCTCGGGGTAGACGACCAGCTCGGCACCTGCCTCGACCAGCTTGTGGTAGCTGTCGATAATCCGCCGGCGGTTGCCGTCCATGTCGCCGACGATGGTGTTGATTTGGGCCAAGCCGATCTTCATAAGCTGCCTTATAAAGTCAGCTTATCGCATTAGGCAAATCCAAAACTTCCTCTAATAGCTTTAGTGTTGATCCAGCCAGTGGATGATGCGCCGGATATCCCCCCGGGTACGGGCCAGGTTGATAAAGGTCAGGAAATACTCGTATTCCGCGGCCACCACGGTGTCCTCGGCATCGGCCAGCCGGGCCTGGGCGTCGACCACGTCGCTGTTGTCGGTGACCCCTTCCTCGAAACGGATCCGTTCCAGCTCGAACTCGCGGTTGCTCAGTTCACGGCTGCGCCGGGACACCTCGACCTGGCGGTAGGCGGAGGCCAGGCGCTGCAGGACCAGCCGGTAGTCGGACTCGATCTGGGTCCGCAGGTCGGACAATTCGATCTCCCGCTGCCGGAGCTCGGAATTGGCCAGCTGCTTGCTGGCATCGATGCGGAAGCCCTCGAAGACCGGCATCGAGAGGCCCAGCTGGATGGACCACTGCTCGCCCAGGTGATCATCCCAGTTCTCCGCCGCATAGCCAAAGTCTCCGCTCAGGAACAGGCTGGGGAGGCGCTCCCGGCTGACCGCACTGGACGCCACCCGGCTCTGTTCCACCTGGACCTGGAGGCTGCGGTAGTCCGCCCGGCTGGAGAGAATTTCATTAAAGTCCTCATCGCTGAAGCCGACCACATCGGGCGGGACCGCCTGTATTCGGGTGGTCAGGACCAGCTCCGCGTCGAGCGGATAGTTCAGGATGCGCTTGAGATTGAGGGCGCTCTCCATGACCGCGGTCTCCTGGACGATGCGGGCCAGCTCATTCTGGTTCAGGCGGACCTCGGCCCGCGTCACCTCCAGGGTGGTGGCCACGCCGGCATCGGCCTGGTCCCGGGCCACCTTGAGGAGGATCTGGTCCCGCTCCAGGATGCTGTCGAGGACATCCAGCCGCTTCAGGTTCCGCCAGTGGGCCAGGTAGGCGGTGGCGATCCGTTCCTGGATTTCCTGGACCGTGTTCTCCAACTGTTCGCGGGTCGCCTGGAGAGTCAGCTTGGAGAGCTTCCAGTCGTCCCAGCTACGGGTGTCCAACAGGGCCAGCCGGGCGCGGAGAACGGCGTCGAAGGAATTCGTGAAGTAGCGATTGGTCGTGAAATAATCTGCAAAGGGGCCGAAGGTGGGCACTTGCCGCCGGGACTGGGCCGCCTCCAGGCTTACCTGCGGGAGCAGTCCCGAGCGGTTCAAACGGGTGTTTTCCTCCTGTGCGGTGACGGATTCCTGTCCCAGAAGAATTTGGAAATTCGCTTCCGCCGCCCGGTTCAACGCAGTCTCGATGTCGAGCTCGATGGTTTCAGCAAGGGTTGCCCCGGACGGCAGCGAAAGAGCGAGAGTCAGGATCGATAAGCCTGTGGCAATACGCATAGGATGGGAAAGTGGGGAATAATCCCCGTATTGGCAACACGGCTGTTCGAATTAGATGTTGTCGGATTCAGGGGACCCGCCGATAGTCCCGTCATGCGCTATCAGGAAAAGATCGAAGCCGCCTGGACCTCCAGCCGCTCCATGGTTTGTGTCGGCCTGGATCCGCAACTGGACCGGCTGCCCGAGTCCATCCGCTCGCAGCCGAAACCCTTCCTGGCCTTCAACCAGGCCATCATCGACGCCACCTTGCCCTACGCCTGCGCCTACAAGCCGCAGTTTGCCTACTACGCGGCGGAAAACCGGCTTGACGAGCTGCGCGAGACCATGGCCTACCTGAAGGAAAAGGCCCTCCAGCGGGTGCTCATCCTGGATGCCAAGCGCGGCGATATCGGCAGCACCGCGGACCAGTACGCCCGCGAGGCTTTCGAGGTCTACGGGGCCGACGCGGTGACGGTCAATCCATACATGGGCGGCGACACCCTGGTTCCTTTCTCGAGGGATGCCGGCAAGGGCGTGATCGTCCTTTGCAAGACCTCCAACCCGGGCTCCTCGGAGCTGCAGGACCTGGTCCTGGAGGGCGGGAACCCCCTCTACCTGGAGGTGGCCCGGAAAGCGGCCGGCGACTGGAACGGCAACCACAACCTGGCCCTGGTGGTCGGCGCGACCTATCCCGACCAGCTGGCCCGGATCCGCGCGGAAGTCGGCTCCATGCCGCTCCTGGTTCCCGGAATCGGGGCCCAGGGAGGCGACCTCGCCGCCACCCTGAAGGCGGGGCTGCGGCCGGACGGCTGGGGCCTGATGATCAACAGCTCGCGCGGAATCATTTATGCCTCCGGCGGGGAGGACTTCGCCGAGGCGGCCGGACATGCCGCCCGTGAACTCAACGATTCCTGCCTGGAACTGCAGGCCAAGTTCAGGAAAGGGACCCCGGCATGACCTGTTCCCTGTCATGGTACCGGCGGGACAAGGAGACCGGCAAGCGACTGCAGATCGAGTTCAAGCTGGTCCGCGAGAAGGCGGACTGGAAAATCAAGCGGCAGCGCTTCGAGCCCCGGGAAAGTTTTGTCCCCGACGAGGAAGACTGGGAGACGCTGATCGGGCAGATGGAGCGCAACCTGCAGCGGGGCAACATTTACCCCGAGGACCTGGAGCTGGTCCGCAAGCTTTACCAGAGGAGCCGGGAATAGGCCCTACAGGAAGCGATCCGCCGACCAGGCCCGGGGGATGCGGGAGCCCGAGCGGAGGTGGTCGAGAAGGTCGCGCACGGCCGTCGGCGCCTGCAAAACGCCCTTGGAGCCCATGGCGTTGAGGATGTACCAGTGGGGCACTTCCGGATGACGGCCAATGACCGGCTGATAGTCGTCGACGATGGGCCGGACTCCGGCCATCTGGTCGATCACGTGGAAGTGGGCGCCCGTCAGGTACTGCAGGTTTTCCTGCAGCCGGGTGGCACCCTCGAGGGAGGCGTTGCTGTCGAAGGAGCTCCAGGAGTAGGTGGCCCCGACCCGCCACAGGTCCTCCTCGATGGGCTGGATCCAGCAGGACTGGTTGAAGATCCGGTCCCGCGGAAGCTCCTCGTCGAAGCGGACGAGGATCATTTCGCCCTTGGCGGGATTGTGCGGGATGAAGGACCACCATGGATTGTTGGCCACATGCCAGCCCTCGCAGAAGATCATCAGCTCCGCCTCCGGCCCGGCGTCGGCAGGCGCGTTTTCCGGGGGCTCCCAGGCCTCGTCGACCAGCAGCTTTTCCTCCCGCAGCCATTCGCGGGTCCGGCTCATCAGCAGGGGGAGATTGGCCCAGCCGCCGCGGATGGTCAGGAAGCTCCCGAAAACATCGTTCAGGTAGGGAAAGGTGTTCTCCGGGTATTGCTCCGAGACAAAGGCCGCCGCCCCCTCGTCGGCCAGGCTGCGTTGAAAGCGGTCCTGCTGGGTCGGCTCGGCGAACATCCTCAGGATGGGGCAATCCGTCCAGATGCCCACGCCGAGGATCCGTTCCACCAGATCCATGGCTTCCCGGGTTTGTTCCAGCAGTTCGTCCACATAGTCCGGCGGGCGGAAATTGCGCCCCGCGAGGGGATTGACGATGCCCGGGGCGACCGAGGTGGCGCAACCCGGCAGATCCGTGTCCTGGACGATAAAAGGAATCCCGGCCTCGCGGAGATGCAGGGCCAGCAGGCTGCCGGTCAATCCCTGCCCGATGATGCGGACCCGCTGGTAGCGGTCGAGGATGGATGTCGGTTGTGCGCGTGCTTGCATATTGAGGGCCTCTTTCTAGCCTCCGGATTAATCCCAACAAAGGCAATGGCAGATGAATTCAACTTTTCAAAGTATCAAATCTGTTTTCCGTCACCCTGAACTGGGGCTGCTCCTGGTCCGGCTGGTGGTGGGGCCGGTCCTGGCCTTGGCCGGATACAACAAGTTTGCGGCCGGCACCCAGACGCTGCACGCGGTGGGGAAGTGCATCGATTACCTCGGCCTCGATGTGGGCAGCGAGAATATTGCCACGATGTTCTTCGGGGTCCTTGCCGCGGGCACGGAGCTGGCCGGCGGGGTGCTCCTGGTCATCGGCCTCCTCTTCCGGACCTCGGCCTTCTTCCTTTTCATCACCATGCTGGTGGCCACCCTCAGCGTGGTGGATTCCAGCGGCGGCGATTTCGGGCGGTACGGCTACCCCCTGGTCATGGCCGGCGTCATGCTGGGGCTGCTCTTCACGGGCCCCGGCCGGATCTCCCTGCAGAAGGACTGAGCGGCCTCAGTGGCTTCCGCCGGTGTAGCCGTAGGTCTCCAGCATCACTTCCACGGTCATTGGAAAGGTGGCGTAACGGGCCCCCGTATAGGACACCGAGTGGCAGCACTTGAGGTATCCCAGGGCCTGGCCGAGGGTCGGGGCATGTTCCGTTCCCTCGATGATGCAGGCGAAAACTTCAAAGGCCTTCAGCCATTCCTCCAGCGATTCGTCGGACTCCTCGACCTGATGGAAGAGTTCCTGCAGGGCGGTGGCTGGATCGCTCTCCCGGGCGAGGTAGGTTTCGAGGTGGAGCAGGCATTCCGGCGAAGGAGCTGCCCGGGCGATTTCCGGATTCAGGGTCTGGTCTGGCATGGTTCTCTCTATGGCTCAGGTTCAGGTCCACATTGAGCAGGCCGGAGGCAAATTTCAATTGCTTTACGTCCCGTGCCGGGGGAAGTTGCCTTTTTGATTTGATGCCATGAAGCCGGACCGTGAAGACAGTGCCTCCTCCCTGCCGGACGGATCCTGCCTGCCTTGCCAGCCGGAGGCCGGGCCTTCCACCGACCTGTCCGGCTTCGGTTTCCGGATCGGCATTTCCCTGGCCTTCGCCGGACAGGGCATGATCTTTGGCCTCGGCTACAACAACGCCCTCCGCTCCGGGGATGCCCCGGCGCCCTACACGCCCCTGTACTGGGTCCTGCACGGGGGCCTCATCCTCTCCGCCCTGGCGGTGGTCCTCATTCTCGGCCGCCCCCTGCTCCGGCAGACCCTGGATGCCGTGGCCCGGCGCCGGCTCAGCGTGGAGGCCCTCTTTGTCCTGAGCGCGTTCGGGGCCTTTACCGGTTCCCTGATCTCGACCCTGCGGGGCTCCGGCAGTGTCTATTACGAGGTGGTGTCCATCGTCCTCTGCGTCTATGCCATCGGCAAGCAGATCGGCGTGGTCCAGAAGGGCAAGGTGGGCCAGGCCATTTCCTCGTTCCGCCATGCCTTCGATACCGCCGTGACAACCGGCCCGGACGGAGGCCGGGTACGCGTGCCGGTGAGCCGCCTCCGGCCCGGGGACCGGGTCCTGGTGCAGCCGGGGGAGCCCATTCCGGTCGACGGGATCATCCTCGAGGGCCGCGGTTACCTGCGCGAGACCACCCTGACCGGTGAGCCGGCCCCGGTCATCCGGCAGTCCGGGGACCCGGTCATGGCCGGCACCTGGTCCCTTGATGCCAACCTGGTCCTCGAGCCGAAGACCAGCCGGGCCCGGGCCATTGACGGAATTCTCTCCCTGCTGGAAAGTTCTCCCGGGCAGGTCTCCCGGCTGCAGGAATCGGCCGACCAGCTGATGCAGTTCTTTGTCCCGTTTGTCAGCCTGGTCGCAGCCGGGACTTTCGCCGGCTGGTTTCTTTTCTCTTCCCAGCCCTGGTGGGACGCCCTCTTCAACGCCATGGCCGTCCTCCTCGTGGCTTGTCCCTGCGCCCTCGGCCTGGCCATGCCTTCGGGTATCTGGGGCGGCCTCTACCATCTCAGCCAGCGGGGCGTCGTCGGCCGCAACGGACAGTTGCTGGACACCCTGGCCGAGGCGGAGGTCATTGTCTTCGACAAGACCGGTACCCTGAGCCGTTTCGAACTGGAGGCCGACACCAGCCGGCTTCTTCCGGAAGATCCCGGGCGCCAGGTCCTGCTGGAGGCGGTGGCCAGCCTGGGGAACGAGAGCCCGCACCCGGTCAGTAGCGCCCTGGCCGGTCTGGCTTCGCCCGAGGGCGGGGTAAAGGAATTTCATACCTATCCCGGCCAGGGCCTTGGCGGAACGGTACGGGGCATGCGCCTCCTGATCGGGGAGGCCGGCCTCCTGGAGGGGCAGGGGATTGCCGTGCCTCCGCTGCCGCCAGTCCCGGGGAAGCCGGTCCATGTGGCCCGCGACGGGGCTTACGCGGGGG
>CAJXMX010000105.1 GCA_913056355.1 uncultured Opitutales bacterium
TCACCGACCCTGTCTCTCTGACCCGATTACCCCACTACTGCCTGATTCCCTAGGCCAACGGGCCATCCTGGCTGAAGCAGGGAGGGACCCTCCCGGGAAATTCCGGATGTGTGCCGAGCGTGGTGCCATTCCGGCCGTTCCGGGGACTCCCGTCCCTTACGCCTCAATAGGGGAAACTCCTGTTCAGGCTCCAGCCAGTGATGTTCCCGTACAGGGAGTTCACCACCGGGTAATCCGCATCAATCAACCCGCTCACCTTAAAGGAGAAAACCAATGACTACATATTTGCACCCGGGCGTGTACGTGGAGGAGATTCCCAGCGGAGTACGCCCCATCGAGGGCGTTTCCACCTCAACCGCGGCCATCCTGGGATACGCCGCCAAGGGTCCCGTGGGGGAACCGGAATTGATTTTCAAATGGGATGACTACGTCCAGCAATATGGAGGCATCCGGGACCTGCCCGCCGGTTCGGTCGATTCCATGGGATACTCCGTTTCCGCCTTTTTCCAGAATGGCGGCCGCAAGGCCTACATCGTCCGCCTGGCGGTGGACGCCGATGCCGCCTTCAGCGCCCTGCCGCTGCCGTCGACTCCCGACGATGACATGGTCCTCAAATTCGAGGCCGTCAATGAAGGGACCTGGGGCGACAACCTGGCGGTGAGCCTGGTCCAGCAGGCCGACCAGGCCGACGGTCATGACCAGTTCACCCTGGTCGTCTCCCAGATGGTCGACGGGCTGGCCCAGCCGCGGGAGCAATTCAGCAACCTGACCTTCGTGGAGGGGCACTCCGGCTACATCAAGGACAAGGTCAACGGGAACTCCTTGCTGGTCAAGGTGGACCTGGTGGAGTCGGACGACAGCGCATTCCTGCGCGGCACCGCCATCAGCGGAGACTTGAAAACGCTGGTCCCGACCGTCCTCAACGGGAAAACGCTGAGCGTGGTCGTGGACGGGGGCAGCGCCGTGAATGTCGCTTTTGCGGCCGGCCGGTTCACGGCCGGATCGACCCTGGCCCAGGTCGCCGAAGCCATCCAGGACAAGGTCCGGGAGGGAAGCGGCGTCGCCTACGAGAACTTTACCGCCGTGGCCAGCAACCATCGACTGGTCCTCACCTCGGGGAGCCGGACCGCGGCCTCCGCGGTGACCGCCACCGGCGGGGACGCGGCTGCGGAGCTGAACTTTGCCGCCAACAAGGGTGGGACTGCCGTGACCGGGGCCGGCTGGCTGGAACTGGCCTTCACCCCCAATTATCCGGCCTACAGCCTCAGCGGGGACCTTGCAGGCCTCGACCTGACCAGCCTGAACAGTACGGGGATGAAAGTCACGGTCGACAGCACGGACCGCACGGTGACCTTTGGCGCCTCGGATTTTGATTCCTCCAGCACCCTGGCCGATGTGGCGGCCAGGATCCAGGAGGATGTCCGCGGCAGCACTTCCAACCGCCATACCCGCGATTTCACCGCCACGGTGGATGACGACACCATTCGTCTCGTCTCCGGCGGCGGCGAATCGGATTCCTCCGTCGTGGTAGCCGGGCCGGGATCCGGAACCAACGCGGCTCCGCTCCTGAAACTGGGCGGCAGCAACGGGGGAACCGAGAAAACCGGGCAGGAGGCCATGCTGGAGCTTTTGGCCGACGACGGGATCGAGGCCACCTTCCTGGGCGGCAATGACGGGGACGAGCCGGGAATCGCGGATTACCAGGGGAGTTTCCAGAAGTTCCGCAAGATCCGCGATGCCTCCATCTTCCTGCTTCCGGGCCAGGTCTACGCCGATGCCGGGAAGTCCGTCATCGACGCCGCCATCAGCCATGCCGAATTCATGAAAAACCGGATGGTCATCGTCGATCCGCCGGACGGTACGGAGCTGGTGGCGCCTACCGACGTCAGCAAGCTGGGACTCCCGACCAGCACCTACACCGTCCTCTACTACCCGTACGTCAAGGTCCGCAATCCGTATTATGACGAGGAAAAGCGGCCCGACCGGGCCAAGACCGTCCTCGTTCCGCCGAGCGGTTTTGCCGCCGGCATCTGGGCCCGGACCGACGGGCGCCGCGGGGTCTGGAAAGCGCCGGCCGGGGTGGAAACCTCGCTCTCCGGGGCGGACAGCCTGGAGTACGTCGTCGGCAACGACGAACAGGACCAGCTGAATCCGCTCGGCGTGAACTGCATTCGCCAGCTCCCGGTGGCCGGCCTGGCCGCCCGGGTCATCTGGGGATCGCGCACCCTGGCCACCCGGGCCGATCCGGAGTGGCGCTACGTGCCGGTCCGCCGGACGGCCATGTTCATCGAGGAAAGCATCTACAACGCCATCCACTGGGCCGTCTTCGAGCCCAATGACCATCCGCTCTGGTCCAGCCTGCGGGTCAATATCGGGTCCTTCATGAACGGTCTGTTCCGGGCCGGCGCCTTCCAGGGCAAAAAGGCCTCCGACGCCTACTTTGTCCGTTGCGGACTGGGGGACACCATGACCCAGGGCGACATCGACCGCGGCCAGGTCATCGTCATCGTCGGCTTCGCTCCGCTCAAGCCGGCCGAGTTCGTGATCGTCCGCATCCAGCAGAAGGTCCAGCAGCAGTAATCCAGAATTCTCAAAACCAAGTTTAAAGAAAAGGAGCTAAAGAAATGGCAGCACCTACATTCACGGTTAATGCCGAGCGATACGATCCGTATCGAACTTTCAAATTCCAGGTACTCATTGACGGCCAGGTCGTGGCCGCCTTGACCAAGATGGGCAGCCTCAAGAAAAGCACCGAGGAGGTCCGCTGGCGGGCCAGCAACGATCCCTCTCACGAACGCGTCATGCCGGGAGGCACCAAGTACGAGGCCGTGACCCTCGAGCAGGGCCTGACCCACGACCCGGTCTTTGAAAACTGGGCCAACCTGGTCAACAACATCGAGGGGGACGGCGCCATCAGCCTGAAGAACTTCCGCAAGGACGTGGTCATCAATGTCCTCAACCTGCAGGGTGTAGTGGCAATCTCCTACAAGTTGTACCGGGCCTGGGTTTCCGAGTACCAGGCGCTTCCCGATCTCGACGCCAACTCCATGAACACGGTGGGGATCCAGACCATAACCCTCCAGCACGAGGGCTGGGAACGGGACACCAGCGTGGCTGAACCGACGGAGAGCTAACCCATGCTTCTGCCTGGGGGATTGTTCCTGCAGGACCGACTGCGCAGGGATTTCCGCTTCAGGCCCATGACCGGGCAGGCGGAAATGTCCCTCGCCGAGTCCGTGTCCTCCTCCGCCAGCTTGCCGGAGCGGGTCACGGGCTGCCTCGCGGTGGTCCTGGAATCGGTCGGTGAGCAGGCCGCAGACGCGGACCTGGTCCGCTCCCTGACGGTTCCCGACCGCCAGTTCCTGATGCGCCTGTTGGGGATCCGTCTGGGATCCGACCGGATCTGGCTGACCCCGTCCTGCAGCCATTGCGGCAAGGCCTTTGATGTCCCGGTGACCCAGTCGGAGCTGCCGGTCAAGCCGCCGGGGGAAGGCTTCCCGGAGGCCACCGTCGAGACTTCCCTGGGAAATATCCGGGTCCGGGTCCCGGTCGGCCGCGACCAGGAGGCCATCGCCGGAATCAGCGATGCGCAGGAGGCGCGCAAGGTCCTGGCCCGATACTGTATTGTCGACGCCGAGTTGATGAACCGGCGGGTCGTCAAATTGACCGAGACCGACCTTCTGGCCATCGAGGCCGCGGTTGAGCGGATCAGCCCGGAGCTGACGGTCAGTGTCCGGGCCGACTGCCCGGAATGCCGTTCCCCCCAGTCCGTTCCGGTCGATCCCTACCAGTGCCTCCGGTGGAACTTCAGCGGCATCTTCGAGGAGGTCCATACCATCGCCTCCGCCTACCACTGGAGCGAATCCCAGATTCTCTCCCTGACCCGGAGCCGCCGCAAGCGTTACCTCTCCCTGATCCGGTCGCGGTCCCGCGGCTCCAGCCGGGCAGTCTCCTGAGTGAACGGGAAATTGTATGAGTTTTTTAGCTACCATCATCAAGGATTCCCGGCCCCGGCCACCAATGCCGGTGCGGGCCATGGCCATACCGGCCCGGTCCGTCGCCGATGTCCCTCCGGCGGCACCCCCCGCATCAGCTCCGAGCCCGGTTTCAGCCGGACCCGGTCCAACCCCTGCGGCCCCGGAGCCGGCAGCATTCCCGCCAAAGGAGCACGTCCCGATCGAGGCATCTCAACCAGCACCGCCGGAAATTTCCATGTCGCCGGAAGCGTTGTCCATGAACAGACCGGAGCAATCAGAGGCTGCTGGATCCCCGCCGGAGGAAATGAATGTGGAAGCCGGCCCGCATTCGGGTCCCGGGCCAGCGCCATCCGACTTTCCCAATTTAGGCGGGGAACCCCCGCTGGCCGATGCCCCGGACATGGAATCTGGTCCCCAAGAACGGCCTGTCGGGGATGAGGATTATATCGTCCAACTTTCGCCGGAGTCGGCCACTACGCCGCCGCAACCACCCGAACCGCCGGAGCTGCGGACGGATCGCCATTTCCGCCCGGAATTCGATCACCCGGACCAGGAACTGGAACAGCAGGAAGTTCTTCCCGCAGCCCGGGATTCCTTCGATGAGCGGTTCGGGGGACCGGAACCGGCCGGGGCCGGGGAAGAAGGCCAGGACGAATCCCGTGCGATCCCGGACCCCGCACCCAGCCCGGAGCGTCCCGGCTGGCTGGACGAGCTGGAGCAGGCTGTGCCCTGGCGTGACAGGGATCCGGGGCCGGACGACTCCACGGATCAACCGGTTTACCCGGTCGACCAGCCGCAGATAGCCAGGCAGCCGGCGCCCGAACCCAGTGTGCAGATCGGCCAGGTGGAAATCCAGGTCGAGGCACCGCCAGCTCCGCCGGCCTCTGCCCGGATCCGGCCCAACAATGCCGGCATGGCCAGTCGCCGCTACCTGAGGGGGTTATAGATCATGGCCCTACCAGTCAGCGCCATTTCGCAAGCCTGCCGCTCGGTCCGGGATTTCCTCGACGACCAGTTGGGCGGGGACAGCGACAAGATTGAAGTCCTCCTCGGGACTCCCGCCGCCGCGGCCGAGAAGCTGGCCGCCGACAGTTCGGGCCTGCACTGGCTGAACCTCTTCTTTCACCGGATCACCCCGTCGGGATTCGAGGCCGCCATCACGCCGGGCGATCCGTGGCGGATCCGTCTCCACTGCCTGGTCACCGCCTTTGCCAACAGCGGCGCCGATGACGGAATCAGCAGCGGGGAAAACGACCTGCGCCTGCTGGGCGATGTGGTGCGCCTGTTCCATGAGCATCCCATCCTCGCAAATGTCGACGTGGAGGGCCAGCCGGTGCGGCTACAGGCAATCTTCAATCCCCTCGAACTTGAAGAAATCAGCCAGCTCTGGGGAACCCAGGGCGATGTTCCGTACCGGCCCTCGGTCCTTTATCAATTCACTCTTGCGCCCGTGGTCCCGGCCACGCCCGCCGTCAAGCCGGGCCGGGTGGCGGCAGTCGGCAGCGAGGTCCGGGCCACCATGGAGGCCCGGCACGCCTCCTTCAGCGGGGATCCGGAAACCCCGCCCGTGCTGGTCGGCGAGGTCGACATCAACAACCCGCACTGGGCCCCGAAGATCTGCTTCCTGCAGGACGGGACCTGCCGGCAAAGTGTCATCATGGAGCTGGGCAGCGGGGAACTGGCCGCCTTCCAGCCCAAGGTCTGGATTGCCGGCGACAGCAGCGCCACCGTCAGCCTGAACTGGGAAGTCTGGGACAGCGGCAGCGGATGGAGCGAAGGCCCGGCCGTTGCCGGGGATCATCCCCCGTTCTCGGGGAGGATTGATCCTGAAAATCCCCCGACCGGAACAGACCTTGCCTCCCTTCCGGGAATCACCCCTCCCTTCGACGACCATGCCGGGCAGGCGGTCCTCTACGCGACGCGGACGTATCGGATAGGCAATGACAAACGGGACCGGGTGGTGCGCAGCAATCCGCTCCTGATCACACTTTACGAGGGTGGGGGAGCCTAGGTGATGCACCAATTGAGCAGCCAGTACAAGGATGCCCTGGCCACCGAGTGGCAGCGGGTGGGCATGCTGGCCCAGTGCCTCGCGGCCAACCGCCAGGGACATGATGTCGGGCAGGAAGACCTGGACCGCCTCCGCCAGCTGCAGGAGCTTGTCGAGAAGGGCCGCCTGAACGGGTCCTGGTCCCGCCTGGTTTCCGTTTCCCTGAGCCCGCTGGAGTTCGATGTCCTGGCCTGCGTCCTGGCCCCGGAGGTCGAGCCCCGCCTGGGCTGGCTCTACCAGTCCCTGCAACCGGGCGTTTCACACCCTTACGCCACGCCGGCCCTCCTGCATGACCTGCTGGCCCTGGAAAGCTCCGAGATGGGGGATTTGTACCAGGTCCTCGACCACAGCGGCCGACTGCACACCAGCCGCCTCATCGAGTATGACCGTCTCGAGACCTTTCAGCCGGTCAAACCCTTTCCCGGCGTCGCCGCCCTCCTGCTGGGACACGGGCAGGAGCCGGATCCCCCCGGCGCGACCCGTGTGGTCAGCGATGCCGGTTGGGAGGACCTGGTCCTGCCACCGCAGCGCCTGGCCATGCTCCATGAATTCCTGCACTGGGTCCGGCAGCGGGAAACAGTCGTCAAGAAATGGGGCGGCAAGGACGTGGGCGGCCCCGTGGCCCTGTTCACCGGACCCTCCGGAACCGGCAAGACCCTGGCCGCGGCCATCCTGGCCAACGACCTGGACTGGCCCCTCTACAAGGTGGACCTGGGCACCCTGGTCAGCAAGTACATCGGCGAGACGGAGAAGAACCTGAACCGGCTTTTTGATGCCGCCGACGGGCGGAACGTGGTCCTGCAGTTCGATGAGGCGGACAGCCTGTTCGGCAAGCGGGGGGAGATTCGCGAGGCGCGGGACCGCTACGCAAACCTCGAGGTCAGCCACCTCCTGGCGCGCCTGGAGAACCATCACGGCCCGTGCATCCTGACTACCAACCTGCGGAGCAACCTCGATCCGGCCTTTGTCCGGCGATTCCAGGTTGTAGTGGAATTTTCAAGACCGGATGAAAAAGCCCGCGTCGAGTTGTGGAGGCGCCTGTTGCCGCCACGGGCGCCCGGCCGGAAGGCGCTGGACATGAGGCTTCTGGGTCGATCCGTGCACCTGACCGGCGCCGAGATCCGGAACGCCTCACTGCATGCGGCCCACCTGGCCGCCGCCGAGGGGAGTGATCTTCGCTATGAACACCTTGCCTTGTCGGCCTGGCGGGAGCTGTCCAAGAGTGGGCGGGAGCGATCCCCGTCCGACCTCGGGGAGCTGCAGCCGTACCTCGGAAAGGAGTCGATCCGATGATTCGAATTCAACGCTTGAAAGTGAGGGTCCCGGCCTCCATGCGGCCGCAGGCCGGGCAGGCGGTCCGGCAGGCGGTCCGGCAGGCGGTCCGGCAGCTGGCCGAGGCCCGTCCTTCCAAGTCCCGGACCGTGGAACGCCTCGATGCCGGATCCGTCAAGGTGCCGCCCGGCACACCCGCTTCCCGGGTCTCCGCCCGGATCGCGGAAACCATTCAATCGAAAGTCCAATCCCTTTAAGGAGTCGCCCATGATCAACACCACCAAAGCCGCCCTCGTGGAATACGCCCTGGCCATTCCGCCCCTGATCCTGCAGTTCGAGTTCAATCCCCAGTCCTTCAGCAGGACCCGGACGGTCAACATCACCATGGGCAACGCGCCCGGGACGCGTGGCGGATACGATTTCGCCCTGCCCACGGATACGCCCCGGGTGGCCCAGGGGGCCAAGGTCGAGCCGGAAACCTTTTCCATCGAGATCCTCCTCGATGCCACCGACCGGATGAACGAAGGGAACGTCATCGCCACCGAGTTCGGCATCGGGCCGGAGCTGGACACCTTGCGCTCGATGGTCGAACCGAAGAGCCAGGGCCCCCTCGGGGTCCAGGTCCTGGCGGGCCTCGGCCTGGGTGAAGCCCGCGCCTTCCAGCGACAGGAAACCCCCTCGGTGCTGCTCTTTATCTGGGGCACGCACGTGCTGCCGGTATTCCTGACCTCGGTCCAGGTCGATGAGAAATCCCACCTCCCGAACCTGGTTCCCTACCGGGCCAACGTCACCCTCTCGATGCAGGTCATCGAGGGGAACAATCCCTTCTACGATGTCGAAAAGATCCGGCAGGCGGCCGGGGCGGCCCTGCAAAGCGGAAGTGCCATCGTGGATATAGCTGGAGGACTTTTCTGATGCTGCTGCCCAAATCCAGATACCGGAAATACGTGCCCTTTGCTTCGCCCCGGGAAGGGGTGGATCCCTTTCCCGGAATCCGGGCGCGACGGATCGGGAAGGCCGCCGGCGTCATCGAGCACGTGCTGCGCGATGGGGACCGGCTGGATCTGCTGGCCCGGCACTACTACAACGACGAGCGCCTCTGGTGGCGGATTCTGGATGCCAATCCGCAGATCCTTTTCGGCGCGGACCTGATGCCCGTCGAGGATGTGCGGGAATCCGCGGAGGAAACCGGGCCGCTCGAGGAAAGCCTGGTCGGGCAGGTCATCCTCATTCCAAGGGAGGAAGAACTGTGAACATCATCCTGGATATCCTCTTTGATATCAAGCGCGAGCCGGCCGAGTGCATCATCAAGCTGGGCGCGGGCGGGGATGAAATAGCCGACCTGTACCCGTTCCTGACCGAGGTCTCCGTGGATTGCTCCCGCGAGGAGGCGGCCGTGGCCACGATCAAGTTCGAGTCGCGGCGGGATGAAGCCGGAAAGTGGATCATCCAGGACGACGAGCGGCTGACCACCTGGCAATGGGTGGAGATCCATGCCGCTTTCGGCAGCACCACGGAAGAAGTCTTCCGGGGATATATCCGGGAGATCAATGCCGAATACCCGGACGATCCCGGAGCCGCCACGGTTGTCGTGGAATGTCAGGACGATTCCCTCAAGCTGGACCGGGAACACGTCCGCCGGGTCTGGGGCGGGGACGCCCCGACCAGCGACCAGGCCATCCTCATGGAGATCCTGACCACCCGGCATTCCCTGGCCCCGCATCCGGAGAACGCCTCCGGCCAGAGCGGCCTGGTCCTGAACCAGGACAGTACGGATATCCGCTTCCTCAAGGCCCGGGCCGAGGCCAACGGCTACGAGCTGATTTTCTCCCGCGGCCTGGTCTACTTCGGGCCCATGCGGGTCGAGGCCGAGCCGCAGGCCACGATCATGGTCTATGCCGGCAAGGATACCCATTGCCTCAATTTCAGTGTCAGTTCGGACGGCCACCAGCCGGACAAGGTCTCCTTCGACATGCCGGACGAGGACGGTTCCGGGACCACATCCGTCACGGTCGAGCCCAACCTTTCCGGAATGGGTCCCGATCCGGCCGACAGCAGTTCCTCCGGGCTGGAGGACTTTGTCTGGCGCCTGCCCCGGTCGACCGGGTCCAACGCCGAGGAGCTGACCGCCCGGGCCCGGCAACGGGCCAACATGAACGCCATGAAGGTCAAGGCCGAGGGGGAGCTGGACGGCTCGCTCTACGGCCATGTCCTCCGGGTCGGGGAACCCGTTCCGGTGGACGGGATCGGCCAGCGGTATTCAGGAACCTACTACGTGGATACCGTGCGGCACCGCTTCGACACCAACGGCTACGTGCAGGCCTTCAACCTCCTCCGCAACGCCTACGGGGACAACATTCAACCGGGGGGCAACGTCCTCTCCGCCGTATTGTAGAAAGAACGACTCATGCCTGAAGATTTACTCGCCCAAACCAGCCGCCAACTGCAGGAGAAAGCCTACGGGAAGTACCGCGGATTCGTGGTCGACAACGAGGATCCGCAGATGCGGGCCCGCCTGCGCCTGCGGGTTCCGGCCCTGTTGGCGGAGGAAACGACCGGCTGGGCGCTGCCCTGCCTGCCCTTTGGCGGTCTGGCGGAACAGGGTCTCTTCATGGTCCCGGAAGTGGATGCCCAGGTCTGGGTCGAGTTCGAGGGCGGGGACCTTTCCCATCCTATCTGGACCGGCACCTTCTGGCAGCCGGCCGCCGGCGCGCCAACCGAGGCCCAGGCCAGCCCGCCCACCTCGCGCCTTCTCAGGACCCCATCCGGCCACCTGCTCCAGTTCGAGGATGCCAGCGGGGAGGAACGGTTTTTCCTGCAGCATCCGGCGGGAGCCGAAATGGAGATCGATTCCGCCGGCACCGTGGCCCTGACCGACGCCAACGGCAGCAGCCTGACCCTGGATGCCGAGGCCGGCCAGATCGTCATCGAGGACGCCAACGGCAACACCCTGACCATGACCTCAACCGGCACCACGGTTGAGGATTCCAACGGGAACAAGATCGAGATGGGTCCCTCGGGGATCAAGATCAAGGGCCAGCAGATCGTCATCGAGGGATCCCAGGTGGCCCTCGGCGGGCTCGGGGGCGAACCGGTCATCAAGGGCATGTCTTTCCTGTCGCTGTTCGCCACCCATGTGCATCCCACGGCGGTGGGACCTTCCGGACCGCCGGTTCCACAAGGAGAGATGAGCAGCATGTCATCCGCTGTCACCACAACCTGAATACGAAAGGGAAATTGCCATGCCGAGACTTTCCGATGAACCCTATTTGAAATTCCCCTTGAAAATCACCGCCAGGGGCGCCTCCCTGAGCTCCCGCGCGGCGCATGTGCGGGAGCAGATCGAGCAGGTCCTGTTCACCAATCCCGGAGAGCGGGTTTTCCGCCCGGAGTTCGGCCTGGGGGTCAGGTCGCTGGTCTTCGAGCCCAACAGCCCCTCACTGGCGGAAGTGGCCAAGCAGCGCCTGACCGCATCCCTGGCCAAGGCCCTGCAGGGGGAAGTGAATTCGAATTCGCTCAACATCGAGGTTGAAGCCAGCCCCGAATACGGTGAAAGGCTGCTGATCCGGATTTCCTATTCCCTGGCCAAGATCGGCAAGGAGGAACAGCACGTTTTCTGGGCATCCCGGGGAGGAGGGGAAAATGGCCCGGTCTCCTGAACTGGAGCTCCGCTTTGACGGGCTTTGCCCGGATTGCGGAAAGCGTCACGTCAACCTCCCGGAAACGCTCCCGGGGATCGGGGACGATTTTGACTGGCTCATCCGGGACTACGATGGATTCCGCCTCTTCATGATGGAGGAATTGGCGGCCCGCTTTCCGGAGCGGCGCCGCTGGACTCCGGGAGACCTGGAAGTGGTCATCGTCGAGGTCCTGGCGGCCCTGCTGGACCAGCTTTCCGACATGGCCGACCGGGTGGCCTCCGAGGCCACCCTGGAAACCGCCCGGCGACCGGAATCGGTGCGCCGCCTGCTCCGCATGATCGGCTATGATGCCGTCCACAAGGCGGCCAACGCGGGCCAGATCGGGGAAGGTCTGGAGACAGGCGAGGCGATTCGTCAACTGGAACAGCTCTGGCTGCGCAATCCCCATCTCATGGACAGCGCGCGCACTGCCGGACCGCGTTCCATCCATACCCAGAGAAGGATGGTGGCCCTCGAGGATTACGCCAACCGGATGGAGGATCATCCGCTGGTGCAGCGTGCCTCCACCCGCCTCAAGTGGACCGGATCCTGGCACACGGTCTACACGACGGTGGTGCTCTGGGAAAACCAAACCCTCGATGCCGCCATCCCGGCCTGGCCGGAATCCCTCCGCGAACTTGTGGAGGCCTTTAACGAGGAACATCGACTGGCGGCGCCCAGGTGGGAAACCGATCCGAACATCCGCGTCCTGCTGCGTCCCTACCTCGACGCGTTCCGCATGGCCGGCCAGGAAGTCGTTCTCGAGGATGCCGTGCCGGTGCCCATCTCCATGGCCTTTTCCATCCGGGTGGCCTCCAACTATTTCCGCTCGGAAATTGTCCAGGCCGTTTCCGAGGTCCTGGGAACGCGCCCCGGCGGATTTTTCGAGCCCGGGCGCCTCAGCTTTGGCGAGGACCTGCACATCAGCGACCTGCTGCAGCAACTCATGGCCCTGGACGGGATCGACCAGGTCTGCGTCAACCGTTTCAAGCGCCTCGGCAGCCAGTACCCGGACCAGAGCTCAATCGGCTATATCGTCCTGGACGGCAGCGAAATCGCTATTTGTGACAACGATACGGCAAACCCCGGCCGGGGTTACTACCGTCTGACCCTGCACGGAGGGAGGAGAGGATGATCCAGGATAATGCTGACCTGACCCGCTGGAACCGGGCCGGACTGGCCAAGTTCCGCTACATCTCCGGCAACGCGGCCACCTACCTGGACCTCTTGCGCGAGGGCCTGGAATCCGGCTTTCCGGACTGGAAGCCCTCGCCGTTCAGCGAGGCGGTGGATGAAAGCGAAAAGGACCGTCTGGAGCGCCTCATCGACCAGTACCTGGCTGCGAGGGGCGACCTGACATGGGAAATTTCCCGCTCCTTCGCCCGTTGTGCCCATGTCCTTTGCGAACACCTCGACGCCTATGCCAACGAGGGCTATCTCCGCACCGCAACCCAGTGGGACAACGTGCGCCGCCTGGTGGCCATGCTGGATTACCATCCGGCCCCGCCGGCCTCGGCCGCAACCTGGCAGGTCCTCAAGGTCAAGGACGGCCTGAGCGGGACCGTCGAAGCCGGTTTCCAGCTCAAATACTCCCCGCCGGACGGCGATCCACCGGTCATTTTCGAGACCCTTGAGGACCTTGATGTGGATGCCGCCCTGAATTCCGTTCGCCTCAGCGGCTGGAACCGGGCCACCGGCAACCTGTCCGGGGCCACGTGGCTGATCGGGGAAGATGCGGATGTCACCGCCGGCCAGACCGGATTGATCGTGGCCGGCAAGAACGCCCGGGTGGTCACGGTCACCGCGATATCGGAACCGGACTCGGAAACGGGCCTGGTGGAGCTGACCCTTGATGAGAACGTGCCCACTTCATGGAAGAAGGCGGATGCCATTCTCTTGCTCTCGCCGAAATCTGTCCGTCGCCCGCGTTTGAACGGAACCGGCGTGGTCCAGCTGATCAAGCCAAGCGGGATCGTCTCCGGGGAAATGGTGGCCTGGAAGGACCGGGACGACAAATGGATCTTCGCCAAAGTCTCGGAAGCGGACTCGATGGAGATCGCCTTTGAAGGATCCCAACCGGAATCGGGGGACGTCCTGTACCGGATGGTTCCCGTGGAGGAAAAGGATTCATCAACCAACAAGTTCGCCTTTCCCGGAAGTTTCCGGATGGCCGCCCGGGAGTCGGGTGGAAGCGTTGAAATGATCGGCACCGACGCCATGGACCCGGTCAAGGACGACGATGAGGTGCTGCGCTATTACACCTTGAAGAACAACAGCGGGATCAGCCGGGTTTATCATGTCCCCACTGAGGCGGAACCGGCCGGGAGTGTGGCTGCAGGGGCGGAGGAATACGAGTTCGACGGCGATCCCGGGGACCTCAAGAGCGGGCAGTGGATTGTGGCCACGCTCGGGTCGGAAGACTTGCCGGGGAAGATCATCCGGATCACCGAGCAGGAGGACAGCTTCATCCTCAAGATCGAGTTGCAGGAGAAAAAGGAGAAGCGGGCCCCGTCCGGTTCGATCCGGGAGGAGGTCGTCCGTCCGGAAAGGATGAGCCGGAATGCGCGGCTGGTCCGCATCAGTGGACCCTTCGAGCTGGAAGCCCGCCCCGAGGGGTACGACCGCAATGAGACCGGTGTATCAGGATCCTTGCTACACCTGGATGGTGGTCTTCCCGCCGGCCTGGTCCGTGGCAAGGCGCTGATCCTCGAGCAGGAGAACGGGGAGCGGGACGGGTTCCAGAATCCCCTCAAGGTCACCGTTAAATCCCTGAACCAGGACGCGGGGACAATCGTGATTG
>CAJXMX010000106.1 GCA_913056355.1 uncultured Opitutales bacterium
GAGACCGGGGAGAGTTCCGTCCGCACAGAGGACCTGATCGGCCCGGACAAGTGGATCTCGGTGCTGGAGAATGTCGCCGGGGAGAGCTACCCCGAAGTGATCAGCTACGATACCACCGAGATCGAGGCTATCCTGCCAGATGGCCGAAGTGTTTCCTATCAGTTTTGAAACCGGAAGTCCCTTTCGCTCAAACGGGTGAAAGGGAACATATCTCAAGCTGAAGCTGTTGGATCTCATGTTGAAGACGGCTGGATTCATGCTATAGTGCACTCGATTGTACCTTTCGAGACGCCCCCTCCACACCGTGCCAGACCAAACCCAAGTAATCAAACATCCCGGACCCACCTTGTCCCGATCCTCCGTCTACCAGGAATTCATGGCGGAGCGACAGGAGATCCTTCGATACAAGTGGCTGGAAAGCGAAAAAGCCGGATACGATATCGGCTTCGAACGCGCCTTGCTGGACTGGGTCCGCTTCCACCGGACAGCCTGGAAAAAGGCGCGCACCTGCCCGCTCCGCAAGCGGACGGCCTGAGGCGGCGGCTGGGTGTACCTGCCCTAGCTCTGCCCGACCAGCTTCGGCGACGGCCGCCGAGATTCATCACGCCAGGCTTGCCAGTACCGGCCCAGCCGGCGAACGAACGATTTCGGTTTCTCGGCATATACCCGCTGGCCGAGCGTCCCGGCCATGGCCTGCAATTCCGCCCGCCGACGGTCAATCAGGCCGAGGAATGCCTGGAGATCCCGTTTCGGTCCGAAGGCATCCGGATCATCCAGGAGGGTTTGCTTCAATATTGCCAGGTCGTGGTCGTCACCAAGCAGGTCGGATAGCTGTTTCAATTCCTTCCTGAGCGGCTGCATGACCGGCGGCCAGATGTCGCGCAGGAGGCGCGTGTGGTATCGATGATACTTCACCCGCTTGCGCCATTCGTGGAAGTTTTCATCGCTTGGATCTGCGTAGGCTGCCTCCATGGCCCGGCGGCCGCGACAGTATGTCTTGCGCAACCCGCCCTCGATGGCCCTGTACCCCGTCCCGGAAAGCTCCCATGACCTGGCGCTTTGCTTACCGGCTTCGACTTCCTCCACGAAATTCTCCAGTTTCACATCGAAATCCTGCTGCTCCCGAAGAACCCGTTGTTTGCGGTCCTCCAGTTCCCCGCGAATGGCATCGAAGGCGCCGTCCGCAAACGGGGCCCTGAATGTTTCCGCCAGGGCCTCGAAGCATTCCAGTTGCGCCCCGGCATCACGGATGCCGGACAACTCGCGCGCGGCATCCCGGTAGCGGGCGTTCTCACTTTTATACAAGTCCCCCAGTGGCGGGCGGACCAACCGCACCAGTCCGCGTATCTTTTTGCAGCGCTTGCGAACCTGGTGCACCGTTTCATGCCGTCCGATTGACGGATTGTTGATTTCCTTCACCGCCTTGTCGATCTGCTCGGAGGCGATCCTCCGGACCGCCGCATCGACCGTTTCCTCAGTTTGTATTCGAAATGTCATTTCAGTCCTCTTGATTCCACAGCTTTAGTATAACCCAGCCTTCCTGTTCAGACAATACCCGCCAGCCACTTGCATTATCCTCCGGCGGTCCTAGGCTGGTCTTGAGGATCAGCATGCCGGCCACCAGGGACAACACGCATCGGGAACAGGAAATCGAAAGGAAGTTTCTCGTTTCACGGGAGCCGGAAGGGCTGGCCCGGCATCCGCACCACCGGATCCGCCAGGGATACCTGGCCATCGCTTCCGACGGATCCGAGGTGCGAATCCGTCAGCTCGACGATCGCCATTTCCTGACCTGCAAGGGCCCCGGCACGCTCAGCCGCCGGGAGCTGGAAACCGAAGTTTCGAAGGACCAGTTCGAGACCCTGTGGCCGGCCACCGAAGGCTGCCGTGTCGAGAAAATCCGCTACAAAATCGGGCATGGGGATGGATTGATCGAACTGGACGTCTTCCAGGCCTGCCACGAGGGCCTGTTGCTGGCGGAGATCGAGTTCGACTCGGAGGCGGCGAGCGCCCGGTTCCGCCCGCCCGACTGGTTCGGGGAGGAGGTCACGAACGACAAGCGTTACAAGAACCAGCAGCTGGCCCGTCACGGCATACCGCGGAAGGAATGACCCGGAATCCACAAGCCGGAAACAGGACCAACTCCCGAACGGGGCAACCGTACCCAATCGGTAAGGATAGCCGGCTTGCCGGTCCTCTCTGCAACGGTTTCAGGCGACAATTGCCTCAAAACCCTCGGCAACCACGATCCTCCATCCGGAGAGGTCCTCTCCATTGAAGAGCTCGGTCCATCCTTCATCGGCGTGAAGGGATAGCGCCGGTGCAGGATCATCCAATCCATGCGGATGGTGCCCCACATTGTGAAGGACCCGCCGCCAGCCTGGCAAATCTTCCCGGGCCACGCCTGGCCGCAGCGCAGGCTGGAGCATTATTGCCAGGGAAGGATTGGATACCGGCGCCGAAAGGCTTGATTTCGGCCGGGTGGCGGATTCCGATCGCGCTGGCGACCTCATCCTGGGTTGACCCAGCTTTCAGCCGTGCCTGTGGGTTGGTTTATTTAACTTGCAAGGGCTGAAACACAGTGACAATGGATCGTTCCTCGGCCAACGCCAGAAGTTGTATCAACGACCGATATACTCCGAAAAACGAATCGTTGGCGAACCTGTTGTTGGCCCGCACAATTCCACCCGGTTGAATCGATGTACTCCCTGTTTTACCGAATTGCGTCGCACCCGCTTTTGAACTCCATCCGGCAGAAACTGCCCCGATGGCCGTCGGTTTATCCGGGCCAATTCCTCTTTCCGGCGGTGTTAAGTCTGGCCGGGTCCGTCCTCGCCCAATCACCGGAGTCCGACCTCGCGCCCGACTACAAACCTCCGTCCGTGGTCGAGGCACCCGCTATCCCCGAATTGTCCGACTCATCCCTCGCCGCCCAGAATATCGACAACCGGCACTTTACCATGAACTGGGGGCTGGCAATCCTCATGGACTACACCGGGTTCTCGCAGGACGACGCCAGCGTCGCCCAGGTCGGCGTGCAGGAGGATCAGGCGGAGGTCCGCGACTTCCGCTTCATCCTTCGTGGTGACCTGAAATTCCTCGGCAGCTGGAACTACCTCGCCGCGGCTGCCTACAAAGGATTCGGCCAGAACGATGGGGACGACGACTGGGCGCTCAATGACCTCTTCCTCGCACACACGCTTTGGAGCCCGCAGGCCAAGCTCGGCTTCGGCAAGACCAAGGAGCCGTTCTCCTACGAACTGGTCGGCGACTCCGCCAATCTGCCGCAACAGGAGCGCCTCCTGAGCCCGTTTTTCGTCTCGCGCAACTGGGGCGTGAAGATTTCCGACGTCCTCCCCGGCCAGCGCGCCACCTGGTCCGCCGGCGTATTCAATGACGGGTTTCTCGACGATGCAACTTCCAGTGGCACCGACCTCGCAGCTCGCGTGACCATGCTTCCCATGTGGTTGGACGACGGCCGCCGCTTCCTCCACCTCGCCGCGTCGGGCCGATATTACGGCGGCGACGACAACACCCTCCGGTTCCGCGGGCGCCCCGAGTCCAACGTGTCCGACTACTTCGTCGACACGGGCAACCTTGCCGCCGACCACGCCTGGCAGCTCGGTTTCGAGGCGCTTTGGAGCGAGGGTCCTTTCTCGCTTCTCGCCGAATATGTCCGCGCCGATGTCTCCTCCGGGGCGGACGGAGGCGCCGTCCTCTCCGGCTGGTATCTCTCGGGCAGCTGGGTCCTTACGGGTGAGGCCCGGCCGTACGACCGCACAGTCGGCTATGCACGCCGCGTCCTGCCCACAAAGCGGTGGGGCGCGCCCGAACTCGTCGTCCGCCTGGCACGCACGGACCTCGACGACGGCAACGTTGCAGGTGGCACGATGTCCAACGTCCATTTCGGGATCAACTGGTGGGCAACCAAACGATGGAAAGCCGGTTTCAGTTGGACCCACACCCGGCTCAAGCGTGACGGCCTCGAGGGCAGCACCGACAGCTTCCTCACCCGCCTGCAATGGATCCATTGAAATATCCCACTTTATGAAGGTTGACTACTTTTTGGTGTAGCCCAATTCGACTGCGCTCATGTTGTCCCAGCTCTGACTTGTCCGTACTGAGCCTGCCAAGAGCTTGTCGAATGGCGGAGAAGGAGGGGCTTCAACTGGGATTCGTTAAGTCCTTGTAATCAATGGCTTAGCGGGGTTGCAGATTTGGCAGTTTAGTCATAATCGATGCACGAAAGTAGTAATCTGTCGTGTTCTGTAGTGGTGGGCGAATGATTTGCGTACCGAGGGAGAATGGCTAACCTTCTTCCCATGAATTTTCAGGACAGAATTTCAATCGACCCGGCCAAGCGGAGTGGCAAGGCCTGCATCCGCAACCTGCGGATCACCGTGGCCGATGTCCTGAGCTATCTCGCCAGTGGCATGACGGAAGCAGAAATCCTGGCTGATTTCCCCGAATTGGAACCCGACGACATCCGGGCCGCCCTCGCCTTCGCAGCTGAACGGGAAACCCTCCCAAAGTGATTATTCTGAATATCGGCAATTGTAGTACCCGGGAGTTGATCAGCTTCCTGAAGTCCCGATCCACAATCGTTCGGTCTTTTCTTTCCGAATCGCCCGAATCCTTGCTCGTTTTGAAAAAATAGCCTCCCATTCCTGCTGGCCTCATTCCCAGGGAGTTTCCCGGTTCTTTCTGAACATAACCCGGTTTGTCTCCCGCACATGCGGGATGACTGCAGGATGGGGTATTTAAGAAATCAGAAAATGTAAGGAATTTTGTTTTCCTTGCCTTGTTGGCCAGTTGTGGCATGTTGACCTCATGAGATTGATGTCGACCATCACCGCCAAGGGGCAGACCACGGTACCGAAAGAGGTGCGCCGGCGGCTGGGGCTGGGTCCGCGCCAGAAGATCGTTTACGAAGTGGGACCGGACGGGATCAGCCTGCATGCGGCGGGATCCAGCCTGAGTGAGCTGGCCGGTTCGCTATCCAGCAAGAAACCCGCCCTGGACAAAGCCGCCGAACGTTCCACCTACCGCAAGGCGCGCTCCAGTCGCTACAAGGCCTAGGTCATGGAAAAGCAGATCCTGGACGCCAACGTGCTGGTGCGTTTCCTGCGCGACGATCATGCCGAGCATTCACCAAAGGCACGCGCCCTGATCGCCCGGGCAGAGGCTGGCGAGGTGCGGTTGGTCCTGTTGGACGCTGTGGTGGCAGAGCTGGTGTTTGTCCTGACTTCCGTTTACGACTGCACCCGACGCCAGGTGGCCGAAGCCCTCCTCCCCTTTCTGAACCACGGCGGGATCGAATGCCCGGAAGCCGAGGTAATTGCCGACGCGCTCCGGCATTTCAGCTCCAAGAAGGTCGACTACATGGATTGCTTTCTGGCTGCGGCGGCCAAGTCCAGGGGTATACCAGTGGCTACTTTTGACCGGGATTTCCGCAAGTTCGACGATATCGAATACCAGACGCCAGGGGATTAGCCCCGCATTCCTTTGGGCTCTTGTGATCATTTGTGGGAAATGAAAAAATCCAGATGTCTCTCAAACCGACCTGTCTGCTGAGGGACCCCAAGTTGTTATTCTCCTCTAGAGGACTCCTAGCCCCCCCTGGGTCTCAGGCGGCCCTCTTTTTGATAGAAGTTAAGCATGTCCCCCAGCCGTCCAGTTCTGACGATTTCCGCATGATTTTCAACAGCTTGCGGATCGCCGACCGGGATCACAGTGCCGGGGCGCGGATTGATGAGATTGTTGTCGATTCCCTGATGGTTTCGCTCCTCATTGTAGTGAGTGGCGTACTCTAGCCACAACCGGCCGGTCCTTGGTTACCGGAAAAACCAGCGGTCGATCGACCACGAGCCGGGTCTCAATGCACTCCACGAATGGTGCCACCTGCTTTTCAAAGTCCGTCCCGGCCTGGCTTCCCAGTTTGGAGAGGTTGTGCCGGGTTTCCTCGAATCAATACAGCGAACTGACCAGTTCCCAGCCGCGTTCGGCTGCTTCCCCGATCAGAAGGCGGCTCGCCCCCTTGGCTGAGCCAGAGGCCGCCAGCAGCACGCTGGAGTCCACAAAAAGCTTCATTTCCCCTTCTTGCGCGACTTGCGCACGGCGGCACCGTCCGCCTCATCCTCGGCAATCCAGTCCTTCAGGGTCTCCTCCGCAAGGTCGCGCACCGGAACCGCCGCAGCCAGTTCCATGATCAGCTTCCCGTCCTTCTCCTCGACCAGCATCAGGGGATTGTCCACCTGGTCCAGGCGCATCTTCTTCCGGAAGGGAGGCGGCAAAGTGATGGTCCCCCGCTTGCTGATGGGTACGACTTTAATCATACCGCAATGCTGCATTGCCGCAGTTTAGCTGTCAAGAGCTGTTGTGTCGGGATCCCTTTCGATGGAATGCCCGGGAACCAAGTTCTCAGCCAAGGCTCCAGTTTCAGATACGGGTGAAGGCAGTACTGCCCTCAATGGTTGTTAATCCAGAATTCTGCCAATTTCACCGGATCAACATCCGGGAGCATCTCATCGACGATCTGCCAGCGCCGCATCTTCTTTCCTTCAAAGTTAAACACCTTGGATCCCTCTCGTTTGATATCATTCTGAAATTCCCGGATAAACTTATCGCGTTCTTTCTCGGTGGCGAAGAACCGGGTGCGCATCTTCTGATTGATCCACCAACGCGCCTCCCAGGGGGACTTTCTGCCGTCTCTAAAATGTGCTTTGATCTGCATGCAAACAATCAAATGGGGCCAAATTTCCTTGGCAATCCGCCAACTCATCGACGCGGGAAAATCTTAAAATATTTGTCCCCATCCTTCTGATTGGCGATCCCCAGGTAGTGCCGATAAAGGCAATCCTGATCCCGATGGCTGACAATCAGGGCGGTCTTGCCTGGATTTCTGTGGAGCGCCACATGGTGGGTCACGAAGCTGTGGCGCAGGGCGTTCTTCGGCGGACACTTCGGCTTGAGGTCCAGCGGTGGCAACCCCTTGCGGTCCCTCTTGGCATTCTCCCGGGCGATGTCGTCCGCCTCGACGAGCAGGCCGGCCCTCTTGAACGCTTGCGCTCGCCGGTGGAGCATCTGGCGGTGGGTCATTTCAAAAGCCTGCGGCGGCGTCTTTTTGAGCCATGCCCAGAGGTTGTCTGGAAGATCCTCGATCCACTGGCGGCGCTTCTTCTTGGTCTTCTCAGCCGGAGTCAGGATTCCCCGCTGGGCGAAGTCGATTTCAGCGTAGTCAATCCGGGCGATGGCTGAACTTCGCATTCCGGCAAATGCCCCGAGGGCCAGTAGACCACAAATTTCCGGATCCACCTTCTCATTGGCCCGGAAGAGCTGACGAGTCTGTGCCACCGTGAGGATCTCCGGCTCCTTGTCCTGAATCTGGGGCGACTCCACCCGCTTCATCGGATTCAGGAACAGCCAGCCTTGCTGATCCCACCAGGAGAACGCCCCCTGGTAATAAGTTCTCTTGTTCTTGATGGTGATCGCCCCATAGGGCAGCCCGAAAAGGTAATCGCGTATCTCCTCAGCGGTAAAGTCCCGGACGAGCCGGTTTCCAAATTCTGCCTCAAGGTCGGCGAGTGCGCGGCGGACATGCCCGATGTAGCTGTGGTTCCGTCCCACCCTTTCCATGCTCTGGATATAGGCGGCTGCCGCTTCCCGCAGGTGTCGCTCGCCCAACTGGCGCAGCTTGCGTTGTTCAGTCGCCCAGAACTTGAAGACTTCAATCGGATCCGCCTCGGGGGCGATGACCATGGCCTGCTGCCAGCGCATCAGCTGATGTGGCTCTATGGTCGGAAAGGCTGGATCGGCCCGCTGGGCGGTCTGCTTGAACTGGCCGATGAACCCGTCCCGGGCTGCCGCCGAGGCAAAGAACTTATTCCGCTGGCGCGTGCCTTCATACCACCGGGCGACATAGGGTTTCTTTCGGTAGGATTGGTGATCTGCGTGTATTCTCATGGCGATTTTAATCTACCAGAGTGAGGCGCCAATCATAGATCAATCAGGCGGCGTTTGAAGATTTCCTGTCCCCAGTCAACATCCAGTCAAGCCAGACAAGGCACAGTTAAGGCAAAAAAGCCCACTAGAGTAGTGTTCAGTTGCATTGACAGGTATCGCCTGTCGCGAATTAAGTCGTTCCAAATTCGCAAGTTACTGGTAATCAACACACTTGCGACAGATAAATGGCGGAGAGGGGGGGACTCGAACTGGGATTCGTTAAGTGCTTGTAATCAAGGGCTTAGCGAAACCGGAGATTTGGCAGTTTAGGCATAATCGATGCACCAGAGTAGTGTTTAGTCGCATTGAGTGGTATTTCAGCCATTACACCGGTTCCCCAGTTTCAAGCCGATAGATCATCCGCCAGATACGATCGACCTCACCACGTTCAATCACCTGCAAGGGCGTGGAACCGTCAAACGCCTCATTGGGTGTCTTGATCCACTCGCCCACGTAATCTGTTTCCATAAGATCCGCCAGGGCATCAAAGAGTCGGCAAATTTCTTTCAGGTGCTTCTTCGCTGCTGGTCCCGGCTTGTCGCCTGCCGCCCATTTATCGACTGCCCGCTGAGAATACCCGGTCAGCCTGGTCAGGTCTGGACGTACTACTTTGAAACGTCGGCAAAATTCCTTAACATCCAAATCCTGGCCCACAGCTACCCTGCTGATCTTCTTCTTTGTGGTTCTACTGCGAGAACTCTTTATCGTTTTTGTGGCCATAGCGTAAAGTATCTCTGTTTTCCGTACCGGTCAATATCATGCATGCACTTATGCATGCTTTTTTACAAGCCATTTTTTCAATTCAGTGGAACCCACGATCTCGACCCTGGAGCCTGAATCGAGGAATTGGGGAAACCAGACGATATTTCGACCTCTGCGATCCTGGGCGGAATTACAGATTAGCCCCTCAAAGCCACATTCAACCAATGCACGCCCTAGGGCTTGGGAAAGGGTTTCATAGCCTCGCTCATTGATTTTGCTCCAATCCTCGTTGAGGAGGTCATCTTTGCTGGGCCAGGAGAGGTGATCCTCGATGGATGTGAGATTTGCGATGCGCGAAAAGGACGTGTCTATCTGAACGAGAAGCCGGGGATTCTGACGAGGTTTTTTGACCCCGAAGTACCGAAATGCTCCCATAGATTCTTTCAATGCAATTTGTGCCGATGAGGCACCGTAGACGACACGGTGCTGCCCGGAGCGCATCCAGCGGCTACCATGCTCAAGACTGCCCTTTCCTGTAATGAGATTATCCGGATGGGCCCACTTTGGTTCCACACTCCGATAACAGGAACCATTCCAGCTAATCTGGATTCCTTTTGATCCCGACCGCAGGTTTTTGAGGATTTCCCGGTACCGGGCATGGTCTTTTATGACAGCAGACATATTGATTTAACGGGACAATTCCTATTGGGTTCCACGCTCATAACCAACCTGAAAATTGCGAGTCAAATAGGTTGGGACCCCAAATCTGAACAAGGCGATCTGCCACGGGTCCCCTACCCGACTCCCTGCTGGGTCACATACGCATCCACAACCTCCGCAATAACCGCCTGTTTGGCCCGGGGAAGGGAGTTGGCCCGCTGGAACACTTTCTGCAGCTTGCCCGCAGGGCCTACCGTACGCTTTGGTGCCGCCTTATGGCCAACGAGTTCATCCAGGGAAACCTTCAGGACATCGGCCAGGGCACAGAATTGCTCGGGCTTGATGGCGACGGGTTCACGTTCCCAGAAGGCGTAGGCCCGGGTGGATATGCCCAGTGCCTGGGCAACCTGGGCCTGGGTGAGACCAGCCAGTTCACGAAAGTGGTGGAGTCGTTGGCCGAAAGGGGGCCTTGGCCGGGAGGATGGGCGTCCAGTCTTCATGTGCGCACTAAACATTCGGATAGCAAAATCGCAACTATGGACTCAGATCGTATGTAGTAAATCTACAGTTCATTTCCCGCGGCAGGAGGATTAATACATCCAGGAGGCGGTCTAGGAATGTAGCAGGATTCCCGTCCTACAATGTAGTTATAAAACATATTACTTGCATTATTTGCCATTCTTCTACATTTCCGTGGGCATGTCGCATTCGTCGCTGTTGAACTCTACCGGATTGCCCGGGAGGAAGGGCCATGGCCAGAATTGCCCCTGAGGAGCTTGAGCGGCTCAGCCAGGAAGTGGACCTAACGGCTCTGGTTCGCTCGAAGGGAATCGAACTCAATCCCAACGGGAACAAGGATCTTGTCGGGCGCTCACCCTTCACACAGGAGCCTGAACCTGGGTTTGTTGTCAGTACGGACACCAACCAATGGCACTGCCAGTCCAGCGGGAGCAAAGGCGGGGTGGTTGATTTCCTGATGAAACACGACGGAATCAGCCTGCG
This sequence comes from uncultured Opitutales bacterium, assembly GCA_913056355.1. Taxonomy (GTDB): domain Bacteria; phylum Verrucomicrobiota; class Verrucomicrobiia; order Opitutales; family Oceanipulchritudinaceae; genus Oceanipulchritudo. Next base: position 10,366 of record CAJXMX010000106.1, read on the forward strand.
CCACGCAGTCCTCCTGCTCAAGGAACAGAACCCTCACCTCTTTGGAGGATCAGGAGTCAGCAAGGCCACGGTCCCTAAGTTGGAAGCTCCGGTTTCAGCCGAAGCGGATGATCCGATCCTTTTCAATCAAGTGCTCCAGTATTATCAGGAGCGGCTACAGAAATCCTCCGCCGCACTGGATTACCTGGCTATCCGCGGAATCGGATCCGAGGAGGCGCTGGCCAAATTTGAAATCGGCTTTGCTGACCGTACCCTGGGCCTGCGGCTCCCCATGAGAAACCGGCGTGAAGGGGCGCTCATCCGGGAGCGGTTGCAGGGACTGGGGCTATACCGGGGATCCGGACATGAGCACTTCAATGGCTGCCTGGTGTTTCCCATCCGTGATGCCAGTGGAACGGTAAGGCAGGTGTATGGCCGCAAAATCGGCCGGCAAAAGTCCAAGCTATATCACGTATCCCTCCCGGGAGAGCATGGCGGGATCTGGAACCCGGAGGGCCTCGCCTCACCGGAAGTCATCCTCACGGAAGGGGTGATCGATGCCCTGACCTTCTGGGTCAATGGTCTGAGGAATGTAACCTGCACATGCGGGGAAGATGGGTTTAACGAGGACCATCTGGAGGCCTTCAAGGTCAGAAATACCCAGCGGGTATACCTCGCCTATGATCGGGATCAGGCGGGCGAACTCGCGGCTGAAAAGGATGCTGTGCGCCTGCAATCAATCGGGATCGAATGCTTTCGGGTCCAGTTTCCGCCTGGGCAGGATGCGAACAAGTATGCCTGCAGCGCACGTTCTGGAGCCCGATCCCTGGCAGCAATCATTAAGCGAGCCGAATGGCTGGGCAAGGGCCGCACCATTTCCATGGTCCAGCCCGGAGAAGATCGCGCCACGGAAGTCGATACCTCCCCTGCCCCCTTGGAAGATTCTGGAGCTTCGACCGATGCCCGGAAGTCTCCCTGGGAATTGCAGGAAAAGGGCGATGACCTGTGCATGGAAATCGGGGATCGCCAGTACCGGGTGCGGGGACTGGGACGCAACAGCAGCTTCGAGGTGCTCAAAGTCAACCTGAGGGTCTGGTACAACGAGCGCTACTATCTGGATGTCCTCGACCTGTACCGGGCCCGGGAGCGGGGGCAATTCATCAGCGCGGCGGCCGCCGAGACCCAGCTTTCAGTGGATCTCCTCAAGCGGGACCTGGGACGGATCCTGCTGGCCTTGGAGGGGTATCAGGAACAGCGTATCCAAGAGGCGATGTCACCCAGATCCGCAAGTTTCGCCCTGAGCGATCCTGACAAAAAGGCCGCCCTGGAGCTGCTGAAGTCCCCTGCCCTGCTGGATCGCATTCTGGAGGATTTTGACCGGTGCGGCATTGTCGGGGAAGCCACCAACAAGCTGGCCGGCTACCTGGCTGCGATTTCACGAAAGCTGGACCGGCCACTGGCCATTATCGTGCAATCCAACAGCGCCGCCGGCAAGACCGCCCTCATGGATTCCATCCTGGCCATGGTACCGGAGGAAGACCGCGTCAAATACTCCGCCATGACCGGGCAAAGCCTGTACTATATCGGGGACAAAGACCTCCAGAACAAGATCCTGGCCATCGTTGAGGAGGAGGGAGCGGAAAAAGCCTGCTATGCCCTCAAACTCCTGCAAAGCGAGGGAGAGCTCACCATTGCTTCCACCGGCAAGGACGACCGGGGCCGGATGAAAACGGAGGAGTACCACGTGGAGGGTCCGGTCATGATTTTCCTCACCACCACGGCCATTGACATTGATGAGGAACTGCTCAACCGCTGCCTGGTTCTCACGGTCGATGAGAGCCGGGAGCAGACCCAGGCGATTCACCGCCTCCAGCGCGATGCCGAGACCCTGGAGGGCTTGAAGCGCAAGCTTGAGCGGGATCGGATCCTCTCGGTCCACCGCAATGCCCAGCGGCTCCTGCGACAGCTCCACGTGGTCAATCCCTACGCTCCCCAGCTGACCTTTCTCTCTGACCGCACCCGAACCCGGCGCGATCACCTCAAATACCTGACCCTGATCCGCAGCATTGCCCTGCTCCACCAGTTCCAGCGTCCCATCCAACATCGCGACGGAATCCGCTACATCGAGGTGGAGCTCTCCGACATTGAGGCGGCCAACCGTATCGCCCATGAATTGCTGGGGCGCTCGCTCGATGAACTCTCTCCGCAAACCCGCCACCTCCTGACCTTGCTGACCCGAAAGGTGGAGGAATGGTCCCGGGAAAAGGGATTGGAGCGTGACCAGTGCCTCTTTACCCGGCGCCAGGTGCGCCAGTGGAGCGGATGGAGTGAATTCCAGGTCCGCACCCACCTGAACAGGCTCACCTCCCTGGAGTACCTTCTCCCCCATCATGGAGGGCGCGGCCAGAGTTTCGTCTATGAACTTCTCTTTGATGGGGATGCCGACAGCCCCCGGCCTCAATTCTTCGGGCTCCTGGACCCGGACACTTTGGCCGGTACGATGCAGGCTTCGGGCACCGAGAGCCCTGCCTCGAGCGTGGATCGCCCAACTTCCAGCCCTCATGGTGGGGTCATAGAGGCAGGAGTGAGCCGGCCTCGGGATCTGTGGGAAACCGCTCCAGCTATGAGCTCAGGGCAATTCTCCCCCACCCCTGGCGAATACGAACAAGCGCCTGAGTGTGCGCAACTTGCGTTGTAACGTAGTTTTTGCCCAATGCCCCGAAAAGGTGAAGTCCTGCCCAAGCCGATTGTCGGCGACCCCACGGACCCCGAAGGATTTGCTGTCCTGCGCGACGCCTATCTGGAAAGCCTTCGGGTCCAGAATTACTCCGACCGCACAGTGGAAAACCGAATCAGCTATCTCAACGCCCTGATTATCTGGTGCGAAGAGCGCTCTCTGACCCGCCCCGCTGAAATCACCAAGCCGATCCTCGAGCGCTACCAGCGCCACCTCCTGCACACCAGGAAGCGCGATGGAAATCCCCTCTCCTTCCGGGCCCAACACGCCCGGCTGGTCCCCGTTCGCCAGTTCTTCAAGTGGCTCTGCCGACAGAACCTGCTTCTCTCCAACCCCGCGTCGGACCTGCTGCTGCCCCGCCTCGAAAAGCGGCTTCCCAAACATGTGCTGAGCGCCCGGGAGGTTGAGTTGGTGCTCAATCAACCGGATGTCATTACCCCCATGGGCATTAGGGACCGTACCATCCTCGAGGTCTTCTACTCCACGGGGATGCGCCGCAGTGAACTGGCCCACCTGCAGCTCTTCGACATCGACGCCGAGCGCGGCACCGTGATGGTCCGCCTGGGCAAAGGGAAAAAGGACCGCATGATCCCCATCGGCGAGCGCGCCATCAGGTGGATCGAACGCTACACCGAGGATGTCCGCCCCACCCTGGTCGGGGATATTGAGGATGGCACCCTCTTTC
>CAJXMX010000107.1 GCA_913056355.1 uncultured Opitutales bacterium
GCCTGGTCGAAGTGAAAGGCAAAGGAAGCCACCCCGATGGTGACCAGGCACCATGAGAAAATGAAGGCCCGCTTGGCGTGGTTAAGGAATTCAAAACTGGTGTTCTTGAAGAGTTGCCAGTGGAACATCTTCTTGATGATCCCGGCGACCACGAGGCCTTCCAGGATGAAACGGCTGGTCACCAGGCTGCAGAAGACGGTGGCGATGATACCGGCGCTGAGGGTGACCCCGAAGCCGCGCACCGGACCGGTACCGAGCCAGATCAGGATCAGGGCCGTGATGAGGGTGGTCACGTTGGCGTCGACGATGGTCGAGAAGGCCTTGTCGTAGCCGGCCACGACGGCGTTGTGAAGGCTCTTGCCGGATTGGATCTCCTCGCGGATACGCTCAAAGATGAGGATGCTGGCGTCGACTGCCATCCCGATGGTCAGGACCAGGGCGGCCACCCCGGGCAGGGTGATGGTGGCGTTGAAGCTGGCCAGGGCACCGATCACGAGGAGGAGGTTCAGGGCCACGGTGAGCATGGAGACCACGCCGGCCATGCCGTAGTAGACGATCATGAAAATGACGACCAGCAAGCCGCCCCAAACGCCGGCCTTGATGCTGGCGTTGCGGGCGTCCTTGGCCAGGGTGGGGCCGACTTCATACATCTCGGCGACGGACATTTCCACGGCCAGGGGATTGTTCAGGGCGTTGGCCAGTTCAAAGGCCTCGCGCTGGGTAAAGGAACCGGTGATGCGGGCCGAGTTGCTGTTGATCTGCTCCCGCACGGTCGGGGAAGAGACCAGCTTTCCGTCCAGGACAATAGCCAGGCGCCCGACGCTGAACTCGGTGTTCTCGCTGGCGATCTTGCCCGTGGCCTCGGCGAACTGCTTGCGGCCGTCACTGGTAAATTCGAAAGTCACCTCGTATCCGCCGGTCTGGGTGATCTGCGGGCGGGCCTGATCGATGATTTCCCCGGTCATCATGGGAATGACCTTGACGTAGAGGGGCTCGTCGCGGACCTCGCCCGTTTCCGGATCCTCGATTTCCTGAACCTTGACCTCGTAGCCGAGAGGGGGCTCGGCCCCCGGCACCGGACGGGCGGTGCGATGCACTTCCTTGAATTCCAGCAGGGCCGGCTTGCCGATGACTTCCGCGATGTTGGGATTGTCCTCAGTGTTGATGCCCGGCATCTGGACCTCGATCAAATTGGATCCCTTGACCCGGACCACAGGCTCGGCCACGCCAAGTCCGTCGACACGGTCACGAATGACCTGGCGGGCATCCTCCAGCTCCCGCTGGCGCATGAAGTTTTCATTGCTGAGGCTGGCCTCGTCTACCTCGAAGGTGATGGCCACGCCGCCATTCAGGTCCAGGCCGAGGCTGATTTCGCCCTTGGAGCGGCGGAGCAGCTCGGTCAGCAGGATCTTGTTCTTCTTTTCCAGGTTCTTGATGTCCTGGATATTGATGTCGCTGAAGTACTGGGAGAGGTCGATACCCTCGTCATCCCCGATCTTGAGCAGGGCGGTGTAAAGGGTGGCGTAGGGCGAAGTGGCATCCCCGGCCGACTGTTCAACCTTCTGGTTGGCCCGATCCACGAGGGCGGTAAAATCGGACAGGTTCTCTTCCAGGCTCTTCACTTCCTGGCCGCCTGGGCCGGTTTCCGCCGTGACCTGGCTGATGATGTATTCCTCGAAGGGCGTGCTCTTGGGGGGCATCAGTTCCGTGGTGGCCCAGAGGGTGACCAGGACAGTGACGATTAGCCGGAAAAGGTTGGTGCCGTTCATTTGCTGGGATTCAGTTTGGTTCTCGGGTGGGGGATCTGCCGGACGTAAATTACTCGGCCGTGTCGCGGTTCTGGACGGAGCCCTTGAGGACGTCCACGCGGGTGTTGTCATCGACCTTGATCTGGAAGCGGTCCTTCTTGACGTGGGTGATGACCCCGCACAGGCCGCCGGCGGTGATGACCTTGTCGCCCGGCTTGAGCTCGGTCAGCATTTGCTGGTGCTGTTTCTGCTTCTTGCGCTGCGGCTGGATGAGCAGGAACCAGAAACCGACCATGAGAAGGATAAACGGAAGGAGCTGCATCAACATGTTGCCCTGGGGAGCCTGGCCCTGGGCGAGGGTGGTCATTATATTTTCCATGATTATCAAGATTTAAAGATCGTAAAAAAGGAGCCACTCTGGCCGTCTGCGGGCAAGAATCAAGCTTTTAGGACACTCGGGACTAAAGACTAAGGACAAAAGACAAAAGACTATGGACAAAGGATTTGCAGAGGCGGATTCACCGACCTTTGTCCTTAGTCTTTAGTCCTTAGACTACCCCACGATCCCGGCGTAGTCGGAGGGATCGAGGAGGCCGTCGAGGGAGGAGGCATCCTCCAGCTCGATGCGGACCATCCAGGCCTCGCCGTAGGGATCGCTGTTGACCAGTTCCGGGCTGGTGACGAGGGCTTCGTTGACGGCCACCACCTTGCCGCTGACCGGCATGTAGAGGTCACTGGCGGCCTTGACGGATTCCACCACGCCGAATGAATCGCCGGCCCCGAAGGACTCGTCCGTTTCCGGCAGCTCCACAAATGTCACGTCCCCGAGGCTGCCCTGGGCGTAATCGGTGATGCCGATGGTCGCGGTTCCGTCCCCCTCGACGCGCAGCCACTCGTGATCCTTGGTGTACTTCAGCTTTTCCGGAATCTGACTCATGCCCACTGTTCAAGGGGGATACGGCGTTCCTGACAATCGCAAAATATGGGGACTAAGGACTAAAGACCAAGGACGAAGGACTAAAGACCAAGGACAAAGGACTAAAGACCAAGGACAAAGGACTAATGACCAAGGATGAAAGCCGCGATAAGGCATCGGGCTCACAAATTACTGCTTAGACTATCGTCCTTAGTCCTTAGTCCTTGGTCTTTAGTCCTTCGTCTTTTGTCTTTTGTCTTTAGTCCTTCGTCCTTAGTCCACCTTGTACAGCGGCGGCTTGGCCACGGTGATGGGGAGCTGGTGGCCGCGGATGTCGACGAAGAGGGGATCACCGGCCTTTTCCCGGCTGACCACGGCTGAACCGATGGGCTTGTTGAGCATGGGGCTCTGGGTGCCGGAGAGGACCTTGCCGACGGCCTGGCCGGATGCGTCGAGGACGGGGGTGCCCTGACGGGCGATGCGCCGGTCCTCCATGATGAAATAAATGACCTGGCGTTCCAGGCCGGCCTCCTTTTTCTCCTGCAGGGCCTGCTTGCCGGTGAAATTGGCGGCCTTGTGGAACTTGACCACCCAGCCGAGTCCGCCGGTCAGGGGATCGATGGTGGCGCTGATCTCGTGGCCATAAAGCGGATAGCCCGCCTCGAGGCGGAGGCTGTCGCGTGCGCCGAGCCCGGCCAGCTGCAAACCGTGGTCCTTGCCTATCTCCACGAGGCGGTTGGCCACCCGGGCTGTTTCCCCGGCCGGCAGGTAGATTTCCACGCCGTCCTCGCCGGTGTAGCCGGTCCGGCTGACCAGGGCGTGGGTATCGAAGAAATCCCCCTGGACGAAAGCGAAGCGCTTCAACCCGGAGAGGTCCTGGCCGCTGGCCTGCCGGAAGATCTCCAGCGCGGCCGGTCCCTGCAGGGCCAGTTGTCCGAAGCTTTCGGATACATCATCGACCAGGCACTCGAATCCCACCGCCTGTCCGGTCATCCACTCCACGTCCTTCTCCACGTTGGAGGCGTTGATGCAGAGCAGGTACTCCTCATCGCCGACCTGGTAGATGATCAGGTCGTCCACCACGCCGCCGTCCTCATAGCACATCACGGTGTAGATGGCGCGGCCGATTTCCAGGCGCTCCACATCGTTGGTGACCAGTTGGTTGAGGTAGGCGAGGGCCTCCGGCCCATGGACCCGGACCTCGCCCATGTGGCTGACATCGAAGAGTCCGGCCACGGTTCGCACGGCCTGGTGCTCCTGCAGGATGGAAGTGTACTGGACCGGCATTTCCCAGCCGGCGAAGGGGACCATGCGGGCTCCGTGGTCCATGTGAAAGGCATGAAGGGGCGTGCGCTTGAGGGTTTCGCTCATGCCCCTCATGAAATCGGAAAATCCTGAAAAATCCAATACGGATTTAATAAAAGCAGGGAATGCTTAAGCCCGTGGCGGCAAATTCCGGCCCCCATCCCAGACTCGGGATTTTACAATAATCCATCGTCGCCTTGTTTAATGCGCCAGCCAAGACCCTGTTGCCAATTGGATTGGCAACAGGGTTCTTTGTCACCGGGCAAACTTGAGGATTTGCCTAAGGACAAAGGGTCGGATTGAAAAGCTGGCCGGAATCGGCCGCACCACTGTTGTTGTTGTGGGGAACCACCACATTCACCGTGCAGTTGGATGCGTTGCCACAGGAATCAACAGCCGTGACGGTTATTGCGTAGACCCGCCCGTCCCCGTTGCCGGCGCGTTCAGCGCGAAGGAGCACGGAATTGTCCACCCCGATGACCGCATCGGGACAATGGATCGGCCCGCCGCTCCCGCTTTCGCCTGACGGCGCTTCGTCGCTGGTCACGGCAATAGAGACTATCGGGCTTTCGTCACACGCGTCGTTCACATCAATGGAAAGCCCCACGTCCACCAGCATGTGGTTTGGTGCCCAGAGGACCGGAGTCGCAACGGTGCAGTTCAGCTCCGGAGGGGTCGTGTCCACAACCGTGATGGTGGAGTTCGCCTCGGCGCTGTTCCCGCACTGGTCTGTCGCGGAAAACGTGATCACCACCGGGACGCCCGGCGGACAATTGGAGGAGAAGAAGTCCGGCGCCGTGTGGCCGGAAACCGGGATATGGCTGCACAGGTCCTCGATGACGACACTGTCGTACCAGGCCTGGATCGCCGGATCGTCGCCACTGACGCCACCTGAGGAATTGCATTCGATCACCAAAGGCTCGGGCGGTGTGATCTCCGGGGGAGTGGTGTCGACTATCCGGATCAGGCGGGAGTCCTCGGTGACCATACCGCAGTCATCCACCGCGGTAAAGGTAATCAGGGTCCCGCTGGCGCAACTGACAGGCAGCATCGCCGGAAGGTCCGAGTGGGTGAAGGAGACCAGACCGCATTCATCCATGGCCGAGGCGGAGGCCAGCCATGCCAGGACCTCGGGGTCATCGCCCGGCACCCCGTCGGATCCCGGGCATTCGATTTCAAGATTGTCCGGCAGGTCCAGGACAGGCGGCAATCCGCAGTAGAAGGATTCAAGTGAGGCGGCGATCTCATCCCTCATGACCTCGGCCATCACCGTGCCGATGCTGAGGTTGTTGCCCGTATTCATCAGGTCCAGGGTGGTGGCTCCGTCGATAAAGGCTCCGAACACGTATTCGACCTCGGTATTTTCACAGGGGAAGGGTAGTCTGGCCCAGCCTCCGATGGACCGGTAGAGGCCATCGGAGAGGCCGTAGCTGCCGCCCTTGGTCGCCACTTCAACCAGCGAACGGTAGTCCCCGATCTGGGTGTCGGTCATGCCCAGCAAGGCGGCCTCCTGGGCGATGACGGTATCGAAGAACCGGCTGTTGACCATGAGGTCGTAGAAGGTTTGCCGGTTGTTCGGATTCAAGGCGCCGGATAGGGCCACGTACTCGTGCAGGACGCCGATATCAACCAGGTTGAACCGGTTGTGATCAGCCGCGGCTTCCGCGCCGCACCCGATGGAGTGGTTCAACTGGGTCTTTGTCATGTTCAGGCCGACGACATTGTAGGCGGTATCCAGAATGTTGGCATCCCCAAGCAGATCCCTGAGGGCCTGGGTCAGGGCGTTGTCGGAGCATTCCATCATCAGGCGCAGGGATTCCTGGTAGGTATCGCTCATGGGGATCGTGTTGGTGGCGTAACAGTCGTTTCCACCGCAAATGTAGTTCCCCATACCGTCAAACTTGCCCGGGTTGGCCAGCCAGGGGACACTTTCACCAAGAGTTCGGTTGCCGGCCTCCACTTCCAGCATCCCGTGAAGGTGAATGATGACCTTGATCGAGCTGGCGGGCTCGAAAATGTCCCCCTCGTTGAGGTTGGCCAGCACCGGACCGCCAACCTCCTTGAGGTAGTAGCCGTAGTTGCCGTCCGTATTGTCCGCCAGCAGGTCGTCCGGGTCGGCGGCGATGACGGGAGTGGTGAAAATAGTGAGGGCGGTAAACAGGATCCCCGGTATCCGGGCACCCGCGAGGAATGATGATGAAGAGGCGTTCATGATCGAGAGAGAGAGTTGCTTCCGCTGAAAAACGGAATTGATGACGGGTTGTGGACGGTAACCAGACGTTTGAGCGGCGCCTGCGGAGAGGGACGTAAAATTATGGACCGGATTTGCGCCATTAGGCAAGCATTAGCAGCCCTGTATATGGAAATTATACTTTCTAATGCATCGGGGCGGGCCGAGATCAGGGTGCTCGGACCACGCATAGGATTTTCACCGGCCAACGGCGGTGCCGGCCAGCCAGGCCGTATACCCCAGGTAGGCAGCCAGAAGCAGGGCGCCCTCGATGCGGTTGATCCGGCCGGGCCCGCGAAAGCCATATCCAATGGCGAAGAGGGACAGGGTCAGCAAGCCCATGACCAGCATGTCCCGATGGAAGACCTCCGGACCCACGCTCATGGGATGAATGGCGCCGGCGATTCCGACCACCGCCAGGGTGTTGAACAGGTTCGAACCGAGGACGTTGCCGAGGGCGATTTCATGCTCCCCCTTGCGCGTGGCGATTACCGAGGAAAACCAGCAGCAGGAAGGCCGCGTCCAACCGGTCAATATTGCCGTCGAGGAGCTGCCATGCGGCGAGGAGGGTCACCCCTGCCAGTATCGGAAGCTCCTTGCGCAAAACCTGGGACTGCACGGCAATCGGGCTTAGCGTAGCGGTCAGGCCCAAAATCAGGGCGATGTTGGTGATGTTCGATCCGTAGGCATTGCCGAGGGCAATCCCCGGATTACCCTGGGCGGAAGCCAGGGCCGAGACCACCATCTCCGGGGCGGAAGTGCCGAACCCGACGACCACCATGCCAATCAGCAGAGGCGGCATGCCGATGAAGCGTGCCGTTGCGGCGGCACCTTCCACAAAGCGGTCGGCACTCCAGACCAGGAGGGCAAGGCCGGTTATCAAGGCGATGAGGGCAATTGTCATAGCTGCGGGAATCCACGAAAAGAAGGCAAGGGTTTGAAAAAGTCCAATTTGAGCGGATCTATAATGGCCATGATTTCCGATTTCCTGAAGAAAGAGTCCGCCGGCGGCATAGTTTTAATGTTCAGCGCGGTGGTGGCGATTGTGGTCGCCAACACGCCGCTCGACGCCTGGTACCGCCTGCTGCTTGGCACGCCGGTCGAGGTTCGCGTGGGGGGACTGGAGATCGCCAAGCCGCTTCTGCTCTGGATCAATGACGGACTGATGGCCGTCTTTTTCTTCCTGGTCGGGCTGGAGTTGAAGCGGGAACTCCTCGAGGGGGAGCTCTCGAGCTGGAAAAACATCCTCTTTCCGGGTATCGGGGCTGTTGGCGGCATGCTGGTCCCGGCAGTGATTTATGTCGCATTCAACCTGGGCGATTCCATGGCGCTGCAGGGTTGGGCCATTCCGGCGGCCACGGACATTGCCTTCGCCCTGGGGATTCTGGCGCTTCTCGGCAGCCGGGTACCCGTCTCGATCAAGGTCTTCCTGACCTCCCTGGCCATCTTCGACGATATCGGGGCCATCGTCATCATTGCCCTCTTTTACACCGCCAAGATTTCCCTGCTGGCCCTGCTGGTGGCGGTCTGCTGCGCGGCGGTCCTGCTGGTTTTCAACCGTCTCGGAATTACCGCCAAAAGCCCCTACATCCTGGTCGGGATAATCCTGTGGGTGGCCATGCTCAAGTCGGGCGTCCACGCCACCCTGGCCGGCGTCCTCCTGGCCATGTTCATCCCGCTCCGGGGTGCTGAACCCTCCGCCTCGCCCCTCAAGGAGCTGGAGCACGACCTGCACCATGTGGTGGCCTTCTTTGTCCTGCCCGTCTTCGCCTTCGCCAACGCGGGGATAAACTTGACCGGTATCTCGCTCGACCAGGTGCTCCATGGCGTCCCCGTCGGCATAGCCGCCGGTCTGTTCCTCGGCAAGCAGGTCGGCATCTTTGGTTTCTGCTGGCTGGCCCTGGTCCTCAAGGTGGCCACGCTGCCCTCCGGCATGAACCTGAAGAGCCTTTACGGGACAGCCGCCCTCTGCGGCGTGGGCTTCACCATGAGCCTCTTCATCGGTTCGCTGGCCTTCGAGGCCACCGGGGTGGACCTGCTCTTCGACGAGCGCCTCGGCATTATCGCCGGCTCGGCCGCCTCGGGACTGCTGGGCTACTTCCTCCTCCGCTCGAGCCTGGGCGGAAAGAGGGCTCAGGCCTGACAGACCGGTGGCGGCTCAAGCATTGGGGGAGGGCGAGGCGATCGATCCCCCGCGCTTGTCGACTATCTGCACGGTTGTCGCCCGCGGACCTTCTTCACCCGGTTCATCCTCGTAGCGGACCGAAGTGCCGACTTCCAGCCGTTCGAAATCGTCGTTCAGGACGGCTCCCTCGGAAAAGAATATATCCCTCCCGGCCACCGTCTTGATAATCCCGAAGCGCTTCTCCTTGTCGAGGACCACAACCAGTCCCGGCTGGTTTTCATCCGGCTGTTCATGATGACTATCCTGAATGATCTCCTTGAGGTCCCGGACCTGCCGTTGCATCGCGTCGAAGGCCTTGCGGACCACCTTTTCCGGGGGATCATGAATCTGGCCATGGCTGGAGTGCTCGGTGGCCACCAGTTGCTGGTTGGGCGGGATCCGCACCTCGATCCGCACGCTGTAGCCACTGCCCGAAGACTGGTGCGCATGCGGCTTGGCGACGGATACCAGACAGCTGATGATGTCCTTGTTGTATTTTTCCAAACCGTCCGCCTTTTCCTGGATCAGGGTTTCCAGCGCCGGGGACTTGTCCATGTTTTGAAAATCAATTTCCAGATAATCCTTCATGGGTAAAGGTAACGCCATTTCCTGTGAGATCAACCCGGTCCAGCGCCTTCAGCCGGCCAGGGAATTGCGGCGATCACTTCCACCACCGGCCATCAGCCGCACAGGGAAACGGCTCCGGGCCTGCCGCGAAAGCTTTCACCAGAGCCGTTTCCTGGCGAAGGCTTTGCCGGAGCCGGTTTTCAGGTAACGCTCGAAGGCGAAGGCCCTGCTTTTGTCCTCGAAGCCGGCATAGAAGAGAAGGAGGAGAGGGCGAAAGCGACTGGTGGAGGCGACCTGCCCGGAGTTGTGTTGAGAGAGGCGGCCTTTGAGGTTTCCTGTGCAGCCGGTGTATTCAAAGGCAGGATGAGACTGGCTGCGCAGGCGGTAAACGTAGTGCATTGGAACAGGATCAATGTGCCCCACAGTGGTTCAATTGCCATTTTCAATTGAAATTGGGTGTGCAACAGAGCCCTACTTCGCCCGCTCTCCCGCTATCGCGGGATAGGGGCTTCGAAGGGCCACCATCCTACCCCCTGTCGGGCTGGCCGAGCCCGCGCTCGCTAACCGCTCGCTTGGCTTGCCATCCGAAGCCCGACAGGGCGTAGGATGGTGGAGGTGGCGGGATTTGAACCCGCGTGGGGGCGAAACCCGCATAATAAGCCGGGAACCCGCATAAACAGCGGGATTAAACAATATAGAACTTGACTGAACGTTAGCACCTACGTTATCAAATTATCCCGATCCCCCCGAGCCTAGGATCGATGAGGCATTGAGCCGGATGGGCTTGAGGGATTTGAACCCCGAAATATCAGACCTGAAAGGAACAAAAAATGGCCAGCGTTCACAAGCGAGGAAAGAGCAAATACTGGTACGGATCATTCCGGATGCCAGACGGAAAACAAGTTCTCCGCTCAACCAAATGCACCAAAAAGGCCGAGGCCTTGGACGTTGCCCGGGATTGGGAAAAGGCGGCCCGGACCCATGCCAAGGAGAGCCAGATCCGAAAAGTCTTTGAGGATATCCACGAGCGGTTGCACGGGGTCCGGATGCGATCCGATACCGTCCGGGAGTTTTTCCTCCGTTGGCTTGGGGGCCGTGAAAAGGATCTCGCTCTTTCGACTGCCCAAATCTACCGGAGAACCGGGGAGCGGTTTCTCGAATACCTCGGAGCCCGGGCCGATAAACCGATTGCCGAGTTAACGGTATCGGACCTGACAGGGTTTCAGTCCGAGGAGGCGAGTCGGACGACTCCGGCCAGTGCCCGGAATAGACTCAAGAATATCAAGCCTTGGGTCCTCGATGCTTTCCGGGAGGGGCTCTTGCAAGACAACATCGTTGCCCGGATGCCCCGAACTCAAGGGAAGGGCGGGGACCGGGTCAAAAGGCGGCCCTTTACCCTGGAGGAGGTCCGGAAACTCCTCGATAATGCTTCCCCGGAGTGGCAAGGGATCATCCTTGCCGGAATCTATACAGGCCAACGCCTCGGGGATATTGCCCGCCTCAAATGGAGCCAGATCGATCTACTCAAGGGCGAGGTTTCAATCTCGACGGGCAAAACGGGACGGCAACAGATCATCCCCCTTGCGGGCCAGTGGAAAGAATGGCTCATGGATGCCGCTCCGGATCGTCCCGGGGGTGCTGTCTTTCCGGATGCCTCGGCAGCCGTCGAAAAGGCTTCCGGCCGGACGATGACCCTCTCCAATCAATTCCGGGAGATCATGGTCGCGGCCGGATTGGCTGAGAAGCGAGATCATAGCAAAAGGGCCAAGGGTCGGGACACGGCTCGGAAAATGAGCCCGCTCAGCTTCCATTGCCTCCGATATACGGCAACGACCATGCTCAAGGCGGCCGGGGTCCCGGAGGCCATTGCTCGAGATATTATTGGCCATGAGTCGGCAGCCATATCCCGGAATTATACCGTCATCGATGAGGCAACCAAGGCCGAGGCCCTCAAAAAATTGCCGGATCGAATCTAGGCCGGGCAAGTATCAGCTTTCCTTATGGCTCACCCTAGGTCGTTAGGGTGGGCCTTGTTTTTGCCAAAAGACACCCCGGGCAGGGGCGGGGAATCCCCCTAGGTTTTTTCGGGGAAGTTCCGCTATCTTCCGCTATGTTCTGCTATCTTCTGGCGTCTCGAAATCTCCGCTACAGATAAACCTAATCTTTCTAGGGTCCGAGTGACTCGGAACCCGCATAAAATCTAGGAATTTTGGCGAATTAAGGCAGCGAATCCACTTTACAGAAAGTTGTATTTCATTTGAAACGGCTGCATGATGAAATCACCGATCCACCCCGCAAAAAGTAACTCCCGGGACCGCATCGAAAGCCTCGTTTCCGAGCTCATGGCCGAGGCCAAGAACCCAACAGGCCCGACCCAAATTCAGCCGGAATATATCCGGATGCCCAAGCCCCGGCAACGGGACCCAATTTTCGGCCTGACCCGGGCTTTCTATTACAAGGCCGAGGCCGATGGATTGATCCGGTTCAAGCGAATCCGCCTCAGCGGATCGAGGGCCGGGGCGACCTTGATCCCCGTCGAGGCGGTCAAGGCCATGATTAACCGTCTTGCCGAGGAGGTCGCTTGAGATGAGGACCGATCCCCGACAATACCCTTTGCACCTCCCCCGAGGCACCGGAATCCAACGGCCATCCCCGCAACACCTGGAGGCGGCCTTGCCGGATGACCTCGAGCGGGAGCTCCGGGCTCATTGCCAGATGAGGGATATACGGCCCGAGGAAGCGTTGAGAGTAGCCGTCCGGGAGTACCTCGCAATTCATGCCCACTAACCCCGGGAGCGGCCGCCTGGAGGGCTTCATTGCCTCCGGCCAGTACGTTCCCCCTTTATTGAGAAACATCATTCCGAGCGAGATGCCGGATCGAGCCATGAGGGAGAGGAAAAAGGAAACCCCGGGGCCGATGACCGGACCCGGGGCTCAACCCAACAGGAATGATATTGATGATCGAGTCTATTTATACCCCCCAGCCTGAAACCGGAGAGCCGGAGCAGAGGAGGATTGCCCCGTCGAAAAAGGGGAATCGTCCCTGCCGCCCGGGAAAACTGGTCCAACGAATCGGGCGAGTCGAACTCCGCATGTCCGGGACCGATAACGGGCCCCCGGCCTTTGTCGTGAAAAACGGCGACAAGGCCCGGGAGTTTTTTGACCCCCTCAAGGCCCTCGAGCATTTTTGGGCCGAGGTCGATGCAACGAGGGCCGAGCAATGAGCCTCAAATGGACTCAAGCGGTATGGGAACATTCCCGGAGCCGGATGGGGGCAAGGCTCGTTTTGCTGGCCCTTGCCGACCATGCCGACGAATCCGGGCTTTGCTGGCCGTCAACGGATCGACTTGCCGCAATGGCCGGAATCGATGCTCGGAGTGTTCGCCGATGCATTAACGATTTGATCGAACTCGGAGAGCTATGGACCGATGGCCGGAGGGGAGGGAATCACAGCACCCACTATCGTATTTTGCTAAACCCGACCCCGGACAATATGTCCTCCCTGCAAAACCAAGGACCCCGGACAATATGTCCTCCCACCCCGGACATAATGTCCCCCGACCCCGGACAATATGTCCGTAGACCCCGGACAATATGTCCTCCGAACCGTCATAGAACCATCAAAGAACCTTCTGCCCGGAGCTCCGAGACGAGCTCGGACTCCGAGCCGCCGATCCTGACCTTTCCGACCAATGGCAAAGTGAAGGAATGGCATCTGACTCAATCGCTCATTGAGACCCTCGAGGATGCTTTCCCGGGGATCGATATTCTTGCCGAGGCGAAAAAGGCCCGAGCATGGATCGAGACCAATCCAACAAACCGCAAGACCCCCAAAGGGATGCCCCGCTTTCTCAACGCATGGATTTCCCGGAGCTCGAACCGGGGAGATGCCGTCACAAAGAGCTCAAGTCCCGGGAAGCTCGTTAATTTCTCCGACCTATCCGGGCCGGAGAGGGCAAGGCGTTGCCAATAAGGACCCACAACTAAGAAAATGAATTCAGCCAGCCGCACCCCCAACCCCGAAGCCCTTGCCAAGATCGAGCGGGCCATCGTTGCCAGCTTGGCCGAGCCCGGCACTCCCCGGGATCTTTTTTTCCGAGCCAAGACCGATCATCTCGGCCGCTACCTCACCGATCCGGCCGCCTTTGCGGGATGGGAGCACTTTTCCAAAACCGGGGAATTTGACTCAATGACATTCGAGGCCAAGCACCGGGAGCATTGGGTTGCCCTCAGCCTTGCCCAAGAGATCGGCCTAACCCGCTATGCCCTCGGGGAGCGGATCAAACTCCTCCGGGAGGCTTGGAGCCAAAGGACCCTTGTCCGGTCAATGGAGGAGGCCCGGGAGATGCCAACGGAGGAGGCCCTTGCCCATCTGGAGACCGCCAAGCAGGAAATCCACTCAACCGCTCCGGCCGGGGACCTCGCGGAGGAGATCCGGAAAGGTCTTGAGGAGATCGAGGCCCGGGCCCGAGGGGATGTTCCGGAGAACCTTCTGACCTGGGGGATCGATTGGATTGACCGGAGTCTTGGCCGCCTCAATGATTCGGAGCTCGTTGTCATCGGGGGCCGCCCGGGACAAGGTAAGTCCGCTTTGTTGGCTCAGACAGCACTTGCCATGCGAGGCGATGGCATCCCCGTATCGATCTTTTCGCTCGAGATGACGGGAAAACAAATCATGCACCGGATGACCGCTCAACGCTCCGGGATCTCGATCAAGCATCTCGGGCCCATCCATCCTGACCGCAACTCGAAATTCCGGGAGGCTTACAAGGCAATTACCTCGGACCCAGATCGGAAGAGCGTCGTGTAGGGAAAGAGT
>CAJXMX010000108.1 GCA_913056355.1 uncultured Opitutales bacterium
CCCGGGAACGGAACATCGAGGCCATCTACCGCGCCGGGGCGGACTTCGTCCTCAGCTACGCCTCGCTGGGCTGCGAGTACATCGTGGCCTATCTGCTGGGCCGGGAGCCGGTCATGGTCGGGGAGGGGGCGGAATTCTACTCGGTCCAGCTTCCCGGCTCCCTGGCGGACAAGACGCTTGCCGAAAGCGGCATCGGGGCCCGCACGGGCCTGGTGGTCATTGCCGTGGAGACGCCGGGGGAGACCCTGACCAATCCGCCCGCCAGCACGCGGCTGACATCCGGGGCCCGGCTCTTGATGCTCGGCACCAACCAGCAGAGGGAGCGTTTCAACGAGTTGTTTTCGTGAACTTCAATTGGGAATTACCTGTAAATATTCTGTCTTCTCCCGCAATGAGGGCGCCCTTATCCTCCTGACTCCCTTAACTCCAGGATCACATGAAATTGATGCAAAACCGGCTGCCGGCGCTAGTCCGCCTGATTGTGTTAACGGCCCTTCTGGCCATGGTTTCACCCGGAATCAGCTCCTCCCTTTATGCAGCTGATCCCACCCTCGCCGAGAAAACCTCCGAGACGGTCAAGGATGCCACCCAGGCCACCTCCGAGGGGGTGGAATCGATGATCCAGAAGTTCGATGAAAACGGCCTCTCGGACCGGTCTCCGGAGCAGATCGGGGGCCTGGTCATCCTGGCCTTCCTGGTCAGCAGCATGGTCGGTTTCCTGACCAAGCTCAAGACCACCGGACTGGGACGCATCGGCCGTTTCCTGCTGGGGCTGGCCGGCGCTTTTGTCGGGACCATGGTGGTCGCGGTCTTCGGCATCAACTTCGGCTGGGGAATCGCGGTCATCTCCTATGAGGAACTGCTCTTTTCCTTCATCGGGGCCATCCTCCTGGTTGCCCTGGGCCGCTACATCAGCAAGTCCATGTCCGGCAAGGGCAAGGACAAGGGGGACAAGTAATCCCTACTCCGGCCGGAATTAAGCCGGTCCGGCAAATATGCTCAGCGGGCCCGCGGAATCGGGGCCGGGCGGGTCGAGGGCCTGGCCGGGGCCGGGGCCGGGAGAGGCGTGGGTCGTACAGGTCGGCTCGGGGGCGGCGTGACAATGACCGTTCCTCCTCCATATCCGTACCAGCGATCATAGAAGTAGGGATCGTGCATTCCGTAACCGTATCCGGTGGAAACATATCCCGAGGTGCCGTAGTAATCTCCCGAGCCGCAGCCGGTGAAGAGGCTTGTCGTGAGACCCAGCAAAGCGCCCAGGCCAAGAAGGATGAGGGTGGATTTCTTCTTCATTTCCGGTCTCCTATTCGCCAAATTCAAAAAGTCCGAAGACACCCCCGTAGGTGTCGGTCAGGACCGCCATCTTATCCGCCGCCGGGTCGCCGGTATCCGGAGCCAGGAGCACCTTGGATCCCAGTTCCCTGGCGGTTCTCAGGGTAGCCTCGATATCAGCCACGCGGACAAATCCCATCCAGCCGCCCCGGGTTCCCGGGGGGGCCTCCAGAGGCACCAGACCGGCCCGCGAATACCCCTGGGAGACCAACAGATAGTCATCATCCCGTTCGGTGCGGGGATCATCGGTGACCTCGTATCCGAAGACCGATTCATAAAAACTTTTCGATTCCCGCGGCTGGGTGGAGAAGAGCTGGACCCAGATCCATCCGCCAGTCTCCGCTTCCCTGTCGGCCGGGTCGCCGGAGCTGGAGTTCATCAGGCCCACGATGGTTCCCTGGGAATCCGTCACAATGGCCAGGGTTCCCCGGTCCGGCACGGAGCGCGGCTCGACCAGTACCTGACCTCCCTCGGCCTTCACTTTCTCAACCGCGCCGGCCAGGTCGGGCACGGAGATGTAGCCCACCCAGCGGGCCTTGAGGGCGTCCGGCCGCGTCTCCTCGGGCGCGTGGCGGACGACGCCGGCCACCGGCCGGTCACCGTTGAACATCATCCAGTAGGCCTGGTCGCCGTTCTCAAAACGGCGCAGGTTCCAGCCCAGGACCTGGGAATAGAACTTGGCCGCCTGCAGGGGATAGGCCGCGAAGAGGTCGCCCCAGATAAACTTCCCCGGCAGGGACTCGTGGGTGGCGGGCTGTACCAAGGGAGGTACTACGATTGGGGATTCCTGGGAATCGGCTGCCGGCAAAAGCGCCGGAAAGACCAGGCCCGCCAATATCGGGAAAAATGTCTTTGGGATGTGCATGGGATTGATTGGGTGAATGTGGGCTTCGGTTACGGAAGCTCTATCCTCCCGGCAGCCCGGCTGTCAAGGTTCAGGCACCGGCACAGAAATAGTGGGATTCGCTCAGTTTTGTCTTTTAATGGCTACCCGGCGACTTTATCACTGGCTTTAACATGCCTGGATTGACGAGACATTTGCTCCGCGGCCTGGCACCTGTCGTGACGTGTTTATGCTGCCTGAATCTCGCCCTCGGGCGGGAAACGGAGGAGCAATTCATCCGGGAGAACCCAAATTCCCTTCATGAGCGGTTCTGGCTGAACGCCGGTATTTTCCGCCCCTATATTTCAACCACCCTGCGCCTTGACCTTCAGGGCGGTATGCAGCTGGGGACCACCATCAACCTTGAGGAGGACCTTGGAATCAAGGACAGTGTGAGCCAGGGAGCGGCCCAGGCCGGATTGTACCTGAGCAAGCGGCTATTCGTCAGCCTGGAGTTTTTCCAATTGAACCGGGAACATGTGCAAACCCTGGAAAAGGATATCCAATGGGGTGATGAAGCATTCCACATCGGGGCCACCGTGGGGGCCTTCTTCGACTTCGAGCTGTATCGCCTGGCCTTTGGCTACGACCTGGTCCAGGGTGAAAAATCCTATTTTGGATTTGTCCTGGGAACGCACATGATCGATACCGCGGTGGGTATCGGCATCCAGTTGGACGGCGTTGGCCGGGTCCATATCGATACCGATGCCTCCTCCGGAGGGTTCCTGCCGATCCCCAACATCGGCTTCTATTATGTCTACGTTCCAAGTGCCCGCTGGCGAATGGTATCCCGTCTGGACTGGTTTGGTCTTTCGATCGGGGAATGGGACGGCAAGTTATGGTCCGGGGGGCTGGCCCTCCGTTATTACCTGAACAACAATTTCTACCTGGGAGCGGGAGGGGAGTACTTCCGTATTGATGTGAACTACGCCAACAGCAAATGGCACGGTGAGTTGGATCTGGAATACTACGGCCCGTTTGTCCAGATCGGTTGCCGGTTTTAAGCATCAGCGCCGCATCCAGCGGGCGGAGACGAAAAACAGGGCGAAGCCGGACAGGATCGTTACCAGACCGAACACGGCGAAGGCCTGCAGCAGCAGGTTGTTGAAGTTGTCCCGGCTCTCGTAATCCATGGTGTGCATCATCCACAGGAAATCGAAGGCGCGCCACTGCTTGTTGCGGACGGAGGTCACCCGGGCATGGGACGGAGCCACGTAGATGGTGGTTTTCCGGTCATCGTCGAAGGTAAAGGCGTAGGCCGGCAGGGGCAATTCCCGGTACTCGTCATGGGGACCGGTGGCCTCCAGCCTCCGGGTCGAGGTCACCTTGATGCCCTCCGGTCCCTCGTAGCGGGCCTCCGCCAGCCTCAGGCATTCCTCGACATTGAGGGGCTCCCGGAGCTCGCCCGTTTTGGCATCCACCAGTTGGGAGTCCCTGGTTCCTTCGCTGTTCCGGTAGGTGATCCGGTAAACGGCCGAGGATTCAGAGAGGGGAAGCAGTTCGATGCGGTCAAATGCTCCCCCTTCCCCGGGCTGGAGGGCGGCCAGGGCGCGGTCAACCGAGGCGGGCTGAAAGCCGGGCTGCAAGGTCGGCGGCGGGCCCAGCCGGTCGGAGCCATGCACGGTGTCGAGATCGGTCCAGGAAAAGTAAAGCCCGCCCATGGTCCAGGCCAGGAACTGGATTCCGATAATGACCCCCAGCCAGCGGTGGGCCTTGCGGATCCATTTGTGCCAGCGGAATTTCATCCTCCGGTCAATGGACAAAGGCCGCCTCGATGGCCGCCTTGAGCTCCTCGTGGGTCCGGGTCACGGGCATTCCCGGCTCGGCTTCGCGGAGGCTTTCCGGGGGACGGAAAAGGATCCCGACATCGGCCTCCTGCAGCATGGACCGGTCATTCCATGAGTCGCCGGCGGCGATGACGCGGAAGTTGAGACCCTTCAGGGCCTGCACGGCCTTGCGTTTCTGGTCCGGTTGACGGAGGCGGTAGTTGGTGATCCGGCCCTCCCCGTCGATTTCCAGTTCATGGCAGAACAGGGTGGGGTGGCCGAGCCTGGCCATCAAGGGGGCGGAGAACTGGACAAAGGTGTCGGAAAGGATGATCAGGCGGCTGCGGGCGACCAGCCAGTCGGTGAATTCCCTCGCCCCGGGCAGCGGCTCCAGATCCCGGATCGCCTCGTGGATGGCCTGGAGGGTCAGCCCGTGCTGGTCCAGCAGGCGCAGGCGGTACTGCATCAGGACATCGTAATCCGGCTCGTCGCGGGTGGTCCGGCGCAGCTCGGGAATGCCGGTGGCCTCGGCCACGGCGATCCAGAATTCAGGAAGGAGGACCCCTTCCAGGTCCAGGCAGACGATATCCATTGCTGGAAGATGATGGAGCCGGATCAGCACTGTCAAGGATTGGCAAAGGGATGCTTTTTCCGTTGGCCGAGGCGGCCCCGGTGGTATTTTCTGAAACGCGAGCCGTGAACTTGAGATGGATTCAGATGAGTCTGGCCGGCCTGTGCCTGCTCTCCGGCCCCCGTTGCGGGGCCTCGCTGCTGGCGCCCTGGGTCGGACCCAACACCAGGCTGGGCGAGGATCCGGCCGAGCTGCCCGGGGGGGACGGCCTCAACCAGGCCGAGCCGCATGTGGCCCGCTCGGTGGCGGAGCCGGACCTCCTCCTGGCCACTTTCCAGGAGGGAAGGTATTCCGATGGCGGGGCCCGGAGCAACGGGTACGCGGTCAGCGAGGACGGCGGCTTCACCTGGCGGCGGAGCCTCATTCCCCGCCTTACCCAGACCGGCGGGGGATCCTATTACCGCGCCCCCGATCCGGTGGCCGCCATTTCAGCGGACGGAATCCTTTACCTGAACTCCCTCGTTTCGGTGGACAGCAGTTTCGCCCTCGGCAGGCTGGTCCTGCAGCGTTCGACGGACCGTGGAGTGACCTGGTCCGATCCCCGTACCATCTACACGGGAATCAAAACCACCGCTGACTACGGCATCTTTCCCGACAAGAACTGGATGGCTGTCAATGATTTCGCGGGTCCCACGGAGGGCCGGGTGGTGGTCACCTGGACCAATTTCCGGACGGATACGAGAGAGTTCACCCTGGTCGAGGATGCCCTGATCACCCTTTCCTATTCCGATGACCGGGGCCAGACCTGGTCCAGCCCGCTTTACGTGACTCCACCGCAGGGTCCCACCCTGTCGCGCGTCCAGTACCAGGGATCCCAGCCGGTTTTCCTTCCCGGCGGCGGACTGGCCATTGTCTGCCACAACTTCCGCCGGACCCGTCTCGAGCTCCATTACTCTCCCGACGGAGGGGAAAGCTTTCCCTTTCCTGAAGTTCCCCTCCATGATTCCTACATCCTGTATGATGCCCCCAACCTGCGGGACGGCTCCTTCCTGCCCTCGGCTGGTGCGGCCCGGGAGACCGGCGACATCTATGTGGCCTATGTTTCCCGTGATTCTCCCGGGGACACCTTCGGGCACGTCTACTTCATCCGCTCGGACCGCCCGGATTCCGGGCCGGCGGTAACCGCTGAGCCGGACTGGAGCTTCCGGCCCCCGGTCAGGATCAGCGGGGACGCCCCCTCCCGGGTGACCTGCCTCCCGACGCTGGCGGTGTCCCCCGACGGCCGGGTCGTGACGGTCTCCTTCTACGACAACCGCAACGGGGATTCCGGCAATTCCTCCGGTGACTTTTATTGTGTCCAGTCCTTTGACGGGGGCGAAAGCTGGACGGATCCCTTCCGCCTGAGCGGGCAGACCTTCCCCCTGGACAAGGCCACCGCAACGCCCGGCGGCTACATGATCGGGGATTATTTCGGCCTGGCCCCTCCCGGCGGCCCCGGCCAGGCGGCGGTCGCCGTCTGGATCGACACCCGGCTGGAGAGCGCGGACCCGTGGTCGGCCCGGATCGCCGGGGGAGCCGATTCGGTATTCGAAGAATGGCTACAAGCCTGGCTTCCCTTCGGTATGCGCGAACCCGGGCCAAGTCTCCTCCGCTACCGGGACAGCGACCGCGACGGGGCCCCGAATTTCCTCGAGTACCTGACCGGGCACCCCCCCGCCCGGGCCCAGCCGGCCCCTTCCTTTGCCGATGGCCTGGCCCTGCCGCTGCTGGCCCCCGGAACCGATCCGGAAACCGGGGCGGTGGTCGCCGGGGGCACCGGGCGCTGGCCAGCGGCGGCCCAGGCTTCCGTGCAGGTTCCGGTCGTCAGTCCGGTCGGGGAAGGCTACTGGAACGAACACACCTGGCCCCAGGGGGGATCCCTGCAGCACCTGCGATTCACCATCAACAATTCGCTCGACTGGTACCTGCTGGAGGAATCGGCCCCGGTCCGCTGGATCCTCGACCGGGGCCGGGGCTGGATCTGGTCCCCCTGGCTCGGCTATCTTTACACCAGCGAGGCCCCCTGGCTCTACCACCCGTCCCTGGGCTGGGTCTACGACCTCGGGCCGGTCCTCTTCAGCCCGTTCCTGGAGCGCTACCTCTTTCCCTCCCCGGCCACCTGGCCCTGGATGGCCACTGCCGACGGTTCGGCCCTCTATGTCCTGCCGGACGGTCCCCTGGTCTACGATCCTGTCGCGGAAATCTGGATACAGACCCGTTAGGCTGGCGGTTCCCGGCCCTGTTTCAGCACGCCTGTGCCCGCTCTCCCGTCCGTATTTTGGGCCGCCGGCCTGAAAAGCTCAAGTAATACCCGCAGCCGGAGGTTTTGGCATCAGTAATGCTTATGGTCCGGAGTACCTGGACGGGGTTTCGACCCGGCCGGGTGCTTAATCACGACATAAATTCCAACCTAGAAAACTACACAGATGAAACTAACTGAAATTGTCAGGACTGGAAAACGGGTATTGCTTGTAGCGGGGGTGACCCTGCTGGGAACCTCGGCCATGAAGGCCGCGGACACGGTCAAAGTCGGTGTGCTGCACTCTCTCAGCGGCACCATGGCCATCAGTGAAACCTCCCTGCGCGACATCCTCCTCTTCACCTTCGATGAAATCAACGCCAACGGCGGGGTGATGGGCAAGATGATCGAGCCGGTGGTTGTCGACGGAGCCTCGGACTGGCCGCTCTTCGCGGAAAAGGCCGAGCAGCTGCTGGCCCAGGACGAAGTGGCCGTGGTCTTCGGATGCTGGACCTCGGTCAGCCGCAAATCGGTCCTTCCCGTATTCGAGAAATACAACGGCCTTCTCTTCTACCCGGTCCAGTACGAGGGCGAGGAAATGTCCCCGAACATCTTCTACACCGCGGAAGCGGTCAACCAGCAGGCCATCCCGGCCGTGGACTACCTGCTGGATGAAGGATATACCAAGTTCTACCTGATCGGGACGGACTATGTTTACCCGCAGACCACCAACCTGGTCCTGCTGGAGTACCTCCTTTCCAAGGGCGTTCCGATCGAGAACATCGGGGGCGGTCTGCGCAAGGATGCCGACGGCAATGTCATTTCGGCGGGCAAGTACACGCCCTTCGGGCACACCGATTACCAGCAGATTGTCGCGGAGATCAAGGACTTCGCCGCCGGTGGTGACGCCTGTGTGATCAACACCATCAACGGCGACTCCAACGTCTCCTTCTTCAAGGAAATCGCGGCTTCCGGCATCACCGCCGACGAGTGCCCGATCGTTTCCTACAGCCTTTCCGAGGACGAGTTCCGCAGCCTGCCGACCAAGGACCTGGTGGGGCACCTCGGTTGCTGGACCTACTTCATGTCCCTCGACACGGAGGCCAACGAGAAGTTCATCGCCGATTTCCAGTCCTGGCTGGAGGAGACCGACGTCACCGGCGTGGCCAAGGAGGGCCGGGTGACCTGCTCCCCGATGGTTCTCTCCTATGACGGCGTCTACCTGTGGAAGAAGGCGGTCGAAAAGGCCGGTACCTTCGAGGTGGGCCCGGTCATCGAGGCCCTGGAAAGCGGCATCGCCTTTGACGGTCCCGGCGGGACGGTGGTCACCCAGAAGAACCACCACCTGACCAAGAACGTCTACATCGGGGAAATCCTCGAGGACGGACAGTTCGAGATCCTCGATTCATTCGACCGGGTTGTCGGGGAGCCGTTCCTGAAGGGAACTTTCAAGTAAATCCGGGTTTTGCGTGCCAGCTGCCGCCTGGCGGGATTTCTCTTCCCCCGCCGGGCGGCAGGCTCACGCGAAAGCGGAACCGCAACCTTCAATGCCTCGCGCGATATTGATTCATGCGTAAAGGATGGATGATCTTGATCCTGTTGTTGCCGGCAATGCTGTGTGCCGAACAGCGGCCCCTGAGGGATGTCCTGATGGACCTTGCTCTGGAGGATTATGAGGATCCCGAGGGGCTCCTGAATGAACTGGGAAGCCACGGGGATCCCTTCATCAAGGAATTCGTGGAGTCCTGGCGTACTGGTGAAGTCCTGCTCCTGGAGCGCGGACCGGATCAGCCGCCGCTGGTCCTCCACAGGTACGCGGAGGAATACCATGACCTGGAATCGGACGCGGTGGTCTCCCTCACCCAGGCCGAGGAGGAGAGCCTTTCCAAGGCCCGTCCTTCACGGAAGCTGAGACGGGAGCTGGTCAAGATCATCGACACCATTGATCTCGCCAACCCGAATGAACAGGTCCGCATCGATGCCGCCCGGAAGCTGGGCTTGAGCAGGAACGAGGAATACATCCCGGTCCTCCAGCGACGTCTTGGCGCCGAGGAATCGGCACGTGCCCGGCGCGCCCTGGAGGAGGCCATTATCATCAACCAGCTGGACCGGACCGAGGCCACCGAAGACATCATGGAGGCGGTGGTCCGCCTCGGGGACCTGAAGTCGGTTGCCGGCAGGGACCTCGTCGAGGATTACCTGGAGGCGGCCGAGGAATCGGGAAACGAGGAACTGGCGGCAGCCAGCCGCCGGGCCCTGCGGCGAATCGATGAGCACATGGCCTGGGTGGAACAGCTGGGGAATCTTTTCCGCGGCATGAGCCTGGGATCGGTCCTGCTCATGGTATCCTTCGGCCTGGCCATCACCTTCGGGCTGATGGGCATCATCAACATGGCCCACGGGGAGTTCATCGCCATCGGGGGCTACACCTGCTACCTGGTCCAGAACGCCTTTGCCGCAGCCTTCGGCCCGCAGTCGGCCGCCTACCAGTGGTTCTTCATTGTCTCCCTCCCGGTCAGCTTCGTGGTCGCGGCCCTGATCGGGATCGGTTTCGAGAAATCCTTTATCCGCTTCCTTTACCGCCGGCCCCTGGAATCCCTGCTGGCCACCTGGGGGCTGTCCATGGTCATGCAGCAGGTATACCGGCTCGTCTTCGGGGCCGCAAACGTCCAGGTCAACACGCCCGGCCTGCTGGTGGGCAATTTCGAACTCTGGGGCGCCTCGCTCAGCTACACCCGTATTTTCGTCATCGGATTCGCCATCCTCACGGTCATCGCCACCTGGCTCCTGCTGACCCGGACCAACCTCGGCCTCTACATCCGGGCCGTCATGCAGAACCGCCACATGGCGGCCAGCCTGGGCATCCCCGTCAGCCGGGTCAACACCCTCACTTTCGCGTTTGGATGCGGTCTGGCCAGCCTGGCCGGCGTCGTCCTCTCGCAACTGGGCAATGTCGGCCCCTCCATGGGCCAGGCCTACATCGTGGACAGTTTCATGGTGGTCGTGGCCGGCAGTGTCGGCAACCTGCTCGGGGCCGGGGTCTCGGCCATGGGGATCGGGCTGGTCGACCAGTTCCTGCAGCCGGCCATGGGGCCGGTCATGGGCAAGATCACCGTCTTCGCGGTGATCATCCTCTTCCTGCAGTGGAAGCCCGGCGGCCTCTTCCCCACCAAATCAAGGAGCCTGGAGGACTAGGATGAAACTTTTCGACAGCAAGACCGAGTGGACCACTTTCCTCGTAGCCGGAGTCGTGCTCCTGCTCCTGCTGCCCGGCCTGAACGCCTTCACCGGTCCGGACAGCTTTTTCCATGTCTCCGGCTTCCAGTTGTCCTTGTGGGGCAAATACATTACCTACGCCGTCCTGGCCATGAGCCTGAACCTGCTCTGGGGCTACACCGGCCTGCTGTGCCTTTGCCAGAGCCTGTTCTTCGCCCTCGGTGGCTACGCCTTCGGAATGTACCTGATGCTGATGATCGGGGAGCGCGGGGCCTACAAGAGCCAACTCCCGGACTTCATGGTCTTCCTCGGCTACCAGGAACTGCCGGTCCACTGGGTTCCCTTCTATAATTTCTGGTTCGCGGCCGGCGCGGTCCTCTGGGTGCCCGGCCTGGTGGCCCTGGTTTTCGGCTTCCTGGCATTCCGCTCCCGGATCAAGGGGGTCTACTTCTCCATCCTGACCCAGGCCCTGACCTACGCCGCCTGCCTGCTCTTTTTCCGCAACGACTTCACCTTCGGGGGCAACAACGGCTTCACCGATTTCAAGGAAATCCTCGGGGCCGACATCAACTCCCCCTCGACCCTGCGCTGGCTGTTCGCCTGCAGCGTCATCCTGATGGGGCTGACCTACCTGCTCATCGCCTGGCTGATCAACACCAAGTTCGGCAAGGTCCAGCAGGCCATCCGCGACAGCGAGAACCGGGTCCGCTTCTCGGGGTATTCAACAACCCACTACAAACTGCTGATATTCGTCCTCTCGGCCATGATCGCCGGGGCCGCCGGCGCCCTCTACGTGCCGCAGGTGGGGATTATCAACCCGTCTGAAATGACGGCCGCCAAGTCTCTCGACGTGGTGGTCTGGGTGGCCCTCGGCGGACGGGGAACCAAGCTCGGGCCCATTATCGGCGCGGTGGTGGTCAACATGCTGAAGAGCTTCGCCACCCGGGCCTATCCCGACAGCTGGCTGATCATCCTCGGGATGATCTTCATCCTGGTGGTGCTTTTCATGCCCAACGGCCTGGTCGGCCTTCCGGCCCAGCTCAAGGGCTGGTACGCCCGCCGCCGGGCGGCCGCCGCCCTCAGTTCAACCGGCGAAGCCCCTTCCGAAGCATGAGCCAGGATCCCTTGCATCGCGGCACCAGCCTGGTCCTCACGGTCGAGGGCGTGGACAAGTCCTTCGACGGGTTCAAGGCCGTCAACGACCTCAACTTCTACCTGCGGGAAGGCGAGCTGCACACGGTCATCGGTCCCAACGGGGCGGGCAAGAGCACCTTCATGGACCTCATCACGGCCCGGACCAAGCCCGACCGGGGAAAGATCGTCTACCACAAGGAGGACGGGCACGACATCGACCTGACCCGGACCCGGGAGCACGTGGTCAGCCAGCTGGGCATCAGCCGCAAGTTCCAGAACCCGACGGTCTACAATTCACATACCGTCTACGACAACCTGCTGCTTTCCCTGAACGCCGGCCGGGGGGTCCTGAAGACCCTCTTTTACCGCGAGACCCGGGAGCACCGGGACAAGATCCACCAGGTCCTGGAGACGATCCGCCTCGAGTCCCGCAAGAACCACATCGCCGGATCCCTTTCCCACGGCCAGAAGCAGTGGCTGGAGATCGGCATGCTCCTGGCCCAGGATCCCAAGATCATGCTGGTCGACGAGCCGGCGGCCGGGATGAGCGACGAGGAGACGGAGCGGACCGGCGAGCTGCTCCTGAGCCTCGAGGGCAAGCACAGCCTGATCGTCATCGAGCATGACATGGACTTCGTCCGCCAGATTGCCAGGCGGGTCACCGTCCTCCACCAGGGCCATGTCCTCAAGGAGGGGGATTTCGAATCCGTCCGCCGGGACCCGGAGGTGGTCGAGGTCTACCTCGGGAGGCAGACCCGCAACCATTGAGCAGCACCATGAGCACGCAAACCGTCGAGCAGGAAACCCCCGTCGCCACCGATTGCTTTCTCCGCATGGAGAATGTATCCGCCGGCTATGACGAGTCGCTGATCCTCAAGGGGATCAACCTCGAGGTCGGGAAGAAGCAGGTGGTGGCCCTGCTGGGGCGCAACGGGGTGGGCAAGACGACCCTCCTCAAGACCATCCTCGGGCTGCTTCCGGCCCGGACCGGGGACATCCTCGTGGAGGGCCGGTCCGTTCTTGGCCTGCCGACCAACAAGCGGGCCCGGCTGGGAATTGGCTACGTGCCCCAGGGGCGGGATATTTTTCCCGGCCTGACCGTCTGGGAAAACCTCAAGATCAGCCTCGCGGCCAGCAAGTCGACCGGCGAGGACCGCCTGGACGAAGTCTACGAGCTTTTCCCGGTATTGAAGGACATGCTCAAGCGCAAGGGCGGGGTCCTCAGCGGCGGACAGCAGCAGCAGCTGGCCATCGGCCGGGCCCTCCTGACGAATCCCCAGCTGCTCATGTTCGACGAGCCGACGGAGGGGATCCAGCCCTCGATCATCGACCAGATCGAGGACGCCATCCAGACCATCCGCCAGCGCTACCAGGTCAGCATTATCCTGGTCGAGCAGTATCTCGATTTCGCCAAGGCGGCCAGCGACTATTTCTACATCCTGGAGCGCGGCTCCATTGTCCACCAGGGCCCGACCGGGGACCTCACGGACGAGCTGATCGCCCGGCACCTGACTGTATAAGACATGCACCTGAAACCGAGAGAACGGGAAAAGCTGATGGTGGTGGTGGCAGCCGACCTGGCCCGCCGCCGCCAGCAACGCGGACTCAAGTTGAACTACCCCGAGGCTGTAGCGATTATTACCTACGAGATCATCGAGGGAGCCCGGGACGGGAAAAGCGTCGCCGAGCTGATGGAGTTCGGGACCACGCTCCTGACCCGGGACCAGGTGATGGAGGGAATCCCGGAAATGATATCCGAGGTCCAGGTGGAGGCCACCTTCCCGGACGGGAGCAAACTGGTAACTGTCCACAATCCAATCCAATGATACCCGGAGAAATCATCACCGCCCGGAATTCACCGGCCCTGATGGCCAACCGGGGCCTGCTGAGCCGCACCCTCAAGGTCGTCAATGCGGGGGACCGGCCGGTACAGGTCGGAAGCCACTTTCATTTCCACGAGGTCAACGAGGCCCTGCAGTTCGACCGCAAGTCGGCCTGGGGCATGCGCCTCGACATTCCCGCGGGAACCGCCGTCCGTTTTGAACCCGGGGACGAGAAGGAGGTCGACCTGGTGGCCCTGGCCGGCCGTCGCGAGGTCCGCGGATTGAACAACAAGGTCGACGGGAACCTGGACGAAAGGTAAGCACCATGGCTTTTGAATTCACACGCCGGCAGTATGCCGACCTCTACGGCCCGACCGTCGGGGACCGGGTCCGCCTCGGGGACACGGAATTGTTCATCGAGGTGGAACGGGATTACATCGCGGAACTGGGCGGCTACGGCAGCGAGGTCAAGTTCGGCGGCGGCAAGGTCATCCGCGACGGGATGGGCCAGTCCCCGACCGCATTGCGCGGTGAGGCCCTGGACCTGGTCATCACCAACGCCCTGATCCTCGATGCCGAGGTGGGCATCATCAAGGCCGACATCGGTATCCGCGACGGGCGCATCGCCGGGATCGGCCATGCCGGCAACCCGGGCATCCAGGACGGCATCGGCTCGCTGTTGGCCGACCCCGGGAGC
>CAJXMX010000109.1 GCA_913056355.1 uncultured Opitutales bacterium
GTTTCCCTCGGCAACCATGGCGTTGTTGGTGTTGGTGCCTACAGCCGGGATACTTCCCCATGTGCCCTGCCATCCGGATCCGGAAACGTCCTCTCCGAAAATAATGAGAGGCAGGCCCGGGGTGTAGTCGAATCCCTCATACACCAGGAGCTCCCCTCCCTCGTCCACCAGGAGGTCGGTTCCCGCACGGCTCTCATCGCCGTCGGTGACCCCGTCATCATCGGTGTCGGGATCATTGGGATTACTCAGGTAAAGGGTGGCTTCCTCGTGGTTGGTCAGTCCGTCACTATCGAAATCGCGGTAGTCCGGAAGAAACTGGGCCACATAGCTGTGGTCGCCCGGGCCGGTCAGTGACAGGGGATTCTCAAGGCGGAAGGCGTCGCCCGACCAGCCGGAGAATACCCACCCGGAAAACGGGGCGGCCTCGGCCACTGCGGTCCCGGCGGAGGGGTAGGTTCCTTCACCGGAGGCCGTCCCTGCTCCAACCGGGGAGACGGACAGGTTGACCGTGAAGGAATCCTGCGCGGCGGCAGTCAGGGAACAGGCGATGCAGAGGAATAGTGCCAGGAATTTGGATCGGGATGAAGGGTATGCCAGAGGGTGGGAGAACATGCTGTAAAATGCCGTCTGTGCCAGCGACAGGTCAATACAAAGCGCCCTTTAGGACTCCGCACCTGGTAATGCTGGGCCATCGATCTCCAACCAAATGTGGCCTGCCTGCTTCATTCGGCCGGCACCCCGGGCCCGTTTCCCTCTTCCCGTACTCGAGCTTTCAGCTTGTAAAACGGCGGGTTTATATGCAAAAAGTAGTGGTCGCCGGATACGAACCGGCGAAGATCTCTCCATTCCTTTCACCTCTCTCAAACCAATCTCTCGAATCGCTCAAACCGGAAGGCACCGTTATGTTTGCTGATACCACTCCCGCTGGCCGGCTCAAGAGGCGCGTGTTCTCGCTGGTCCTGTTCGCCGCATTCCTGATCCTGCTGGCGCTTTTCGCCCTCATGGTAACCTCGCTTGACTTCCTCCCCGGGGAGGAGCTGACCGACAAGCTGTGGAACCGGGTATGGGTGCTGGGGACGATCACCATCATCCTGGAGCGCTCCCTGGAGATCCTGATGACCACCTGGCGCGGGGCCGATGCCCGGGCCCTGACCGAGGAAATCCAGATCCTGGAGGACGAGAAGCGGCTTTACGAGGAGCAGAAGGGCGGGGCCGCCCTGCACGAGATGCGTCGCCTGCAGCAGAAAATGGCCCCGCTCAAGAAGGAGCTGGGGACCTACAAGCAGGATACCCTGCGCTATGCGATGTGGGTCGGGCTGGGTCTGGGCTGCCTCGCGGCCGCCCTCGGGGTGGACCTGATCCGGGCCCTCGCGGTCAACTATGATGACCTGTACTGGGTGCAGAAGGTCCTGGTGGCCTTTGTCGACATCCTCCTGACCGGAGGGCTGCTGGCCGGCGGCAGTGATCTTTTCCATAAGTTCATCGAGATCTACATGTCCTTCACCAGCATGGCCCGCGACGCCATGCAGGGCGACCGCAAGGCCCGCAAGGTGACCGTGGTCCAGCAGCCTGCCGCCGCCCCCTCCCAGCCGGATGCTCCCGTGCAGCCGGTCCGCTCCAACATCCCCATTCAAACCAGCACCCGTTAAGTATTCCCTGCTCAAGGAGGATTTCTTATGCCACTCGCCACAGCCGACCTCATTCTCTTCGCCATCCGGGCCAGCGTCCGCCTGGCCAATGCCGGACGCAAAGCCTTCATCGAGGGCGCCCAGGACATGGAGCTGACCCTGCCGTTACCCAGCTCCTTCTTTCCCGCCCAGCTGGACATACCGCAGCAGGCCTTCAACATGATGCGCTTTCTGCAGAACGATACCGATGCCAGGCTGGTCGAGGACTACAAGACCTGTTTTCTCGACAACAATGGCAACGAATACGGCGGTGACGCCCTGGTTGCGGCCTACCTGCAGTACCTCAATTCCGGACGCGGCTGGAGCCGCCAGGCCAACAAGTCCAACCTGGTCGAGTACGAGGCCCGGGACCTCTTCGCCCTGGCCACGGTGCGCCAGTGGGACAAGAGCCCCAATCCCACCACCATCCAGCGTATCGGCGGGGCCCTGATCGAGGTTGCGGTGGATTACTTCGTCACCGTCCCCGGGGCCTTGAATGAGAATTCCAATTTCTCCCGCAGCGTGAAGACCTTCCTGGAGGGAATCCAGGATGCCAGGTTCCAGGAAGACCGTTGGGATGGTATCCTGCTGAATGTCTTTTCAGCGGGTCTGGAGACCCTGAGCAAGAATCCCGATATCTACAGCCGGAACGCCGCCGACGATGCACTCCTGCGCACCGCTGTCACCGGACTGCTGGATGACGTCAAGGGCCGGATGGACAAGATCCGCAGCAAGGGCGCCGACGAGCTGACCGCCCAGGACCGGATGTCCGAGGCCGGTTCGGCCATCGTGGTGGGCCTGATCACCGGATCCTCGCGGGCCGTCCTGAATAATCCGGAGGTGCTCGGGTTGTCCACCGATGCGGACCATAACCTGGTCCAGGGTGTGGGAACCGCCCTTCTGGAGCTGCTCACCGGCGACCTCGATCCGGAGGCCACGGTCTCCCAGCGCCAGCAGATGAAGGCCTTGTCCTCGGGGTTGAGGCGCATCGCCTCGACCGGGGGGCTGGAGAAGCTGACCCATGCCGCCCTCAAGGTGGCAGCCGAGAATCCCAGCCTGATCCGGGCTGGATCGGCAGAGGTGAATGCCTGGCTCCGGTCCGTCATCCGCGACCTCTATGCCCTCTATCCCGACCGGCTGAAGCTCTTCAAGGGCGAGAGCGGCGCGATCGAGCCGGAGCTGTTTACCGACATTGCCTACCTGCTCCTGGACAATGGGATTGAGAATTTCGAGCCGCTTCTGGCGGAGAAGGTCGGCGCCGGCAAAAGCGCCCTCCTGGTCCAGGTGGCGGGATCGGTCCTGGACGCCGTGGCCACCGTGCCCCAGCCGGGACAGCCCGTGAGCTGGCGCCTGAAGCTTACCGAGAGTGATGTCCGCTACCTGCTGGACTCCAACCTCCAGGCCCTGGCCCGCCATCCGGAATGGATCACCGACAATCCGCAAAAGAAGCAGCTGGTTCCCGCGGCAACCGGGCTCCTGACCAGCCTCCTGGTCGGCAACCCCAAGGCCGCCTTCGGGCAGCGGGTCAAGATCCTCCTGCGCTCCGATCAGCTTGCGGACTTCCTCGCCGCCGTCCTTTCCAGCGGACTGATCCCGCTCGATGAGGTCAAATTGCAGCGCTACGCCGAAAACAGCGAAAAGCTGTCCGCCGGGCTCAACCTGGTCATGGAACACCTCTACGCCGGCGGTCTCAAGGGGCTCGACCAGCTGGCCAACTTCGCCACCCTCCACGACCTCTTCCTGATCCTGGCGGAAAAGGAACTCATGGAGGTGCTTCTATCCGGAACCTCTCCCGAGCAGGAGCAGCTCCTTGGCCACCTCGACAAGCTGTTGAACGGCCTCAAGCGCGGCGAGCTGGTGACCCTGGCCGACCTCCGGGGGGTCGCTTGACCCCGTATCAACCCATTTTCCCAGGCAAGTCATGAAAACCAGACATTCCCAATCCCGTCCCGCTGTCCTTGGGGGCAGCCTGCTTCTCCTGATCCTTTTCCTCAGCGGGTGCGTCACCACCACCGTCGAGCACGCCTCAACCCTGAAACGGCTCCAGGACGATTACAACAGTGCCACGGAAAGGGCCAACCGGGAGGCTCTCCATTTTGCGGGCCTCGATGAAACCGGGACCCTGCAGGACGGCAATCTCCAGGGCAACGACGGGAATCCCCGGGTGGGCATCGGCATTCCCGAGGTCTACAACGACCTCTGGCTGGATTACAGTGCCATCGCGGCCGAGGCGCGGCAGCTCAATGCCGGTTCCAGGGACGCCCTGCTGCGGGATCAGCTGTATGTCAACTCGCTGGTCCTGGAGCTGCTGGCCCGCAAGCAGAAGGCCCTTTACGAGGGAATGATGCTATCGGTTGAAGGACCGAAAAATGATTCGGATGAAGAGGACCAGGCCGGCTACGAGACCCCGGCCGATATCGCCAATCTGCTGAAAAGGACCAAGACCGAGTTGGCCGATCTCGACGGGGCCGCCCCGATTCATCCCCGCAATTACTTTGTCCTCCAGGCCATGGAACCCCTGGTGAAGTATGACAACGCCCTGATCCTGGCTATCCGGGCCTACTACAACGGGAGTTTCGCCGCCCGGGACATGCCGGCTGTGAAGCCGCTGGTGGAGCAGATCGCCGAAGCCGAAAGTGACTTGAGGGGCATTTCCAGTCAGGACAATTTCAAGCAGATCCGGGGCTACGTCTTCCTGACCCGGATCCTGATGCTGAACAATGCCCATTACATGATCAAGGAGGTCGCTGAGCTGCCCTCCGATACAGAGGAACGGAAAACCTTTATCGGTGCCAACTTCCCCAAGTACAAGGCGGCCTATGATGTGCTTGCGGCGGATTACAGGTTGGCGGCGAACCAGGAATTGCTGGGAGATCTCAAAGATTCCAATTTGATCAGCCGGCCCTATTAGTCCCTCGCTTCCGCCAGCCTGGTGCCGATCCGCTGCAGGAGCAGCACCGCGCATTTCGTGCTGCGGTGGAGCAATTCCAGCGAGACCCATTCATTGGGCGCGTGGAGGTTGCAGTTCGGGGTGGAGCAGCCGAGGCCGATGGTTTCGGCCTTGAGGATCTGGGAGAAGACATAGGTCACGGGAATGGAACCGCCGACCCGGGTCTCGAAGGCCGGGCATTCAAAGACTTCCTCCAGGACTTCCTTCAGGACCTTCCGCGCCGGATGGTCCGCCGGAATGGAGTAGGGCCAGGCCCGGGACGGCTCAAAATCAAGGGTGGCCGAAATGCCTTCCGGGGTATGCTTTTCCACATGCGCCCGGATCAGCCCGACGATCCGGTTCGGGTCCTGGTCGGCCACCAGGCGGCAGCTGATCTTGCAACCGGCCCTGGCCGGGATGATGGTCTTGGCCCCCGGGCCGGAGTGGCCGCCCCAGATGCCGTTAATGTCAAGGGTGGGGCGGATCCAGGTCCGCTCGATGGCGGTGTAGCCGGGCTCGCCTGTCAACGGCGCGCCCCAGGCCGCTTCGGTCAGGGCCTCCACGTTGCCGGGAATGCGGTTCATGGCGTCGCGTTCGGCTTCGCTGACGGCCCGGACCTCATCATGGAATCCCTCAATGGTTATGCGTCCTTCCGGATCCTTCATGGAACCGAGCAGGCGGACCAGGCCCTCCACGGGGTTCAGCACGGCCCCTCCCATAAGGCCCGAATGAAGGTCCTTGGCCGGACCCTCCACCTTCAGCTCCATGGCCACGATGCCCCGGTAGCCGAGGAGGACCTGGGGCTGTGTTTCACTCCACTGGCCGCCATCCACGCTGAGCACGAGGTCGGCCGAAAAGCGGTCCGCCTCCTGCTCGATAAACGGGCCGAGGTTCGGACTGCCCACCTCTTCCTCGCCCTCGAAGCAGAACTTCAGGTTGACCGAGGGGACCTCCCCGGCGGCCTTGAAGGCCCGCAGGACGGCCAGGGCCAGGACCAGTCCGGCCTTGTCATCGGAGGCCCCGCGCCCGTAGATGCGCCCCTCCCGCACCTGGGGGGCGTAGGCCGGGGATTCCCATTCATTGAGCGGCTCCGGCGGCTGGACGTCGTAGTGGCCGTAGACCAGCACCGTCGGGGCTTCCGGATCATGGATCCAGTCGGCATAGACCACCGGGTTGCCGGCCGTGGGCAGGATCCGGACATGGTCGGCTCCGACGGCCTCCAGTTTCCCGGCCATCCATTGCGCCGCGCGGAGCACCTCCTGCTTCAGCTCGGGAGTGCCCGACTGGCTGGGGATCCTGATGAATTCCATCAGGTCCTCCACGGTCTGTTCACGAAATACATTCACCTGGTCCAGGGCCCTGTTTTGCATGCCTGTTTCCTAAGCCATTGATGGCGAGAGTCAAACCCATGGGTTCATCGCATTCTTGCACCTTTCTCCATCACGCCCCCGGGCTAATTTCCTTAAGGCAATGATAAGAATTGATTCTCCGTGGCCATTGCCCGTGGCGGTGTTCTGGTGGTATAACTTTTCCCGCAAGGTTAAACACAGCGAAATAGTTAAACCTTATTTGTTCGATTACAGCGTATTACGATATTTGGAAGAGGATTGTCTATGGCATGACTTGTTATGAGTTTTGCCGACGTGAAGACCTCCTCCGCAACAATGACGCAGCAGTCCTCTTCCATAGCTGCCCTGTCCTGACCGGACCGGGGTAGTGTGAAATTCAGCCGGGTTGTATCTGCAGGGAGCAACCCGGCTGATCTTTTTTCACGACAAGGATCGGGTGGCGGGGGCCGATTTTTGCTGTATCATGGGAGGCATGAATGATTACGACCGGATCGCCTCCGTCATCGAATACCTGCAGGAGCACTACACCCGGCAGCCCAGCCTCGATGAACTGGCGAGCCGTCTCGGGCTCAGCCGCTACCATTTCCACCGCCTCTTCCAGCGCTGGGCCTCCATTTCCCCCAAGACCTTTATCCAGGTACTGACCCTGCAGCGCGCCCGGCAATCGCTCACCAGCGGATCCAGCGTGCTCGACTCGGCCCTCGAGAGCGGCCTCAGCGGTCCCGGGCGCCTGCATGACCTGTGC
Source organism: uncultured Opitutales bacterium (assembly GCA_913056355.1). GTDB lineage: Bacteria > Verrucomicrobiota > Verrucomicrobiia > Opitutales > Oceanipulchritudinaceae > Oceanipulchritudo. The sequence continues at coordinate 6,691 of CAJXMX010000109.1, forward strand.
CTCAAACTGGAAGCGGCCACCCCTGGTGAAATCAAATCGGGAGGAGCCGGCTGGACCATTCGCGCCGGCCTCGCCGACAGCCCCTTCGGGAAAATGCGCATCGGGGAAGGACCCCGGGGGATTTGCCACCTTTCCTTCCTGCCGGACCGGCCGGGCCGGGAACCGTTGCTGGCACCCGTCCAGGCAGACTGGCCCCAGGCCCGCCTGGTCCGTGACGACCGCATGGCGGCCGGCGTGGCCCGGAACATCTTCTCCGCCGGTCCGGTCCCGGCCTTGCGGGCCCTTGTCCGGGGCAGCGAATTCCAGGTCCGGGTATGGAGGGCCCTCCTGGAGATCCCCCATGGGCAGGTTATGGCCTATGGCCAGCTGGCCCGCCGGATCGGGAATCCGGGTGCGGCGCGGGCCGTCGGGCAGGCCGTGGGACGTAATCCGCTGGCCTTTCTCATTCCCTGCCACCGGGTCATCCGGGCCGGGGGCGGGCCCGGCAATTACCGCTGGGGAGGTACCCGCAAGCAGGCCTTGCTGGTCTGGGAGCAGGTCCCTCGGGCTTCGGGCTGAAAATGCGGATTCCAAGCTTTGCCATCCGATAGGCATGGATGCTGCTTGTCCAGCGGCGGGGCCATTTTTCAGGAATCCAGGAGATGGAACCGACCCGCCCATGCGGTCGGCCTGCCCGCGTGATTCCGGTCACTGTTCTGCCCGGTTCCCCTGGCGCCCGGAATAAACGTTTGCGTGTTTTGTCCCCGGTTTCAGTATCTCCCGTAGTTGCTTCTCCAATCTGGAAATCCTGTGAAAGAGCGAATCCCTTACCAAATGCCGGAACTGCCCCCTGACGAGATGCAGGCGCGGGCCAAGGCTTTTTATGAACGTCATAAAACCCGGCGCAGCGTGCGGCATTTTTCAGACCGGCCGGTCCCGGACGGGGTGGTGGAGGATGCCATCCGGGCCGCAGGGGCCAGCCCCAGCGGGGCCAACCTCCAGCCCTGGCATTTTGCCGTGGTCCGGGATCCCAAGATCAAGCGCTGCATCCGCCTCGCTGCCGAGGAGGAAGAGCGTTCCTTTTACGAGGAAAGAGCCCCCGAGGAGTGGCTGCGGGCCATCGCTCCCATGGAAACCGACGCCTGCAAGCCGTTCCTGGAAACCGCACCGGCCTTGGTCGCCGTTTTCATGAAAAACCAGGTTACCGGTCCGGATGGAAAACCCCAAAAGACCTATTACCCGAAGGAAAGCGTCTCCATCGCCCTGGGCTACTTCATGGCCGCCCTGCACGAGGCCGGCCTGGCCACGCTGATCCATACCCCGAGCCCGATGGGCTTCCTGAAATCCATCCTCCAGCGCCCGGACGGCGAGAAGGCCCTCTTCCTGATGGTCGTCGGCTATCCGGTTGAAGGCTGCACAGTGCCGGACCTGGAACGGCTCAGCCTCGAGGAAATCGCCAGCTTCCACTGAATTTGAGCAAAGAAAAGGCCGGTTCCGCGTGGAACCGGCCTTTCCATTGGTTAGGAGTAGGGTAACAAATTATGCCTGACCATAGATGGTCTTGCCTGTGGAAAGCAAGTCTTCACAGGCCCGGGCGATGCGGGCGGCCATGTTTTCCTCGGCCTTCTTCAGGTAGCTCCGCGGGTCGTAGATCTTCTTGTTGCCGATCTCGCCGTCGATCATCATCACGCCGTCGTAGTTCTTCAGCATGTGGTCGGCGATCGGGCGGGTGAAGGCGTACTGGGTGTCGGTGTCGACGTTCATCTTGACCACCCCGTAATCCAGCGTTTCGCGAATCTGGTCGAGGTCGCTGCCGCTACCGCCGTGGAAAACGAGATCCATCTCGGCCCCGGCGCCAAATTTGTCCATGACGACCTTCTGGCCCTTCTTGAGGATGTCGGGGCGCAGCTTGACGGCGCCGGGCTTGTAGTGGCCGTGCACGTTGCCGAAAGTGGCGGCAAAGGTGAAGCGTCCCAGCGGATGCAGGGACTCGTAGACCGCCAGCATGTCTTCCGGGGTCGTGTAGAGCTTTTCTTCCGGAGTGTCCTCGGTACCGGCAGCGCCGTCTTCCTCACCACCAACCACGCCGGCCTCGACCTCGAGAACGATCTCGTTCTCGGCGCAAAGCTGCAGGTACTCCTTGCTGATCGCCATGTTCTCCTCCAGCGGGAGGTTGGAGGCGTCCAGCATGTGGTTCTGGAAAAGGTTGTTCAGGCCCTTGGCCCGGCGGGCCGCGGTGGCCTCGATGAGCGGCTTGAGGAAGCTGGAAGCCTTCTCGGGCTGACAGTGGTCCGTGTTCAGGGCCACCAGCACGTTGTACTGCTCGGCCAGGAGGTGGGCTGCTTCAGCAAGGACGATTGTCCCGTAGGCGGCGTCCTTGTTGTTCAGACCGGAGGCAAACTGTCCCGCACCCGTGGAGAACTGGATAATGCCGTCCGACTTCATGTCGGCGAAAGCCTTGAAGGCGGCATTCAGGGTGATGATCGAGGTACAGTTGATGGCCGGATAGGCGTAACTTCCCTTTTGCGCCGCATCCAGCATGGATGCGAATTGTTTCGGTGTTGCTATAGGCATGTTGTTTTCTGGTTGAAGAGTAAATTTACCGAAAGGAAAGTCTTTAGGACTGCTACCCGACAGAGCAAGAACTATATTGGGGAGGGCCGGGTTCGCCGGCAGGAACCGGGACGCTCAGCTTTTCTTGATGGCTCGCTCGAGGGCCCGGATGAAGGTTTTGGGGCCTCCCTCCATGTAGCTGAATCGCCCGAGCTCCCTGCCGGTGTCGTCAACCAGGACCAGGGTCGGGTAACCGGAGACCCCATACCGCTCGTCCAGTTTCTTGTTCTGACGAATTACCTCCCTGGAGCGGTAATCCTGGCGCGGGAAATCGACGTAGACCAGAAGCAGGTTGTCGGCCGCCCATTGGCGGAAGGTTTTGGTGTCGAGGATTTCCCGGTGCATCCGCTTGCACCAGACGCACCAGTCGGAACCGGTAAACATCAGGAGGAGCGGCTTTGCCTCCGCCGAGGCGGTCTCGCGGGCCGCCTCGAAGTCGCTGGTCCAGCCTTCCGGCACTTCGGCCGAGGCGGGCAGGGTGATGAAGATCATGCTGAAGGCGAGGACGATTGTGGGGATCAGTTTGTTTTTCATGGGAGGATGCGGTTATTGGGACAGGTTAATTATTGTAGCTGAAAGGAATGGGGATGCGGATCCTCGACTCCGCCGGTTCTCCGTCCTTGAAGGCCGGGATGAACCGCCAGGTCGGCATGGCCATCCTGACGGATTCGGCAAACGGCGGAAGAGGGGACCCCTCGAAATCGGTTTCGCGCACGCGTCCCTCCTCGTCGATGATCAGGAGGGCGGTGACCCGGTCCTCGAGCCCGAGCATCCTCATGATGGTCGGATATTCGGGAGGCGGCCCGTAAAAGAGGCTCGGTTGGCGGCTTTCCGGAGCTTCCTTTTTCAGGCCCTCCATCTGATCCCGCCAGGCAGCCTCGTCCGGAACCGGCTCAATGCTGGTCGATTTCCCCGTTATCAGGCTGGCGAGATTGTCGTCCACTGAGGGAGTGGACTGCCGGTAATCATTTTCCGCATACGTTCTCATGTATTGGACAAAGTCCGAATTCAGCTTCTGGTCGCCGTTTCTCAATTCCAAGTAGCGAATAAAGCTGTCGACGTTCTTTTCCGTTCCCCAGCCGAGGGCTTCCATGAGCAGCTTGCGCATCAGGGCATCTTCCTGGCCCTTGTCGGCAGCCAGGCGAAACCAGTTGTAGGATTCCTCGAGATCCCTCCCGATACCGTGTGCCTGCAGAAGCATTTCACCCAGTTCATACTGGGCATCCTCGTCTCCATCGCGGGCCAGCTCCTCGTAGTGATAGAAGGCCTCCTCGTAATCGGGCCCGCCCTCCTGCCGGAGCGCCAGCCTGGCCAGTGTCTTGTGGCCCCAGCTGTTGTCCCGCTCCAGGGCCAGTTCGGCCCATCTGGCAGCCGCCTGGGGATCCTCCTTCACGCCGCGCTTGCCGTCCAGGTAGATCTGGCTCAAGGCGTAGGGCGCGTATTTCGATCCCGAGTCCGAGGCGTCCTGGAACAACTGCACCCCGCGCTCCGGGTCGGACGCGATTCCCTGGCCGTAGAAGGTCATCCAGGCGATCTTGTACCGGGCATAGAGGTCGCCCAGCTCCCTGGCCCGGCTGTACAGCCGGTAGGCCTCCTCGTTGTTTTCCTCAACCAGTTCCCCGTCGTAGTACAATTCCCCAAGGTCCTTGAGGGCTTCCAGGTAATCCTGGTCGGCCGATTTGCGGTACCATTCAACGGCTTTCTGCGGATCCCGTGGTACGCCCCGGCCCCGCTGGTAGTTTAGGGCCATGGTGTGCTGGGCCTCGGCGTCTCCCTCCTCGGCGGCGATCAGCTGATAGTCGGCGGCCAGCTCCTCGTTTTCACCGACCCCGAGGCCGATCGCATAACAAGTGGAAAGCCATTTGGCGGCCTTGATGTTGCGGGAGTTGGCCGCCTGTTCCAGCCAGGCAAAGGCGTGGGTGGGATTCGGCGGCATGCCCCGGCCCTCGAGGAGCATCACGAACATGTTGTAGCGGGCGACCGGGTCGACTTTCAGCGCTCGGGCCTGGTTCCACTTGCCGACGGCCCGGTAATCCGGTTCAAGTCCACCCCTCACGGGCTTCAGCAGGGACTCCGGGATCAGCTGCGGATGCGGATGGGATTCCTTCCACTGCTTCGCCTTGCTCCTCCAGTCCTCCACTTTTTTCAGGTCCAGGTCCTCCTCGGGAACGTTCATGTACTTCCAGGCCAGGAAGCGGGCCGCTTCCCAGTCCCTGTCTTGTCCTGAGGCCTCGGCGGCAGCTATGGATTCCGAGGTGTCCATTTCAATGCCGATCCCGAACTCCCTGCGGAACGCGTCCAGCAGCCGGGCATAAGGCAGTCCTTCGTCGACGCATTCCGCAATGAGGCTGGCGGCCCGGTCAAAGTCTTTCCCGGCCAGGGCCTCGGAGGCCGCAAGGATCTTCTCCGGCACCGTGCCACCGGGCGAATCCGGAGTTTCCGCCGTCAGCATCGGGCAGAGGGCAAAAACCAAAATGGGCAGCAGGGACAGCAGGAAACGGCGGCTCGGGAGGGCAAAGTCAGGCATCGATGTTCCGGTTAATCATCCGGATTCAAATGAGCAATCCAAAACCGGGAGGGCTAGGGTTCCGCCCGGTGAGGCGGTCTATAGAAGTTCGGTCGGAAGCTCGTCGTATTCCGGCTCCGGACTTCCCGAATCCCATTCCAGTGGTGGGGAAACCTGCAGCCAGAGCTCGTGCGGGGAGAGGTCTTCGCGTCCGGTCTGGATCTGGAAGTGGATCAGGGCCGGCAGCCGCTCCAGCTGGCTGTCGGTGATGCTGCCCCGGGTGTTGTTCCGGAACCCGCGGAGCCAGGCTTCGAGGTCCTCGTTGAAGCGGCGCCGGATCGGCGAGACCGGACTGCGGCTGGAGGGATGGGACAGCAGGGCCATGGCGTGCCGCTCTTCCGCCATGGCGGCCAGGGTGGCATGGATAAAGGCTTCCGGGCTGCCGGCGGGCAGCGTTTCCGGATCCGGCCAGAAGCGGGTTTCCCGGACAATCCGGTCCAGCAGGCCCTGTGGGGACTCGAAGTACCGGTAGATCAGGACCTTGTCCAGGCCGGCCTCACGCGCGATCCGGTTGACCCCCCACGACTCGAAGCCCTCCGCCTGCAGGAGCCCTTTGGCGGCATCGCGGATCCGGTTCTCGGTCAGCTGGCGGTTGCGTGGCATTTTACTCGGCGAAAAAGAGGAAATAGGCCGTTTGCAGGGCGATGTAGACCAGGATGATGATCAGGATCCAGGACAGCGGCCAGGGCTTCTTTTCGGTTACGGGTTCCGGGTTGCTGGTTCCGGGTTGCGGGTTGCGGGTTACGGGTTGCGGGTTCCGGGTTCCGGGTTGCGGGTCTGTCTTTTCCGGGGCCATGGCGGGTTGGAATCAGACTGGCTTGCCGGCGTTGGCGATGCAATCCAGAACCGCCTCCATGGTCTCGATCCGGGCGTCGGGGGTGATGCCGTGGCCGAGGTTGAAAATGTAATGCTTCCACGGATACAGGGAATCGAGCAGCTGGCGGGTGGCCTTGGCGGCGATCTCCGGGCGGCCGGGCATCAGCTCCGGATCGAGGTTGCCCTGGATGGTCATGTTGGCCGGCAGTTCCTGGCGCCATTCGGCGAGGTCCACGGACTGGTCGGCGGCCAGGGCCTGGGCGCCGGTTCTGAGGAGGTCCTTCCCGTGCCCGGACATGCCCTTGGCAAAAAGGATCACCGGGGTGGTCCGGGGGAGGGCGGAGATGATTTTCTCGATCCATTTCAGGGAACAGTCCCAGTAGGCTCCCCGGGGCGCGGCGGCGGCCCATGAATCAAAAATCTGGATCGCGTCCACGCCGGCCTCGATCTGGCTTTTGAAGAGGTCAATCAGGCCCTCGGTGAGCTTTTCCATCAGGTTGTTGAAGAGGGCCCGGTCCTTGCGGAACATGTTCCGGGTGTGCTTGTAGTCCCTGGAAGAACCGCCCTCGATCATGTAGGTGCCGAGAGTCCACGGGGAGCCTCCGAAGCCCAGCAGGGCCCGGGATCCGGCCAGGTCATGGCGCACCATCCGGATGGCCTCCGCGATGTAGGCGGTCCGCTCGGAAACCGCTTCCGGCTGCAGGGCTTCCACGTCCCCGGCACTCCGAATGGATCCGGCCATCTCGATGCCGCCCTTGTCGCGGAAGGAATAGGGCAGGCCCATGGCCTCGGGAACAATCAGGATGTCGCTGAAGATGATCGCCGCGTCCAGCTGGGGAAAGCGCCTGAGGGGCTGAAGGGGGACCTCCGTGGCC
>CAJXMX010000110.1 GCA_913056355.1 uncultured Opitutales bacterium
CTCGTCGATTTCGTCGTCCTTGGAGGTGAGGAAAATCACCGGCACGTCGCTTTTCTGGCGCAGCCGGCGCAACAGTTCCATACCGTCCATGCGCGGCATCTTGATGTCGAGGATGGCCAGATTCGGCGGGCGCGCACCCAGTCCCTCGAGCGCCGAAACGCCGTCGGTGTAGGTTTCGACCCGATATCCTTCCGACTCCAGCGCTATGGAAACGGAGGTGAGAATGTTGCGGTCGTCATCGACAAGCGCGATTGTTGCCATATCAAGCGGCTCCCTCATGGGCATGTCGTCCCTATCTGCATCGATCGGCTGCGCAGATGCAGGACAAATTGGGTACAAAATGTGGCACATAAAGAAGCCTGTGTCACACCAACGCAGTCTCATGACATCAGCGAACACCGCACGGCTGTGCAAATGACCCGGAATCCGGGCTGTTTTAAACGATTTAAACGATTTTAAAAACTTTAAATCGATTAATGGTTTGAAATCCCTCGATTATTTGTGTTTTCAGCTTGGATCGCCTGCGCGGACAGGCATCTCAAGGGATTTTGGTGGTTACGATGAACGAAACCGGCATGCGCAACCCGGCTTGCGGGATCGAGAGCAATGGTCTGAAAACGACGGGCACCGTCCATTACAATTTTCAGCCCGCCGCGCTCTACGAAGAGGCGATCCGGCGCGGCGAAGCCAGGCTAACCGCCGATGGCGCCCTGGTTGCTGAAGTAGAAACTGGCGCCGGCCGAATCCCCGCTCGAGAGCTTGCCGGAGCGGGCCTTGCCGGAAACCAATTCCAGCGCTTCCGCCAGCTCCAGCAGGTCCATCTTGTCGACATTCCGGACCACCGGTACCAGAAGCCCCTTGTCGGTGGCCACGGCCACGCCCATGTGCAGGTATTCCCGGTAAATGATCTTTCCCGCCTCGAGGTCCAGCGCCGCATTGAATTTTGGATACTTTTTCAGGATCCGGGCCAGGACCATGAGGAAAAACGCCGAAAGGGTCAGGTTGACCTCCCGCTCCCCGGCCTGCGGCTGGCAGCGTTCCTTCAGCTCCAGGATCCGGTCCAGCCGGGCCTCGCCAAACTGGGTCACCAGCGGTGTGGTCTGCCACCGGTGCAGCAGGCGACGGCTGATGGATTTCCGGATCGAGGGAAGATCCTCCGAGTGGATCGATCCGTAGGAGGACAAATCCTCGAATTCCGGGCCGGGGAGATGATCCGCAAAGGCTTCCCTCTGGATTTTCTCAATGTAGCCCCGCAGGTCGGCCATGGTGATCCGGCCGCCGCGGGCGGAGCCCCGGACCCTTTGCAGGTCGATGCCCAGCTCGCGGGCCAGTTCCCGCAGCTCCGGCCCGGCCGGGGGACCCAGGCGGTCCCTCGGGCCCCGTGAGCGGTCCTTTCCCGGTTCCTCCCCGGATCTCCCTTTTTCAGCCGGTTCCTCCCGGCCTGAATCCTCCTTCTCCGGCCCGGTTTCCGCCGCCTCCTGTTCCGGTTGTTTTTCTTCCTCCCGGGAGCCGCTTTTGTCCTCCTTGGAGGCGGATTCCGAATCCCCTTCAGCGGACTCCGCGGCTTCATCGCCATCCTCGCCGGAGGACTCCTCCAGCTCGACCAGCGGATCGCCGACGGAAACCTCGTCCCCCTCGCCGACCAGGATCTTGGAAACTTTGCCGGCCGACTCGGCGGGCACCCCGGCCACGGCCTTGTCGGTCTCCACCTCGACCACTTCGTCATCCGCCTTGACCGTGTCCCCCTCGGACACGAGGAGCTGGATCACCTTGGCGCTTTCGATCCCCTCGCCTAATTCTGGTAGTACAATTTTCATTACAATATAGCCTTATCAGTTGAACCTCGGATATTTCCCGTCCGGGTCGATTTCCAGTTCATCGCGGGCCTTGAGCAGCTTGTCCCGGTCAAGTTCCCCTTCCCGCCACAGGGACTCCATGGCGGCCCAGGCAATGTGGCGGGGACTGATCCCGTAGAAATCGCGCAGGCGCTCCCGGGTGTCGCTGCGGCCGAACCCGTCGGTCCCGAGCGAGGTAAACCGCTGCCGGACCCATCCCCGGATCTGGTCCGGAACCAGGCGCATGTAGTCTGAAACCGCTACAATGGGACCCACGGTCTCGGAAAGGGTCCTTTCCAGGTAGGACTTGCGGGGCTCCTCCTCCGGGTGCATCCGGTTCCAGCGCTCGGCCTGGACGGCCCCGCTGCGAAGGGCCTTGTAGCTGGTGGCGCTCCAGACGCGGGCCGACACCCCGAACGAATCCAGAAGGAGATCGCGGGCCGCCAGGGCCTGCGGCATGATGGAGCCGCTGGCGAAGATGTTGACCTGCGGACCCGACGAGCCCTCCTTTTCCCGGAAGAGGTAAAGGCCCTCGAGGATTCCCTTCTCCGCCCCTTCCGGCATGGCCGGCATGGCGTAGGGCTCGTTGTAGAGCGTCAGGTAGTACATGACGGACTCCCGCTTGAGGAACATCCTGCGGATTCCCTCGCGAATGATCACCGCCACCTCGTAGGCAAAGGCCGGATCGTAGGAAAGGAGGTTCGGGAAGGAGGCGGCAAGCAGCTGGCTGTGGCCGTCCTGGTGCTGCAGGCCCTCGCCGTTGAGGGTGGTCCGCCCGGCCGTGGCGCCCATCAGGAAGCCGCGCGCCAGGCTGTCGCCGGCGGCCCAGGCCAGGTCGCCGATCCGCTGGAAGCCGAACATGGAATAGAAGTAGTAGAAGGGGATCAGCTCGATCCCCAGGCGGCTGCCAGCCGTGCCGGCGGCGATAAAGGAACTCATGGCGCCGGCCTCGGTTATTCCCTCCTCGAGGATCTGGCCTTTTTTGTCTTCCCGGTAGTAAAGGAGATTGTCCCGGTCCACCGGCTCATAGCGTTGTCCCTGGCTGGCATAGATCCCCACTTCCCTGAAGAGGGCGTCTGCGCCGAAGGTCCTCGCCTCATCGGGGATGACCGGAAGGATCCGGGCACCGATCTCCTTGTCCTTCAGGAGTCCGGAGAGGAGCCGCACGGAGGCGCTGGTGGTGGTGAAGAGATCGTTGCCGCCACCCTTCCTGAGGGCGGCAAAGGGCTTGTCATCCGGAGCTTCAAGGGATGGTTCGGGAACGGTTCTCCGCGGCAGGTAACCGCCGAGTTCCTTTCTCCGCTGGTGCAGGTGCTGGATCACCGGATCGTCGTCATCCGGCCGGTAGAAGGGGGCGGACGGTATATCCTCGTCGGCGATCGGGACATCGAAGCGGTCACGGAAGTAGCGCAGCCCCTTTTCATTGAGCTTTTTCTTCTGGTGGGTGACATTGCGCGCCTCCCCGGATTCCCCGAGTCCGAAACCCTTGACGGTCTGGGCAAGGATGACCGTCGGCTGGCCCCGGTGGCGGACGGCCTGGTGATAGGCGGCATACACCTTGAGAGGATCATGACCTCCCGTCTTCAGGCTGCCCAATTCAGCATCCTTGAGGTCTTCAACCAGTCCCCGCATGTAATCGGAGTCGCTGAAGAGGGCCTGGCGAAGCTCGTGTCCCGACATCGCGGAAAGATGTTGGAATTCGCCGTCGGGCATCGACTCCAGGACTTCCGCCAGGCGGCCCTCATGGTCGCGTCTCAGGATTTCACACCATCGGGAGCCCCAGACCACCTTGATGACATTCCATCCCGCCCCGGTGAAAACGCGTTCCAGTTCCTGCAGGACCTTGCCGTTGCCGCGAACCGGACCGTCGAGGCGCTGCAGGTTGCAGTTCACCACCCAGGTCAGGTTGTCCAGCTTTTCACGGGCCGCCAGGCTGAGCCCGGCGACCGACTCCGGTTCGTCCATTTCACCGTCCCCGGGAAAGCACCAGACCCTGGGGGAGCGCTCCGGATCGAGAAGCTCCCGGGCCTGGAGATAGCGGAGAAGTCGGGCCTGGTACACCGAGGTCACCGGGCCCAGCCCCATGGAGACCGTGGGGAACTGCCAGAACTCCGGCATGATGTAGGGATGCGGGTAGGAGGTGATGCCGCCTCCCGGGGCCAGATCCTGGCGGAAATGCTCCAGCTGTTTGCGGGTCAGGCGCCCCTCGAGGAAGGCCCGGGAGTACATTCCCGGCGAGGCATGCCCCTGGAAATAGACCAGGTCGGGCAGACGTTCCCCGGTACCGCCGTTGAAGAAGTGGTTCTGGCCGACTTCGTAGAGGACCGCCGACGAGGCGAAGGTCGAGATATGCCCGCCGATTCCGGAATGCTCGAGGTTGCCCCTGACCACCATCGCCATGGCATTCCAGCGGACCAGGTTCAGCAGACGCTGCTCCAGTTCGGGATCCCCCTCAAACTTCGGTTCATCCTCAACAGCGATGGTGTTGTCGTAGGGCGTGTTGAGGATGCTTTCCGGCTGCTGTTTTCGCTTGTCACCTCCGGACATGTCCTAGCTCCTGCTTTTCCCCCAGTTGACCATGCCTCCGTGAAGGAGAATCCGGCGCTCCTGGTCGCTCAGGACCAGCCGGGCCTGCAGCTCGTGGCCCTGTTCGCCGGCCGTCAGCCCGACTGATTCCCGTCCGTCCTCGACCACGGACCGGATGTCATGAATTTCCACTACGTCGCCCTGGCTGATCCGGTCCAGGTCCTCCGCGTTCTCCAGCGTCAGGGGGACGATGCCGAAATTGATCAGGTTCTGGCGGTGGATCCTGGCGATGGTGACGGCCAGGACTGCCCGCAGGCCGAGGTAGCGCGGGGCCAGGGCGGCGTGTTCCCGGCTCGATCCCTGGCCGTAGTTTCTTCCCGCCACGACGATAAAATCGCCGCCTTCAAGCCCGGCCGCCCTGTCATGGAATTCCTCGTCGACCTGGTCAAAGGCGAAGCGCGAAATCGCCTCGATGTTGGACCGGTAGGGAAGGACCCTGGCTCCGGCGGGAAGGATCTCGTCTGTGGAAATGTCATCGCCCATCTTCAGGAGGACCGGTCCCCGTATCCGGTCCGGAAGCTGGTCGAATTCCGGGAGCGGCTTGATGTTGGGCCCGCGGCGGATGCGGATTTTTCCGGCTTCGGATTCCTCCAGCGGCGGCACCAGCATTTCATCATTGACCTGGTTCAGCTTCGGCCGGGGCCGGCCCGGATAATCCATCTTCATCCGGCGGGGATCGGTGATCCTGCCGTTAAGGGCCGAGGCGGTAGCGGTTTCCGGACTACACAGGAAAACGCTGTCCTCCCGGGTCCCGGACCGGCCGGGAAAGTTTCTCGGGGTCGTCCGGAGGCTGTTCTGCCCGCTGGCCGGGGCCTGGCCCATGCCGATGCAGCCGTTGCATCCGGCCTGGTGGATCCGGGCGCCGGCCCGGATCAGCCGGCCGAGGTACCCCTCGGCGGCGAGGTTCTCGAGGATCTGCCTCGAGGTCGGGTTGACATCAAAGGATATGTCCGCGGGAATCCGCCTGCCCTCGACCATGAGGGCGGCAATGGCGAAGTCGCTGAAGCCGGGATTGGCGGAGGAGCCGACATAGGCCTGGTAAAGATCCTGGCCTTCAACCTTGGATACGGGGACCACGTTTCCGGGGCTGCTGGGACAGGCGATCAGCGGCTCCAGCCGGGAGAGGTCAAGGTGTTCCTCATGATCATAACGGGCATCCTCATCCGCCGACAGCTCCATCCAGTCCGCTTCCCTTCCCTGCTCGGCGAGGAATTGCCTCGTTTGCCGGTCCGACGGGAAAACCGTCGTCACGGCCCCCAGTTCGGTTCCCATGTTGGCGATGACATGCCGGTCCATGGCCGTCAGGCCGGCCAGGCCGGGCCCGTGGTATTCGAGGATCCTGCCGTTGCCGCCGTCGACCCCGTGGCGTCTCAACAATTCCAATACAACATCCTTGGCGCTGACCCAGTCCGGAAGGGAGCCCTCCAGCTCGATACCCCAGATTTCGGGCTTTTGCAGGCGGTAGGGTTCCCCGGCCATGGCGAAGGCCACCTCGAGGCCCCCGGCCCCCATGGCCAGCATGCCCATGGCACCGGCCGCCGGCGTGTGGCTGTCGGATCCCAGGAGGGTTTTTCCGGGCTTGCCGAAGCGTTCCATGTGCAGGGGATGGCTGACCCCGTTACCCGGGGGACTGTACCAGAGGCCGAACTTCCTGCAGGCGTCGAGGAGAAAGCGATGGTCGTCTGGATTACGGTAATCCTCCTGGATGAGATTGTGGTCCACATACTGCGCGGACAACTCGGTCCGCACCCGGGGCAGCTCCATGCTTTCAAACTCCAGCATGACGAGGGTCCCGGTCGCGTCCTGGGTCAGGGTCTGGTCAATGGCCAGGGCCAGTTCATCTTTTCCTGCATGGCTATCCTGCTGAATGTGGCCGGATATGAGCTTTTCGGAAACATTCATAAAGTCAGCTTTCCCGCGTCGGGCCCCCGGAGGGGAAAGAGCGACGCGGTTACAATTCCATAATCAAGTATAGCAGGTTTTCCCCAATCTTCAAAACGAGCGGCGCGACGGACTGGAAGGCGGCATTTGGTCAGGCCCCCAGCTCGGCCTCGAAGCGGTCCCGGTCAAAGCTGAAATCCCCGCCGAGGGCATCGGCAATGGCCTGCGCATCCTCGCTGGCGGACTGCAGGCAGACGGAGGCCCCCGGGGAGGGCGTGATCACAAACCGGGCGTTCTTGCCTTCAATTTTCGCTTCCCCCATGTCGAGGTCGCGATCGCGGGTATCGACAATCTGGGGCCGCACCCCGCCGTACCCGCGGGCACGCCGGATGTCCGCGGGCTTCAGGCCGGGTACAATCTTGCGGACCTTCCCGAGAAAAAGGCGCTTCCCGAGAACCGGTACTTCATAGAGGCTGTTCAGGTCGGCGAATCGGAAGATGATCGGGCGGGAGAGGATCCGGAGGAGGCTGGCCATCGTGTTCCAGCCAAAGCCGAGGGTGCGCCAGTAATCCCAGAAGCTCGCGTAGTGCCGCCGTTCAAGAAGGGGCAGCGGCTTGGCGGTGGGGCCGAAGCGGGTCGTTCCCTGCTCGTGAACCTCGGGATCCCCGTGCGGCGCGGCGAAGGGAAGTCCCTTCACCTGCATGGTGTAGACCTTGCCGTTGAGCTTGCGCTCCGCTTCATAAAAGCTGCCGGCCACGCTGAGGAGACCGAGGTGCCTGCCGTATCCGAGCTGCTTGGCCATGAGGAGGCTGTGCCCGCCCGCCGCGGCGACGAGGAAACGGGCCTGTATCGGTTTTTCATTACGAACCTTGAGAAGGTAGCCCCCGTCCCCGCCCTGGATGGGCTCTATGCGTTCCACCTTCCGGTCAAAATACAAGTCCAGACTTCCCTCATCGTCCTGCTGCTTAGCCTGCTTGATGAAGAACCGTGCCAGTTTGCCGTAATCAACGGCGTAGCCGTCTGGGGAAAAGAGGGCCTTGAGAGCCTGCTCCGGATCGCGCCCCTCGACCAGGGCGGGTTCCAGCTCGGCGATGCGGTCGCGCTCAATCAGCTCCAGGTCCGGAAAGGTTTCCCGGTGGGATTCCATCCTCTGCTCGAGCCTCTGGCACTCCTCCTCCCCCACTCCCAGGACCATCTTGTGGTACCGGGTGTGCAGTTCACCCTCCGGGTCATTGACCTCCAGGTACCGCCGCACGCGGGTGGCGGCCCGGTTCACCTTGCGGGACTTTTCGAGGTTGTAGTTGGTCTCGATATCCCCGAAGTGCAGGGTCTGGCTGTTGTTCCATGAAGCCGAATTGACCGAAGCCGCCTCGCTGCACTTCTCCACCAGGGCGATGCTCCCCACGTTGGTGTAGCGGCGAAGAACGTGGGCCAGGGCGGCACCGCAGACGCCGGCCCCGACAATGGCCACATCGTACTTGTGTCTGGTCGTGAGTGTGCCTGATGCTGTGGTCATGGTCCCTTAACCTAAAGGCAGGCCACCCGCTATTCAAGGCGGTGGACCGGATAGCAGCCCGCGGCAGGCAAGTCGGCCGTGGAAAATTTACCGGCAGAAGCGAATTCCAATTGACCCTTTTGATCCGGAGCCAAAAAACGAAACCCATGAAGTTACCAGCCCTGCTTCTGGGATGCCTCTGCATCCTCACCCTGCCCCTGCATGCCGCCGAAAAGAACGCCTTCGCCCTGGAACGCGGGGTCAACATCAGCCACTGGCTCTCCCAGCGTGGCGAGATGCCGCGCGAGCTGATGCAGACCTATTTCACCGAGTTCGACGTGATCATGCTCAGCGAGGCGGGATTCGACCACATCCGCATCCCGATCGACGAGGTCGAGTTCTGGGATGATGACGGCCGGCCGCGGGAGGATGCCTGGGCTTTCCTGGAACAGGCCCTTGGCTGGGCGGAGCGGCACGGGCTGCGGGCCATTGTCGACCTGCACATTATCCGCTCCCACTATTTCAATGCCGCCAACGAGGGCATGAACGACGCCAACACGCTTTGGGAGGATCCGGCCGAGCAGGAGAAGTTCGTGCAGCTGTGGGAGGAAATCTCGGACCGTATCGGAAGCCATCCGGTGGACTGGGTCGCCTATGAGTTCATGAACGAGGCGGTCGGCAGCGATCATGAAGACTGGAACAAACTGCTGCGGGCGGTCTACGGCCGGATCCGCGAGTTGGAACCACAGCGAACCTTTGTCCTCGGCTCCTTCAATTTCCAGTCCATGGGGACCCTGGACCAGCTCTGGGTCCCCGAGGGGGATCCCAACCTGGTCATCAGCTTCCACAACTACGATCCTTTCCTGGTCACCCACCACATGGCGGAATGGAACAGGGCGGGCCTGTACAAGGGGCCGATCCAGTATCCGGGCAAGCCCGTTCCCGACGAGTCGCTGCTGGATGACCTGCCGGAGGATGTCCGGGAAGCGATCAAGACGCGCAACCAGCCGTTCTCCTACGAGACCATCCTGAAAACTCTCCAGCCGGCGGTGGATTGCGCGAAAAAGCACAACCTGCCGGTCTACTGCGGGGAATGGGGCTGCATCATCTATGCCCCGCGGGAAATCCGCCTGGCCTACTACCGTGACTGGATCCGGGCCTTCCGGGAACTGGGCATTTCCCAGGCCATCTGGGATTACCAGGGACACTTCCGGATTGTGAATCCGCGGACCCGGGTCATTGACCACGAATTGATCGACATCCTGACCCGGGAAGGGCCAGCTGTTGATCCCATCCCGGACGACCATCCCGGGAAGGATCGAGGGGCGTCGGAATCACGGGTGATCAGGCCCAGGCATCCTTGAAATCGAAAAGCTTAACGGTCTGGCTCACGACCATCATAAAGGCTACACTGTAAAGGAGCACGCCAATGCCGCTGGAGGAGCCTACATAAACCTCACAAAGCCGGTTCAATTCAAATGGCATCAACATTGAGATGCCCAGGCCCGGAAGAAACATGAGGAGCACGGCCCTGAAGGGAACCTGGTGTTCAATCTGGCGAATTCTCCAATAAAGCCAGCCGCTTGTGAATCCGGCCAGAGCACTCATCGACAGAAACAGGAGCGATGCATTCAATCCTTCCCTGATAAGAAACTGAACCCCCAGTGTCAGGTAGCACAAGGCAAAGGTCAGGCTTATTATCATCAGAAGAATACTGGCCACGGCGCAGAGGATGCCGGGCCTGTTGACATGGGGATGTGTATTTTTGGATTTCATGGGTATTTGAGCTTAAGACCAGTATCTGGAAGAACCGGAAAGAACCGTGGCGCTGTCATTAATATTGCCGCCATAAAGCAAACAGCCTACGGCAAAAAACGCTGGAGAGAGTGGATGAAATCCCGCCTGTCGAAAAGGACCCGGGGCGCTTCTTTCCGGCATCCCCGGATTCGGATCATTATGTGCTGGATCTTCCATTACAGAGCCCCCTGTGACAAAAGTAATGAAAAAGTTGTAATCATCGCCGATCAAGGTTTTGGGCGATTCGAAATTTGCAATGTTAAAGGATCCGTATTTGCGGATTCGGAGGTCTCGAACAGATTTGTATTGAAAAAGTAAGGTCCTGAGGGGCCAGAAATAGGGGAATGGGGCTGCATCCTCCGTGTCCCGCGGGAAATCCGCCTGGCCGGCGGCCGCGACCGGATGCGGTCCCCTCACTCGACCGGATTGAGGTAATCCTGCGCCGGACGCGACAACAGTTCCTGCAGGATCGGGGACTTGAAGTGCCGCTCGACGCTGATGGCGTAGAAATGCTCGTAGACGCCCGGCAGGGTGGCCAGCTCGACCAGGTCCCCGCTGTTGATCTCATCCCGGACGACGATCTTGGGAAGGATCGAGAGGGCGTCGGAATCACGGGTGATCAGGCGCAGCATGGCCATGTCATCGACCTCGGCCAGGACATGCGGATGGACGTCCCACTGCTCGCACAGGAGCTCGAATCCGGACCTGACCTCGCTGGAGGAGCCGGGCACCAGGACCGGGCGGTCCTTGAGGTCCTCCGGAAGGCGGAAGCGCTTCCGTCCGCTGCTGCGGGGATGGCCGATGACACTGACCGCCTGCCGCGCCACGAGACGGCTGCGCCAGGGATGTTCCTCGTCGCCCGGAACCGGGACATTGGACAGGAGAAGATCAATTGAATGGGCGGCCAGCCGGGAAAGCATGTCCTCCAGACGCCCGGACTGCATCACCAGGTGGACGTCCTTGCGGTCGATGACCGGACGGACAAAGCCCTCCTGGAAGTTGCGCGAGAGCGTGGCCACGGAGCCGATCCGGACCAGGTGGCGATGCGGGCGGATTCCCTCCTCAAGGTAGGCCTGCAGCTCCTCCCCCTGGCGGAAGATCCGGTCGGCGTAGGAGAAGGTGATCCGGCCCGCTTCGGTCAACTCAAGGGAGCGTCCGCGGCGAAGGAAGAGCTCCTGCCCGAGCTGGTCCTCCAGCTGGCGGATCTGCATGGAAAGGGCGGACTGGGAGACCCGCAGCAGCCGGGCGGCTTCGGTCAGCTTGCCCTGCCGGGCCACGACCCAGAAGTAATGGAGGTGGTGGTAGTTCAGGCGGCGCATGGCATTATTCTATATAACAGAACGTTTTTCCAATTTTTATATATTATACTTAATGTCAATTAATCCCTATGCTGGGCCCATGGAGTATGGAACAAGTTACCTGTGGGGACTGGCCCGGGTGGACGCGCTGAGCCTGGTGATGACCGGCCTGATCGCGTTTGTCGGCTGGGTCATCTTTCGCTACAGCGGCAACTACCTGGAGGGGGATGCCGGGCGGCGGCGCTTTCGCCAGTGGTTCTGGATGACGCTTGGCTGCGTGATGATCCTGGTCAACAGCAACCACCTGCTGCTCCTGGCCCTGTCATGGATCGGGACCAGCCTCAGCCTGCACCGGCTTCTGCTCTATTTTCCCGAGCGTCCGGCGGCCGTGCTGGCGGCCCACAAGAAATTCCTGCTCAGTCGCCTGGGAGACCTCTGCCTGATGAGCGGATTGTTCCTGGTCGGCCGGCACTACGGCAGCTTCCGTCTGGACGACATCCTGGGGGCCGCCGCGCTGCAACACGGGGCTGCTGGGGGCTCCCTGCAATGGGGAGGCGCCCTGCTGGCCGTGGCAGCGGTCCTCAAGTGCGCCCAGTTGCCGTTCCACGGCTGGCTGATCCAGGTCATGGAGGCCCCGACGCCGGTTTCGGCCCTGCTCCATGCCGGGATCATCAACCTCGGGGGATTCCTCATGATCCGCCTCTCCCCGGTCCTGGCCCATGCCGAAGTGGCGCAGTGGATCCTCCTCACCGCCGGCACAGCCACCGCCATCATCGCCGGTCTGGTCATGATGACCCGGGTCAGCATCAAGGTCATGCTGGCCTGGTCGACCTGCGCCCAGATGGGCTTCATGCTCCTGGAATGCGGCCTTGGGGCCTATTCGCTGGCCCTGCTGCACCTGGTCGCGCACTCACTGTACAAGGCCTGGGCCTTTCTCGGCTCCGGACGGACGGTCTCCGAGACGGTCCGGCGCCGCAGCACCAGGTTTGCCCGCCGTCCCAGGTTCGCCCACTGGCTGACCGCCCTGCCCCTCTCCGCCGTCCTGGTTGCGGGCCTGGCCTGGATCTTCCGCATTCATCCGGAAGCGGAACCGGCAATCTGGACCCTGGGTGGCATCCTGGCCATCGCCCTGGCCACCCTGGCGGCTGAAGGAATGGCCGCCGGGGAGGGCCGGACCTGGCTCCTGGTCCCCGGGCTGGGGCTGTTTCTCGGCGCCCTCTACTTTGCCTGGCACCAGCTCTTCGGCGTTTTCGTCGGCCCGCTGGTCGCCCATGTACCGCCGCCCGAGGGGGCCGCCGGCTTTGTCCTGGCCGCCTTCCTCCTGCAATATGTAGTGATCAGCCAGATACGCCTCCGGCCCGGCCACATCCTTGTCCGGAGCCTGCACGACTACATGTACCAGGGACTATACCTGGACGAGATCTTCACCTTCGTGACCCTCCACCTCTGGCCCCTGTCCCGCTGACCCGGAACCTTTCCGATCCACATGTCTACCCGAACCGACATCATGCACCAAGATACAAACGGCCACAATCTCAAGGCCGCCCGCGAAGCCTGTTCGCGAATCGCCCCCTCCTGGCCGCTGGACCGCTTCATAGCGGTCAACCCGTGGTGGAAACACATTGACCGGCCCTTCCCGGAGCATGCCGTGAGACTGGCCACGCTCTCGGGGGCCCGCTCCTACATGGACCGTGAATGGTACCGGCAGAAATGGGATGACGGGACCATCGGCTACGAGGACCTGCGGGCGGCCTGCCGGCTTGAGAACCAGGCCTTCGATGAAGAGCTGCTCTTCGCCCACCTGGATGAGCCCGCCCCGCGCGGGCGCATGACCCTGGTGACCCTTGGAATGGACTCCTGGCGGGACCTGCGGCACAACGTCTCCTGGGAAGAGGAAGTCGTCTACCAGGTCAGCCAGTTCTGTGCCGCCTACTTCGACCAGGGGCAGTCGATCTGGTGCATGGACAACAGCCTCCCCCTCTACCGGGCCTGGAAGGAATCCGTCGTGCACGAGTTGGGAATCGGGTTGCTGACCGGCGCCTACGGGCTGGAAAGGCACTTCGCCTCCCTTCCCGACAGCCGGGAGGAACTGGTTGAAACCGCCCTGGAGGCACTGGGAATTCCGCAGGACCGTCTCACGGATTACCTGGAGGCCCTTTTGCTGAGCATCAACGGCTGGGCCTCCTGGTGCGCCTGGCGGCGATGGCAGGACCAACTGGACGGGATCGCGATTCCCGATTCCTCGATCCACGATTTGCTGGCCGTCCGGCTGGCTTGGGAATGGGTCCTCTACCGCCATGCCGGGGAACGCGGCATCCCGCTGAACTGGTCCTCCATCGTGGAGTCCTGGGGGCCGCTGGAAGCGCAGCACCGGCAGGCCCTGCGGCTGGACCAGGTCTGGCACCGGGCCCTGGAGCTGTCCGGTCAAAACAGCCTCCTGCAGGCCCTGTCGCGTCCGGTTCCC
>CAJXMX010000111.1 GCA_913056355.1 uncultured Opitutales bacterium
GGGAGGGCAGGGGGCCAGCATCGCCCCCCTGGCGCCGGGTGTTTCCGGGGCCCTGCTGACGACCGTCTGCGGCCTCCTGGTGGCCATCCCTTCCGTCTTCGGGTACAATTACCTGCTGACCCAGGTCAAGCTGCAGATCACCGACCTCGAGAACTTCGCCAGCATCCTGGCCGACCGGGTCGAGCTGGAGGCCAACGAGTAGACGCGTCATGGCCCGGAATTTTCATCGCAGCAAGCCGCTGGAGGCGATGTCGGAGCTCAATGTGACGCCGTTGATCGACCTCGCCTTCGCCCTCCTGATCATCTTCATGATCACCGCTCCCTTGCTGCAGCAGACCATCGACATCAATGTCCCGCTGGAATCGGCCCGCCCGCAGCAGGACCAGCAGACCGAGCCGATCATGCTCTCCATCGATCCCTCGGGGCAGTTCTACTGGGGCAACGAGCCGGTTGCCGACAACGAGATGGAGGCCCGGCTGCAGCTGGTCTCCGAGACCGACGACCCGCCGGTGATCCAGATCCGGGCCGATGCCAAGCTGCCCTACCAGCGGGTGGTCAACCTGCTGGACCTCGTCAAGGGGGCCGGGCTGGCCAAAATCAGCCTCGAGACCAAGGCGCGTTAAGGGACCGGGACATTGCAGCGCACCACCCAGCAATCCCTCTTCATCAGCATCCTCATCCACGCGGGGATTGTGGGGTTGGGCATTCTCTTCCTGTGGGTCCAGAGCCTGCTGACCCGGCCGGAGCCGGTCATCTTTGAACTGGTGCCGCAGGCGGCCGCCCCGGCCCCGCAGCAACCCGTCCAGGACCAGCCCCGGGACGAACCGATCAAGCCCCTGGAGGTGCCCGTCACGGAACCCCTGAAGCCGCTGCCCGACGTGCCGGACCTGCCGGAGCCGGAGCCGGAACCGCCGCCCCCGAAACCCAAGCCCAAGCCGCCCGAGCCCAAGCCCGAACCCAAGAAGACCCTTTCCTACGAGGAATGGGCCCGCAACCGGAAGCTGCCGGACCGGGTCCAGCGCGTCCAGCAGCCCAGGCGGACCCAGACCCAGCCGGTGCCGGAGATCGAGACCAATGTCCGCGACCGCCTCAAGAAAACGCTTTCCCCGATCACCTTGCAGGGGGCCGATATCGGCCAGATCGAGAACAGCGACGCCCTCCAGCGCTACCTGGCCGAGCTGCGCCAGCGCATCCAGTCGGCCTTCGAGCCCAGCGGGTCCGGACTCGAGGCCGAGGCCTACTTTACCGTCACCGCCTCCGGCCGCATCCTCAACGGGCGGATCCAGCGCTCCTCCGGCAATGCCGGCTTCGACCAGAGCGTCCTCCGGACCCTCCAGATCGCCCGTTCTCCCGGACCGCCCCCGGGCGAGCGCGAGTACACCTTTTCGCTCGTCTTCCAGTCGGAGTAGACCATCGGCCCGATTCCGTGTACCTTAGGCGATGCCTGAAGAGAGTAATCAAGGCCTGTCCCAAGAGGACAGGTTGACGGCCAGCGACCGCACCTCGCTGCCCTCACCGATCATTTACGAGACGGTCCGCAACGAGGGGCATGTCGAACTGGAGCGCCCCTTGAAGTCCCTGAGCTGGTCGGGCTTTGCCGCCGGAATCGCCCTGAGCCTGTCCATTTACGGCACCGCCTTCCTGCACAGCGCCGTAGGCGGCCTTCCCGGCGCGGCGGCCATTGAGTCCATCGGCTACACCGTCGGTTTCCTCATCGTCATCCTGGGCCGGCTGCAGCTGTTTACCGAGAACACCATCACCGCCGTGCTCCCCCTGCTGGCCGACTTCACCCGCAAGAATCTCCTGCGCACGGGCCGGCTCTGGGGAATTGTCTTCCTGACCAACATGGCGGGATCCTTTTTCTCCGCCTTTTTTGTCTATGAAGGCCTGGTCCTGCCGGACCAGCAGGTGACGGCGGTCCTGGAGATTTCCCAGCACCTCCTGGGCTACAGCGGGTGGCAGGTCATGGCCTACGGGGTCCCCGCCGGCTTCCTCGTCGCGGCGCTGGTCTGGCTGATGCCGGCCTCCCGGGAATACGAGTTCTGGGTCATTTCCATCATTACCTACATGATCGCCCTCGGCGGCCTGACCCACGTCGTGGCCGGCTCCACGGAATGGTTCTTCCTCGCCCTCGATGGACAGCTCAGCTGGCTCGATTGCTGGCTTTCCGGGATCCTCCCGGCCCTGGTCGGCAACATAATCGGCGGGACCGGGCTCTTCGCGATCATCAGCTATGGCCAGGTGAAGGAGGAACTCTGAGGAATCCTGCAAAAAATTTGTTGACGCGGCTCCTTGGCCGCCTTTGCTTCTCCTTTCCTTTTGATGGGGCCGTAGCTCAGTTGGAAGAGCGCCACAATGGCATTGTGGAGGTCGTCGGTTCGATCCCGATCGGCTCCACCATCCTTCTCCCGCGGACGCGGGCTTCGGATGGTGCAACCATCATAAAAACCCTCCTGCTTTTCCGGGAGGGTTTTTTAATGCCCTGCCTGCCCTGCCTGCCCTGAGCCTGTCGAAGGGAGCCTGTCGAAGGGAGCCTGTCGAAGGGAGCCTGTCGAAGGGAGCTCGTCGAAGGGCCCTGGAACCCGCGGCTCCGAGCCGTAGCTGCGACGCGATTCAATGAAGTCCGTCTACTTACTTGGATTGCCGTTTGCGTTCGGGCGGAATTCGTTAAGAATACTAATTGATGTCATTAGTGCGGGCAGTGCGACTAAAGACAGCGAGGCTTCTGTTGGCAGGCATTTTCCTGATCCTTGCGTCTGTTTCCCTGGGAGCAGAGGACCGGATCCACAAAGTCCAGAACGTCTTTGACCCGCACTCGACCCCGGCCCACGGCATCCTGGGCATCGCCTGGATCGTGCTGGCGATCTGCGCCTTGATTTTCGTGGTGGTGGGAAGCCTGCTGGTGTACGCGATCTGGCGTTTTCGGGAGAAGCGGGGAGACCAGGGAACCGAACCCCCGCAGGTTTACGGCAGCAACCAGATCGAGATGGCCTGGACGGTGATCCCGCTGCTGATCGTGCTGGTCCTGATCCTGGTGACGGCCCGGACGACGATTGAAATCGATGAACCGGCTTTCCCTGCGGACGCCCTGCAGATCCAGGTGGTGGGGCACCAGTGGTGGTGGGAGGTCGTCTATCCGGAGCAGGGATTTATCACGGCCAACGAAATCCATATCCCGGTCAGCAGCGAGGATGACCCGCGGCCCGCCATTATCCAGCTGGCCTCGGCGGACGTGGCCCACAGTTTCTGGGTTCCCCAGCTGGGAGGGAAACGCGACCTTTTGCCGAACCATCCCAACCGGATGTGGATCGAGCCGGAGCAGACGGGCGTCTATTGGGGCAACTGCGCGGAATTCTGCGGAACCCAGCACGCCAACATGCTGATCCGGGTGGTCGTGGACACGCCGGAGGAGTTTGAAGCCTGGGTGCTCAACCAGCAGAGGCCACCCCGGGAGGATCCGGCGGTGGCCGGGGGGCGTCATATCTTCGAGACGATGACCTGCATCAACTGCCATGCGGTGGGGGAGAAAGGCGCGCAGAACGGCTTTGGCCCGGACCTGACCCATTTGATGACCCGCGGAACCATCGGCGCCGGCGTCGGCGAGACCTCCCGCGACGACCTTTACCAGTGGCTGAAGGATCCTGACTCGATGAAGCCGGGATGCTACATGCCGGACATGAAGCTCTCGGAGCGGCAACTCAACAAACTCACCGACTACCTGACCACGCTCAAATAGGAATTCATCATCGTGTCCACATCCGACAGCAACGCCAGCCAGGGCTCCATTCAATCGACGGAGGCGCTGCAGGCGGAGGCGGCGTCGCGCAGCCGGATACTCGAGTGGATCATGACCGTCGACCACAAGCGCCTGGGCATCATGTACATCTTGGCCGGGCTGGTCTTCTTTGTCGTGGCAGGGATCATGGCCGCGCTGATCCGCATCCAGCTGGCGGTCCCGCACAACCATTTCCTTGGTCCGGAGGTCTTCAACCGGATGTTCACCATGCACGGCACCAGCATGGTCTTTCTTTTCGGCATGCCGACGATTGCCGGGCTGGCCAACTACCTCATTCCCCTGATGGTGGGGACCCGGGACATGGCCTTTCCCCGGCTGAACGCATTCGGCTTCTGGATCTTCCTCTTCGGGGGCTGCCTGTTGTTCTACAGCTACCTTGGGGCCCCCGGTATTTATGGTTCAGGCAGTGCGCCCGATGTCGGCTGGTTTGCCTACGCGCCCCTGACCAGCAAGGTCTTTTCCCGCGGGCACACGGTCGATTACTGGGCCCTGAGCATTCTCCTGACCGGGATCGGCAGCCTGGCCACCGCCGTCAATATCATCGCCACCGTTTTTTGCCTGCGCTGCAAGGGCATGACCCTGTTCCGTCTGCCGCTCTTTGTCTGGATGGTCCTGGTGACCGCCTTCCTGATGGTGCTGGCCCTGCCGCCGCTCAGCGCCGCCCAGATCATGCTGCTGCTGGACCGCTTCCTCGGGGCCGGCTTCTTCGACACCCAGACCGGCGGTTCGGCCGTCATCTGGCAGCACTTCTTCTGGATCTTCGGGCATCCCGAGGTGTACATCCTGATCCTGCCCGGTTTCGCCGTCGTCTCCGAGATCATCCCGGTCTTCTCCCGCAAGCCCATCTTCGGGTATCCGGTCATGGTGGCCGCCTCGATCATGATCACCTTCATCAGCCTCGGGGTCTGGGCCCACCATATGTTCACCATCGGGATGACCTCGGTCGGGAATGTCTTCTTCGCCACCTCGACGCTGCTGATCGCGATCCCCACCGGCATCAAGATCTTCAACTGGCTGGGCACCATGTGGGGCGGCAGCCTGCGCTTTGAACCGCCCATGCTGTTCTGCATGGGTTTCCTGTTCCAGTTCCTCGCCGCGGGACTGACGGGGGTGATGCTGGCCATCGTGCCCTTCGACTGGCAGCTCAGCGACTCCTACTTTGTAGTAGCGCATTTTCACTACGTCCTGGTCGGCGGGCTGCTCTTCACCGTGTTTGCCGCCGTCTACTACTGGTATCCAAAGGTGACCGGGCGCATGCTCGGCGGGCGGATCGGCAAGTGGCATTTCTGGCTGCTGGTGGTCGGCTTCAACCTGACCTTCGGGGTGCAGCACTTCCTCGGATTGCTGGGCATGCCGCGCCGCATCTACACCTACGAAGCCGGCCGCGGCTGGGAACTGTGGAACATGATCTCGACCATCGGGGTCGTCTTCCAGGCCGCCGCCATCCTGCTCTTCGTCTACAACCTGGTCCATTCCTGGTACCGCGGCAAACAGGCCGGGCCGGACCCGTGGGATGCCTGGACGCTGGAGTGGGCGACCTCGTCCCCGCCGCCCTCCTATAATTTCCGCCAGCTGCCGGAAGTGGGGAGCCGTCGCCCGCTCTGGGACCTCAAGCATCCGGACGATCCCGACTGGTACCATGAAGAATAAGCAACCATGACTGAATCATCACCGACAACCCGGACTGCAACGGAGTGGAAGCTGCCGCCCATTCCCAAGGTTGGCGTGCTGTGCCTGATCGCCATGGAGAGCTCGCTCTTTGTCATTTTCGTCGTCGCCTACCTGTATTACATAGGGAAGAGTCTCAACGGGCCCCTCCCGCGCGATGTCCTGACCGCCCCGATCCTGGCCTCCATCTGCCTGCTCTCCAGCAGCGGGACGATTGTCCTGGCCGAGCACGCCTTCAAGGCCAATGAGATGGGCCGCTTCCGCTTCTTCTGGGGAATCACGTGGCTGCTGGGGGCGGTCTTCCTCGTCCTGACCGGTGTCGAATGGAAGCACCTGATCGATGAGGGCCTGCTGATCAGCACCAACCTGTTCGGTTCCACCTACTACCCGCTGGTCGGGCTGCATGCCAGCCACGTTGTCGTCGGGCTGTTCCTGCTCGGTGCGGTTTTCCTCTTCTCCGCCACCAGGCGCCTGGATAAGCGCCACCTCATGTCCGTCGAGGTCATCTCCTGGTACTGGCATTTCGTCGATGCCGTCTGGGTGGTGGTCTTCACGACCGTCTACATTCTTGGAGTCTATTGATGTTACCTTTATCCGTAATCGTATCCCATGCCTGAAAAACCCTCCATCGAGCTTCCCGCCCCGACCTACTGGCCGATGGTGGTGGCCCTTGGCCTGACCCTCCTCCTGGCCGGCCTGATCACCCACTGGCTGATCAGCCTGGCCGGTCTGCTCCTCGGCATCCGGGGCGGGGTGGGCTGGTTCCATGATGTGTTTCCTCATGCCCGCCACGAGACGGTGCCGGTGGAGGTTGACGAGGCGGCGGAGCGACCCGTCCACACCGGCCGGAAGGTGACCCACCTCAGCCAGGGCGTGGGCGGACACCGGGTCCGCTATCCGGAGCAGGTTCACCCGATCAGCTCGGGTATACGCGGCGGGTTGCTGGGAGGCGTGCTGATGGCCGTCATGGCAGTCGCTTACGGCTGGATTGTCATGGGCAGCCCGTGGTGGCCGGTCAACCTGCTGGCGGCCATCGCCCTGCCTTCCCTGCAGACGGCCGATCCGGAAACCCTGATGCAGTTCTCCTCGCTGGGTTTGCTCCTGGCGATCCTCATCCACTTGTTCACGTCCTGTTTCGTGGGAACCCTGCTGGCCGCGGCCCTGCCGATGTTTCCCCGTTTCGCCTTCATCTGGGCGGGCCTGCTCAGCCCCGTCATCTGGAGCGCTCTCTTTTATGCCACGGTGACCTTTATCAACCCGGCCATGGACAAGTATGTCAGCTGGCCGTGGTTTGTCGTCTGCCAGCTGGGCTACGCCCTGGTGGCGGGTTACTACATCAAGACTTCGCAACGGATTGAAACCCTGCAGACCTATCCCATCGCCCGTCGGGCCGGCCTGGAAGCCATGCGCTCCCGGAAGGAGGAATCCGATGACTGAGCTGAAGCGGTGGATTTTCCCGGTACTGGCCCTGGCCTTGTCATCCTTCCTGCTCGCGGGATGCGACAAGATTCCAGGCAAGCCGGAACCGGAAGAAGCCTACCAGCGGCCAACAGAGGTGACGGATTTCAATGTCCTGTACACGACCTACTGTGCCGGGTGCCACTCCCTCGATGCCTCGAAACCCGCCGCCGCCCGGCAGTTGAACGAAGCCCTCTATCTGGCCTTTGCCGGCCGTGAAGCGATTCTGCAAATCACGGAGGACGGCGTTCCGGGGACCACCATGCCGGCCGGCTTGATCGACAAGGGCGGCAAGCTGACCGAAGAGCAGGTCGGGATCATCGTGGACGGGATAGTAGAACGCACACCGCCGCTGTCGCAGGAAGTGACCGACCTTCCCCCATACCGGGCTGAATTGGGACGGATTGAAGAGGGCAGGGAAGCCTTCTCCCGGTACTGTGCCGGGTGCCATGGCGAGGACGGAAGCGGCGGTCCCAAGGCCGGTTCCATTGTCGATCCCGCGTACCTTGAGCTTGTCACCAATCAATCACTACGGACAACGGTGGTGGCGGGCCGGACAGACCTCGGGATGCCGGATTTCCGGAACATGGTCCCGGGCGAGGTCATGAGTGACGAGGAAGTGGAAGATGTCGTGGCCTGGCTGGCATCGCACCGTGAAGAACCGGACAATCCTGCGCAAGGCAACGAAGAAAGGAACGATTGAGATGAGCGACACAGAACATCCCGGTTCATCCGAGCGGAATCAAGCGCATGAGTCAGCGGCCGGTCATGAAGGGCGGCCCTGCAGCTGTGCCGGGAAATCCGGGGAGCCGGACAATCCGGACCGGCGCAAATTCCTGATCCGGGTCGGCATCGGCCTGAACATTGCCGCGGGTGCGCTGGTGGGAATTCCGGTCCTGGGGTATCTCTTTTCGGCCTTCCGCAAGAAGGAGGAGCGTTCCTGGATTTCCCTCGGACCGGCTGACCAGTTCGAGGCGGGCAAAATCCGGCTGGCCTCCTACCGGAATCCCGGCGCCAAGGGTTGGGACGGACAATCCGCCGACATCCCCTGCTGGGTGAGGCGGGACGACAGCGGGGAATTCCAGGTCTTCGCCATCAACTGCACGCACCTCGGCTGTCCGGTCCGCTGGTTCGAGGAATCGGGGCTGTTCCTCTGTCCCTGCCACGGAGGCGCCTATTATCAGGACGGCGCCCGTGCCGCCGGCCCGCCGCCGCGCGGGCTTTATCAATACGAACACCGGCTCCGGAACGGGGAGCTCCTCGTCATGGGCGGCCGGATTCCCACGCTTTCCCAGTCCGTGTAATGACCAAACAGCTACGGAATATCGCCCTCTGGCTCGACCGCCGACTTCACCTCTCGCAGATCTGGGAGGCGACGGCCGGCCACGGCATTCCCAAGTCGTCGGCCAGCTGGTTTTATGTGTTTGGCAGCGCCACCATGCTCTGTCTCGGGGTCCAGATCGTCACCGGCATCTGCCTGGCGCTGATCTACCAGCCGTCGGCACAGGAAGCCTACGCCAGCCTGCATTACCTGAACTACGAGCAGCCGCTGGGCTGGTTCCTGCGCGGCATGCATTACTGGGGCTCGAATTTCATGGTGGCGATCATGCTCATGCACATGACGCAGGTCTTTGTCTTCGGGGCCTACAAGTATCCCCGTGAACTGACCTGGGTCAGCGGGGTCATCCTCTGTCTCCTGACCCTCGGAATGGCCTTCACCGGACAGGTCATGCGCTGGGACCAGGACGCCTACTGGGGACTGGGAATCGGCGTCTCCATGCTCGGAAGGGTGCCTTTCATCGGGCCGGAGCTCACTCATTTCCTCATGGGCGGGCCCATCATCGCGGGCAACTCCCTTTCCCGGTTCTTCACGCTGCACGTGTTCATCATACCCGGAATCGTGCTGGCCCTGCTCAGCATGCACCTGCGCCTGGTGCTGAGCAAGGGCATCAACGAAGCGCCCACGGCCGGTAAACCGGTCCGCCGGGATAGCTATGAGGAGGAATACGAGGAGATGGTTCACCGCGGCGGGGCACGCTTTGCTCCCGACGCCATTGGCAAGGACCTTATCTTCGGGGGAATCGTCCTCGGGCTGATTGTGGCCTGTGTCCTTTTGTTCGGCCCCAAGGGGCCGGAGGGCATTCCCGATCCGACCCTGATCAATACCAATCCGCGGCCGGACTGGCCTTTCCTCTGGTTCTTTGCCGTGGCCTCCCTGATGCCGCCCTACATGGAGTCCGTGGTCCTTCTCCTGGGTCCGGTTGTCGCGATCGGGATCGTCATCGCCCTGCCGTTCTTTGACAACACGGGTGAGAAGAAATGGACCCTCCGTCCCGTCAGCACGGTTTCGCTGATCCTGGTTGTCGTCAGTCTCGCAGCCTTCACCTGGTATGGGGCCACCAGCCCGTGGTCGCCCGAGATGGACGCCTGGAGCAGCGAGCCCACTCCGAGCCACATGATCGACGGGCGTACGCCCCTTGAGCTGCAGGGCGCATTGGTTTTTCAATACAAGCAATGCCGCAACTGCCATGCGCTGGACGGCATCGGCGGTCAACGCGGACCCGCCCTTGACCTGGTCGCGGACCGCATGACACCCGACCAGTTGGTCCGTCAGGTGGTCCAGGGAAGCGGCAACATGCCGGCCTACGGCCAGAACATTTCCCCGGCGGAGGTTAAGGCCGTGGTCGCCTTCCTGCACACTTTGCACACCGAGGGGCGTCTGCCGGCCCAGACCGCGCTCAATCTGCACGAGGACCCGGAAGGCTCTCCGGCCGGTGGAGATGAATAATCCCGGGGCAGCCTTCCTGGCCTCATGGAGCCTGGATCCCTTCCTCCTGCTCGGGTTGATTCTCCTGCTGGTGGTCTATTTCCGGGGCTGGAGCTACCTCAACGGGAAACTTCCCCACCGGTTTCCACCATGGAGGCTGACCTGCTTTGCCGGCGGCCTGCTGACCGTTTATGTGGCCGTGGCGTCGCCGCTGGACGCCTTTGCCGGATTTCTCCTGCAGGTCCACATGATCCAGCACCTGCTGTTGACCGTGGTGGCGCCGCCGTTGATCCTGCTGGGGGCGCCGTTCGTGCCGCTGATGCGGGGCATGCCGCGGGCATGGGCCCGCGAGCTGGTCGCCCCCGTTTTGAACGGGCGGGTGGGGAGGGCCTTTGTCCGCTATGTTGCCAATCCCGCAACCGCCTGGATCCTCTTTGTCGGCAGCATGCTGGTCTGGCACATACCGGGTCTCTATGACCGGGCGCTGCAGTCCGGTTTCTGGCATGATGTGGAGCACTTCTGCTTTTTCTGGAGCGGAATTCTTTTCTGGTTCCATGTGGTCATTCCGTGGCCGTCGAGAATGGCCCTGGGATCGCGCTGGCTGGTCATTCCCTACATCCTTGGTGCTGATCTTTTCAATACCATCCTGGCGGCCATCCTTTCCTTCCACGATCGTCCGCTGTATGCGGTCTATGAAGCGGTTCCGCGGCTCTGGGGCATCGGCGTGATGCGGGACCAGGTCGTGGCCGGCGTGATCATGTGGGTTCCCGGCTCGATCGCCTTCCTGTTGCCGGCCTTCTTCATCACCGCCAACCTGCTTTCGCCAAAGCGGGCGGAGTATCCCTCGGGCAAGGCTGCTCCTTCGCGCAACAGCCGGAAAAGTCCGGGCCCGGGAGCAGGGCCCCGCGTGCCCGCCCTGTCCATCCTGGCCCGCTCCGGTGCCCGCCGCTGGGCCCAGGTCCTGATGCTGGTGCTGGCAGCTGCGGTCATCATCGACGGTTTCTGGGGTCCCCGGCCTTCCGCCATGAACCTCGCCGGCGTGCTGCCCTGGACCTACTGGCGCGGATTCAGTGTCCTGGCCCTGCTCACCCTGGGCAACTTCTTCTGCGCGGTGTGCCCGTTCACCCTGTTCCGCGACCTGGCCGGGAGGGTGGTGCCGGTTCGCCGACAACTTCCATGGCCCCGCCGGCTGAACAACAAATGGATGGCCGCGGGTTTGCTCGTGGTCTTCCTCTGGGCCTACGAGGTGTTCGATTTATGGGATCATCCATCTGCCACGGCCGGGCTGGTTGTCGCTTATTTCCTCAGCATTACGCTCGTCGATTCGATATTCCGTAAAGGCAGTTTCTGCAAATACCTGTGCCCCATCGGCCAGTACCACTTCGCCTTCTCGACGCTTTCCCCGCGCGAGGTCAGGATCGACAAGCCGGACGTCTGTGCGCGTTGCTCCACCCATGACTGCCTGCGCGGCAACTCCGCCCAAACCGGCTGCGAGACGTCGCTGTTCCAGCCCAGCAAGGCGGGAAACCTGGATTGCACCTTCTGCCTCGACTGTGTCCGGGCCTGTCCCCACGACAACATCCGGACGCCCGTCATCATTCCCGGACACGACCTTGCCTCCGACCGCTTCCGTTCCACCCTTGGCAAATTCGGCGACCGGCCGGACCTGGCCGCGCTGCTGATGGTCTTCACGGCCGGGGCCTTTACCAACGCCGCCGGCATGACCGCGCCCGTCGTGGCCTTCATTCGTTCGCTGGAAGGCTACGGGATCGCCGAGCCGTTGGCGGTGACCTTCATTATCCTGGCCGGGACCGCTTTGCTCCCC
This sequence comes from uncultured Opitutales bacterium, assembly GCA_913056355.1. GTDB lineage: Bacteria > Verrucomicrobiota > Verrucomicrobiia > Opitutales > Oceanipulchritudinaceae > Oceanipulchritudo. The sequence goes on from CAJXMX010000111.1 coordinate 11,515, forward strand.
CTCGGTCTTGGCTGGATCTGCGCTTCCCTGAGCAGGCGGTTCAGTTCCCCGCGGGTCAGCCTCGTGCCGTTGATGTCCCGCTTTGCCTTTGGCCTGGTGCCGCTCGGGGCGGCGGTCTGGGCGGCCCACTTCCTCTTTCACCTGGCCACCGGCGCCTCCTCCATTGTCCCGGTCGCCGGACGCATCCTGGCCCGGTTCGGGATGGGTACAGCGGACCCTGGCATGGCCATGGCCGGCGCCGTGGGAATGGCCGGCAGCTGGGTCCTGCACATGGAATTCCTCCTGCTGGACCTCGGTTACCTGGCTTCGCTGTTTGTCCTGTGGCGGATCAGCGGCCAGTTGTTCAACCGCAAGCGAATGGGAGGATTCCTGGTCTGGGCCGCCCTGGCCACGCTCCTCTTCGCGTCGGCGATCTGGATCATCCTGCAACCCATGGAAATGCGGGGCATGGCAGGGTGACCAAATGCGTATTGGAATTTTCATGACTTTGAACCGGACAATTCTGACCCTGATCCTTCTCCCCGGCCTGTGCCCGTTGGCATGGGCGGACAACGCCGTTCCGCTGGCCAGCCATCAACTCGACGACTCCACCTTCGTCCTCTTCGCCCACAGCCTTCCCTTGCGCGCCGGTCCCGTGCATTTGGAGGCCTGCCTGCTGCAGGAAGGAAGTGGTCAGCCTGTGCCCGGCGCCACCATGCGTGCTGTGCTTCGTGCGGTACAACTCGACGGCGAGTTGCCGGCTTCTCCGGAGTGGTGCGGCGATGTGCAGGGGAGTTCCGGAACGGATGGCATCCCGGTCGACTTCCGGCCGCGCTATCGGGGAAGCGGATTGCTGTTGGCAGCGGATCTTCATGTCCCGCAGTCCGGCGAGTGGCGACTGGATGTCCGCGTGACCCGGTCAACCGGTGAGCAAACCGATTTTGGGATTCCGGTCAGGATTGCGGAAGCCCTCCCCCCCTGGCAGGCCTCCTGGCCATGGATTCTGCCCGTGCCGGTGGGGATCGTTCTCTACCTTTTCAGCCGCAAGCGGCCGCGATAATCCCCGACACAACCCTTGAGCTTGCCGCGGAGGCGGGCGCCTGCCACAAGGAGGGCATCGAGTCTCAAATGCACAAGGATATGCTTTCTCTCGAGGAGGTGGCACAGCGTCTCATCCGCGCCATTTATGCCCAGCGAGTGGCCGAGGCAGCCGTTGAATTGCTGGGGATGGAGGAGGGACAGGTCTGCGAAGAGGGTCGGCAATTGGCCCGTTCGGCGCTCAGTGCCTGTCAGTCGATTTCCGCCCATGCGCGGGAGGAGCGGGAGGCCTTGTTGAGTACCTTTGCCGAGTCGGGAATCGAGGCCGCTGCAATTCCGGACAAGGCCGACCAGGAGCAGCTCCAGGTGCACAGCTTTTCCATTCGCCTGAAACCCGGGGACGTGGCCCGGGCGATCGAATTGTCCCAGGTGCATGGCTTCCCCAAACCGGTCCCGTACACCGGCGGGTCCTGGGCCTGTTTCCTCCGGGTCCAGCACCAGGCACTCCTGATCCGCACGGATGAAGTGACCATGCGCCTGCGGCTGGTCTGGGGCGGGGAAGGCCGCAGCCGCCTTTCGCGACGCTTGCGATCCGTCCACCCAACGGGGGCCGATTTCGATCTGGTGGAGCTCCCGACGAGCTTGTGGCCCTTGTACTACCTCGTCCGGCCCGGCCGCATCCTGATGAGGAAG
>CAJXMX010000112.1 GCA_913056355.1 uncultured Opitutales bacterium
AACACATCACCGAAAGCCTGGATTTCAAGGGCTCCGCCCGCGTTGATTACGTGGAAGCCTCGGGCGAGACCCTGTTCTCCCCGCGTGCCGCCCTGGTCTACCAGCCGATTCCGGAACATACCTTTCGCCTGACCTACAACCATGCCATATCCCGTCCCATCGCCACGGATTATTATGGCGATCTGCAGGTGGGTAAGATCCCGGAGGTAGGTCCTCCTGCAGCCCTGATCCGAGTCCTTGGGGGCGCCCAGGCCTACACCTTTCCCGATCCGCCCCAGACCACCAGCTTTATTGGGGGAGGACGGGATCCCGGGATCGGCATGGCCAACTGGCGGGCTTATGCAGCTTTGACAGAAGGTGTGGCCAACAATGTTCCGAGCAGCGACCCGGCCGCCCTGCAGGAATTCCTGTCCAGTAAGATCCCGCAGATCGGAGGCCTTTCGGAAGGTATCATGACCTTCCGGTCCAACACCGGTGAGTTGCTGGGTGTCGTCCAGAACCTGCAGGGGAAGGAACCGACGCGCCTGCCACAAACGGACACCGTGGAAATCGGATACAAGGGGATCTGGCAGGACCGCATCTCAGTCGATATCGACCTCTACTACTCCAGGAAGAAGGATTATATCTTCATCAAGGTGCTGACACCCTTCGTGGAGATTCCGGCCGAGACCCTGGCCGCCGGCATGGACCAGGCGGTGCGCAAAGCCCTTACCGATGAGGAACTGGCACCCTTCGGCACTGATGTGGAGACGTTAGCCTTCGCCTACTCCCAGGCCAGCGCGGCGATTGCGGACCAGCCCATGGGCATTGTCGAACCTGACCAGAACTATAATCCGGAGACCCTGCCGGAAATGGTCATGGTGAATTACAATGCCGGCGAACTGGACTATTTCGGGGCGGACCTCTCAGTTGAAGTGTATTTCAACCGGGAATGGTCGGCCTATGCCAACTATTCATGGGTCAGCGATAATTTCTTCGACGAGGAGGACCTCGGTGTTCCCGGAACGGGATTCGTGGTTTCCATGAATGCCCCCCGGCACAAGTTCCGGACCGGCCTGACCTACCGCTCCTCAAAAGGCCTCTCCCTGTCCGGCAGTGTGCGTTACCTGAGCAGTTTCGAGGTCCGGGACGGGACCAACTACAACGGCACCGTCGAGTCCTACACCCTGGTCGACCTGGGCCTCTCGTATGACTTCTCGGGCCAGGCCAGCGGCCTGCAGCTCTCCATCTCCGCGCAAAACATCTTCGACAAGGTCCACCGGGAATACATCGGCTTCCCGAAGATTGGCCGGCTGGTCAGTGCGCGCTTGAGCTACGCATTCTGATCCGAGGGGGATTCCACCCTTTCAATAACCAAGCCGCCGCATCCGGTATTGGAAAACCGGATACGGCGGATATGTTTAATTGATTATCGCTTACCCACCCTGGGTCAGTTGATGATCAGTAATTCACCCATCCAGGGACATTCATCCTGAGTCCGATGGCCTGGCCCGGAACCAGCTCGTCAAGCATGGTATCGAGCGTGAATTCAGCCAGCAGCTGGTGGCCGTAGGTCGTCGGGTGGATTTCATCCCAGAAGAGGGAGGAATCCGGGTCCACCCCGCCCAGATAAGCCGGAATTTCGACATTGGTCAGCCCGTAATCCGATGGATTGGCCAACATGTCCCTGAACGCCAGGTTTACATCCACGATCACCAACTTGCAATTATAGCTGGTGGCCATGTCTTCCAGGGCCGCTGCCAACAGCTCATTGTAGGCATCCGACAGCATGGAGACGGCGGCCTTCTCCTCCGGAGACAGGAAGGCGGTGGCCGGGGTGACAGCCAGATCCGGGGCTGTCCAGACCACCATGTATCGCGCCCCGGCTTCCAGCAGGCGCTGGACTCCGGCCACGGTGTTTTCAATCCCGCCGGGAATCGGGTACGCGCCGCCCCCGATGTAGAAGTCGAGGAAGTCATTGCCGCCGATGACCACGGTGAAGAGGTCGCGGTTGGTGATATCTGCCTCAGCCACCTCCGAGAGGAAGAGGTCCACCTCTCCCAGGAAACCCAGGACAGAACCTTCATAACCGGTCAGGGCTCCGCCGTATGCGTAGTCATTGAGGTCCAGGTCCAGGTATCCGGCCAGGTACTGCGGCCAGACCGGTCCGTTGGAAAACGGTCCCAGGTTTGAAGCATCCGCAAGGCTGTCGCCGAAGCTATAAATCCGGTCGAAGCGGGATCCCTGGGCGTAGGTGCCCAGCAGGATGCAGGCGCAAACCAACGCCAGCAAAGCCCGCCAACCGGTCATTCTTGTTTTCATGATAATCCTCCTTTCGGTTGTAGGTTAGCCGGGAAAAGTTAATGCTTTGCCCCATCTTACAAATCGCTGTTTCGTCGGAGAATCCGCCAGTCAAGTGGCTGGAAATCGCCGGCACAACAGGAAGGAAGCGAATTTACTGATCCATCAGCGACGCCTTGAGCGCGGCAAAGTCAATATACACCGGTGCGGTCAGGAATCCTTCGAAGGTCGCCATGTAATCGCCCGCTCCGGTTGTGACATCAACGGATCCTTGCATGACCACATTCATCTCGATCGCCAGGCCTTCAAGCGGACCGGCCCAGAAAATGCCGACCCCCTTGACTTCTCCCGCCCAGAGAATTATCGGGGGCCCGCTCAGGTTTTCACCCACATAGTATCCAACCACATGGCCGATAACTTGCCCGTCGGTATCCTTGATGGTCCCCAGGACTTTTCCCTTGAATCCGCCATAGAGACCGTAGTCAAACGACTCCATGGGAGGCCCTGCATAATCAATGATTATCGCGTACTCGTCCATTTGCAGGCTGGGAATGGAAAGGACATCCAGTGCCGTAAAGCTGCTCCAATCGGGAGCCGGAGGCCCTAACAGTATTTCTGTTCCGGTAATTCGCATGTGTTGTTCACCCATGCAGGTGGCCGCCCCAAGGACCAGGGCCGCCGCCATGGTCAGTGTGGAATAGAATCCATTCTTCATTGTCTTCTCCTTTTTGAATTAGCAGTTCAGCGCCGGAAGCACTCCGGCCCTACATTACAAATCGCCATTTCCGATTGGAATCCGCCAACAAAACAAAAGAGGTGGCACTAGCAGCGTGTCACCCCGGTACCAGGTAGGTTTTACTCCATCAGCGACGCCTTGAGCGCTGCGAAGTCGATGTACACCGGTGCGGTCAGGAATCCGTCGATGGTTGCCCTGTAATCCCCTCCTCCGGTTGCCATGTCGATGGTACCTTCCATGTGAATATTCAGATCCACCGCCAGCCCTTCCAGTGGACCGGCCCAGAATATGCCGACCCCCTTGACTTCTCCGGTGTAGAGGACAACCGGGGGGGCGCTCAGGTTCTCACCAACATAGTATACAACCAGATGGCCGATAACTTGCCCGCCGGTATCCTTGATGGTTCCCAGGCTTTTTCCCTTGAATCCGCCGTAGAGACCGTAATCAAAGGATTCCAGGGGAGGCCCTTCATTTTCAATGATAATCGCATACTCGTCGATTTGCAGACTGGGAATGGACAGGACTTCCAGCGTCGTGAAGCTGCTCCAATCGGGAGCCGGAGGCCCTAACAGTATTTCTGTTCCGGTAATTCGCATATGCTGTTCACCCATGCAGGTGGCCGCCCCAAGGACCAGGGCCGCCGCCATGGTCAGTATGGAATAGTATCTATTTTTCATGGTATTCTCCTTAATGATTTTGCAATTTTGCGCCGGAAGCACTCCGGCCCTGTCTTACAAATCGCTTTTTCCGATTGGAATCCGCCAAAAATGCGGGAAATACCGGACTGGACCTCAAGGACGGCCCGGACGGCCAAAGGCCGAACGACAAGGAAGATAAGGAGGATAAGGCCGGCTAAGGACAGTCGACAAGAACCGTCAGGACGGCCAAAGGCCGATCCACAAGGACGATAAGGACGAGCAGGACGGCCAAAGGCCGGACGCCATACCAGCCCGGCCCGGATCCCGCGGACCCCGCGCATGCGGGGGAGGCGGGAGGAGGGCCGGGTCAACGAATGCCTTTTAAGATTAAGGGCTGAAAGCCCGGTCCCAACCTGCACCACAATCCCGATATGAGGCCGGGCCTTTGGCCCTCGATATACGCTAACCAGTCACCCCGCCCTGCTCCCGCTTCCGCGGGATCCGGGCGGGGCTGGTATGGAATCCGGCCTTTGGCCGTTGGAAGTTTTTGTATAGGCTGTACTAAAAGGATTGCCCCGCCCCTGTCCCGGCCTGGGTGATTTTCGTGCCGGTACCACCCGGCAGGCCGAAGGCGCGGGCGGACATGCTGACTACAAAGAGGCTATCGGCATCCCAGGGACCGGTTCCGAAGGCCAGGCTGGTGGGGAAATCGAAAAGTGGTGACGGTTCGGCCAGGGGCATCACCACCGGTTCCACGGTGCCGGTGGCCGGGTCAATCCGGACGACAGGTGACAGCGGGAAATCCGGCCCCGTAATTCCCGCCGGGGGAATGGCGGCATAGAGCAGCCCATTTTGGTCGACCGCCAGTCCGTCCGGGGCGAAGAGCAGTCCCGGCGGACCTGCCAATGGATATTGTCCGGCCACCACTTCCGCGTCCCCCGCCCTTCCGTCCGGCAGGATGGGAATGCCCACGATGAGGCACTTCTCCGTATTGGCCACATAGAGCTTGTCCGGCGGGGCGAAGACAATCCCGTTGGCCCCGGGTCCGGCATAGGAGGGCGCCGGTGGCGGCGGACTGATCGGGTTGGCCACCGGGTCCGGGGCCAGCAGCTCGCTGCGGGCCCAGACCTCGAAGGGCGTGCCGTCGTTTCCAAACCGCCAGACCAAGCCAACTTCCTCGTTCTGGTCAGCTGGATAGGAATCGGTGACGTAAACATTCCCTGCGGCGTCCATGGTGATTGCATTCGGCACGATGATTTTCTCCGATCCGGGCAAATGCTCGATCGTCCCATCAGGAGATGTTTTCCAAACCCCGTGCTTCGCATCCCCGGAATTGAAGGCGGCATAGACATTTCCCTCCGGATCCGCAGCCAGGCCCCCGACACCCAGGAACCCCGGCCCGGTTGGCCCCAGGTCGGCATGGACCGACTTCACACCTTCCGGGGAAAACCTGATGATTTCGTTGCGAATGAAGGCTGAGCCGTCAGTAGAGCGCTGGCTGACAAAAAGATTCCCCGCCTTGTCGAAAGTGATTCCCTCCGCCGAGGGGAATTCAGAATTAGTATCGAGAAATCGATACACCAGGGCCGACTCCCCGGCCTCCAGCTTCGCCCCGGTCCGCACTTCCTCGACGGTCAGGAACTGGTCTACCGCGACGTTGTGCAGTTCCTGGACAATGCCGGAAGGCCACTCGATGCGCAGGGTGTCGATGACGGTGGCATCGCCGAGGCCGAAGTGGGCGCGCAGGTCGGTCCCGTTCTGGCCGTTCTTCCCGCACTGGATCTCCCGCATCTGGGTCAGGTTTTCACCGTTGATAGTGGCCCGGGCCCGCAACTTGGCGCCGATGCCGAAGCGGTTGGAGATGGTGCCGGTCAACTTGACGATCAACCAGTGGTTGTCGTTTCCCTCGTTGCGGTAGAGCTCGCAGGCCTGGGGGAATTGTTCCAACCACCCGTTGGTCACAAACAGGTCCAGGTCACCATCGTTGTCATAATCCACCCAGGCACAGTCAACCGAGGCATTGCCAAGCTCGACCACCGGGCTGTCCGTGACCCGGGTGAAGGTGCCGTCACCGGAATTGTGATAGAGGATATTCTTCCCGATGAAGTTGGTGACGAACAGATCGAGGTACCCGTCATTGTCGTAATCCCCGAAGGCCGTGCCCATGGAGCGGGCCTTGCCCTGGGGTCCGAGGATGTAGGACACATCGTGGATAAACACGCGGTTCTGGTCGTTGCGGTAAATGCGAATGCCCTGGTCCGGCTGCCATGTGGTATAGAACAAATCAAGATCGCCGTCATTATCGTAGTCCGCCGAGGTCAGTCCGATATCGGTGTCTTCGACATACTCCGGTATTCCGTTTTGTTCCTCGGACCAGCCGGTAAAATTCCCAATCCCGTCGTTGAGATAGACCAGCGGATCCTGCCCGCCCACAAGCAGATCGAGGTTTCCATCCCCGTTGATGTCGCTCCACAGGCAGCCATGCGAACCACCGGCTATCCGTGTGGCCTCATTCTGGACGGGTTCCATCGTTCCGTCACCATGGTTGTGATAGAGAAGATTCTTTTGCGGTGCATCCAAGCCGGAATTGGCCACATACAGGTCGAGCAACCCGTCCTGGTCATAGTCTCCCCAGGAGCTGCACTGGGAGAAGGTCACCGTATTGACCCACTCGCCCCCGGTGACCCTGGAAAAAGTTCCGTTGCCTTCGTTGCGGTAGAATTGGTCCACTTTGTTTTCATCGAAAATGACGAAGGCATCCAGGTCCCCGTCGTTGTCCTGGTCCACCCAGTTCATGCCCCATGGGGCGACCGGATCGGTCACCAGCACCCCTTCAGTAATGCGTTCAAAGCGATCCTCGCCGACATTGCGGTACAGGTGAAGGGCCCCTTCCTCCCAACTGTCGGTGAGGGTAACATCGATAAGCCCATCCCCGTCGTAGTCGCCCCAGGCACCCCCTACAAAATATCCGGTATCCTGAACCAGCGGTGCCTCGGTGATCCGGGTGAAGACCACCTCAGACTGGAGCTGGCCTCGGACAAAAAGCATCAGGGCGGCCACGGCAACAATCACGCCCATTCCCACTCCGCCGGCAATCCATGTGCGACGGGATTTCCGTTGCCAGGTCTTCCGGCCGGCATGGTGAGCCGGTGCTATTCCCTCACGGGCCTTTTCCAGGTCCTCCAGCAATTCCCGTGAGCTCTGGTAGCGCAGGTCCGGATCCTTGGTCAGGCATCTGCCGACGATCTCCTCCAGGGGCTTCGGTACTTCCCCGAGCGGGCTCTCCGGCCGCCGGGGATTATCAAAAAGGATGGCCTGCAGGGACGAGGAAGTATCGTCCCCGGCAAAGGGCAGCTTGCCGGTCAGCATCTCATAGAGGACCACTCCCAGCGACCAGATATCGGTCCGCTGGTCGACTTGCCGTCCGCGGACTTGCTCGGGGGACATGTAGGCGACCGTGCCCAGGAGCTGGCCAACCTGGGTGTATCCGGAGGCAAACGAGAGTTTGGCCAATCCGAAATCCAGCAGCTTTACCGAGTCCTCTTCAGTAATGATGATATTGCCCGGCTTGATATCCCGGTGGATGATCTCCCGTCCGTGCACCACATCCAGGGCGGAGGTCAGTTGGAGGGCATACTCAATGACTTTCCCCGGCTTGATGGGACCACGGGCAATCCGGTCCTTCAGTGTCTCGCCGGAGTAAAATCCCATGGCGATGAACATCTGCTGGTCGTTCGTTTCGCCGATCTCGTGGATCGTGGCGATATGCGGATGGTCAAGCCCGGAAGCAGCCTTGGCCTCGTGGATAAAACGCTCCTTGGTGACCGGGTCGGTGTTGAAAGCGGGGGGCAGGAACTTGAGTGCCACTGTCCGCTCCAGAAGCTGGTCATGGGCCTTGTAGACCACGCCCATGCCACCCCGTCCGATCAGTTCGAGGATCTTGAAGTGGGCCACGGTTTTCCCAATGAAGGCTTCCTCTCCTCCTTCCCCTTGCCCAGCCAGGCCGACCAGCCAATCTTCCAGCAACTCCGGATTCTCCTCGTAGGAATGCAGGCTCGGGCGGATCAATTCCTCCTCGATCAAGTTGAAACGGGCAGTCTCAAGCGGCTCCTGCTCCAACAAATGCTCCACCTTCCGGCGCACCTCCGGATCATCGCCACAGGCTGAATCAAGCCAGGCGACTCGTTCATCACCGGACAATTCGTAGGCCCCCTCGAAGACCTCCCGAATCCTTTTGAACTGTTCCTGTTTCCAATCCATGCGCCAAATGAGGGTCAGGCGGCCAATAGCCGCTGGATTTCACATCCCAGCCATGACCGGCCGAATGCCAGCCGGCGTTCCGTGGTCCGGATCGACAGCTCCAGGGTCTTGGCCAATTCCTTGACCGTGAGCCCGGCGAAGTAGCGCAGTTTGACCAGACGTGCCGTATCTGGATCTATCAGCTCGAATTGCTCCAAGGCTTCATGCAGGGCGATCAGTTCCAGATCCCGGGCCTCAAACAACTTTTCGGCACCCTCCCGTTCAGCCAGGCTGAAATCGACCCGCCGGTACTGGCCCCCGTGGCGGATCCGTTGACGCCGCCGGGCGCGCTCGATAAGAATATTCCGCATGACCTCGGCCACGGAGGCAAAGAAGTGCGCCCGGTTGGCCCATTCCCGTTGCTCATCGCCACCCAGCCGCAGCCAGGCTTCATGGACCAGCGCCGTCGCCTGCAGGGTCAAGGGCCCCTGCTGGGCGGCCAGGCGGGCAGCGGCCAGCTTGCGCAATTCCCCGTAGAGGGTGGTTGTCAGGTCAACGTGGCCATTATCCGGATACTCCCGGGATTCATGCTCACCTGATCCTGTTTCCTGCACCGGTTCCCTCCATCACCAAGGCGTTGATCGCCTTTGTGGAGCTACATCAACTAATGCATGAAACGTAAAAGGTCGAGGAATTCCTCGGGGCAAGACCGGGCCGGAACCGTGCAGCCGAGTGATTTGGGTGGCGAGGATATAAGTCGGCAACGCTCCTGGTGTGTTGGCTTAGGGATCTGGGCATACGCAGCGCCAGGAACCGGTTAAGTATCCTGTATGCCGGCTATTAAGCTTTGAAATATCCGGATATTTATGATACTTCACTTCTGCTCCGTTACCCCCTGATCCCGCTCTACAGTCAAAACCCCAACCCCGGATGGATAATGAGTCCCAAGGTGTGCTTTGCTTTTGTCCTCGCGTTCAGCACGGCTTCGCTGTGCAGCGCCGTTTCCCTGTTTGTCCTCGATACCCTTGATGGTGGCCCGACGGCCATCTCCTCGGATGGTAATACCGTCCTCTTTGCCGGCTACTATGGCTCGTATATATGGGAACGGGCATCTGTCCGGTACCTCAGCGACAGCAGCTGGGTAAGCTACTATGACATGACCGACGACGCGCAGTTCCTGGTCGGCATGTCCTATTCGGATGCCATCATCTGGAGCGGCAACCAGGTCACCAACCTGCCTTTGCCAGCCGCGGATCACCCAAGTGGATCGGCATTGGCCATCTCAGGCGACGGATCGACGGTGGTCGGCTACATTTCCCCGGCCATTACCGGAACGGGCAGCCCGGAGGCCGCCGCGTGGCGTTACGGATCCCTCTTCGGTCTTGGGAAGCTGAGGGATGACGGAGAAAGCCAGGCCGTGGGTGTATCCGCCGATGGAATGGTGATCACTGGCAGAGCCCAGCCGCCGGACGTGGAAAACCAATGGGTGCCCTTCCGCTGGGAGGCTGGGGTCATGGCCAATCTGGGCCATCCCCAGGCCGGCAACCGGGCGACTTTCCCCCATGCCATCTCCCCCGACGGACGCCTCATCGTCGGCTCATCGGAATTCAGCGACTACGATGAACGCGCCTTCATCTGGGAAAATGGCAACTACACCATTCTTCCGCATCCCGATTCCTCGTATGTGGGAAGCGTGGTCAACGACCTCTCCTCGGATGGCTCATTGCTGGTCGGCTACACCTCCGCCCCGGGCGACTGGAGCTACGGCGCAATCTGGATGCTGGACAACGGCACCTATACGGCAATAAGACTGGACGAGTACCTGGTCAGCCACGGGATTGACCTGAAGGGCTTCGAGATTTTCGAAGTCACGAACGTCAGCGCGGACGGGTCCACCATGGCCGGGACCGGTTGGTATCCGGATGTCGGCTACAACCGGCCTTTCATCGTCAGTCTGGGAGATGCCCCGCAATGGGGCGGCTTCGAAATCAGACCGGACGGCCGCACCATCGATACCGGGGAATTGCTCGGCATTATCGATCTCGCCAACGCCCCGTGGTGCTACCTTTACGGGCTCGGAACGTTTACCTTCATCGATGAAGGTTCCCTCAGCGAGTCCGGCGGCTGGGTATGGTTTCCGAAGGAAGCGAATTGACTGAAACGGGCGCTACCGCTGAGCCTCGAAGAAGGCAGCCAGGTCGTCGAACATCTCATCGGTGATGGTGTGGGACACGCCCGGATAGACCGTGAAGGTGGCCTTGGCGCCGACGGAATCGAAGATGGCCTCGGCGAGGGGCCAGCGGTTGGCCAGGAGACGGTCGGCGGGATAGTTGAGGAGCAGCTTGATGGCATCCTGGTCGGCGGTGGTGAGGCCGCGGAAATCAAGCGCGTCGTTGTAGTCAATTCCTCCTACATAAATGTAGAGGGCAACCTGCTTGAAGGCGTTCAGGTTGAAGCTCTTTCCGGCGACAGTGGAAAGGTCCTTGACCCCGAACGGATACGGGAGGGCGGCCCCCTGCCAGGTGCCGACCGGGGCCATTGGCCAGCCACCGGGTGAGCCGCAGGCGGCCGCCTTGAGCATCTCCGGATGGAGGATTGCATAGCGGCTGGTGAAAGCCCCGGAAGCGGAGAAGCCCATCATGAAGACCTGCTCATCCATCGAGTGCCCCATAGCCTGCAGCCGGTCCAGGGCATCCTCGATCATGGCCGTGAGCTGCAGGTCGACATGCTCGATGCCCGGCCACTGGTCGGACAGGCTGTACCGGTCGAGGGCGTGGACATAAATGCCGCCCGGCTCCGGGGCGGGCGGGTTTTGCGGGCGCGGAAAGACCGGGACCAGCAGGGGACAGCCCAGCTCGACGGCGAAGCTGCTGCGCCAGCGCAGGAGTTCCAGGGCGGCCTCCTCGTGGAACCACGGGTCGTCGCCCCAGGTGCCGGTGTTGTTGGGCTCGACGAGGAGGGTTTTGGGCGACTTAATGACTGGGGGAACCAGCAGGTAATAGGGCCAGCTGAAGCCTTTCGCCGGATCGGCCTCGATGCGCTGCATGGGTGGATCGGCGGTGGTAAAGGTCAAGGTATAAGGTGTCGTCATCAAGGCCCCGTTGGCCGCACGGAACATGAACGGCTTGAGCATGACCGAATGGCCGTAAAGCGGTTTTCCTGCTTCCCCCCGGGAGACATAGGCGGTCTTGAGGTCTTCGGACCAGGAGAGAGTCCACGGCCACCAGCCCGAGCTGGTGAATCCGCCTGTCGGCATCATCGGTTCGCTGAATTGGAATCTCACCGTATCCAGAAACGGATCCACATCCACAGCCCCACTGGGAGGAAAACTCGAAAGGACATGAGCTCCCGGAGACGACAGGATTCCGGTGGTAAAAGCCAGTGTGAAACTGGCCAGGTGTATGCCGCTCTCGTCTTCGAATCCCCCATCCCCCATGTTCAGGCTCAGCCGCAAAGTCGTATTCGACGGCAAGGGATCCGCTCCCGAGAGACGATGGATTTCCACTGTGCGGTGATCGGCGGACCAGAGAATGCAGGAGGCCCCCCAGTTGGCATCCGCCTCGACGCTGGCGGTGCCCGACATTGGCCGGTTAAAGGTTACGGTGGCCACCGTCAGCTCCGGGGAGACGTCCAACTCCCCGTAGGCTGGACTGCTGCTGATGATCAGCGGCAGATGGGAACCCGGAGCAAGGTGAATGCGGAACAGTCTGGGATCCGCCGCCACCTCGGGAACCTGTACCTCGAATAACGCCCGCTCGGTACATTCCATGCTGTACCAAGGCAGGGCCAGCCCGGGTTGTTCCGGCCGAAATACCTGGACCACGTAGGGCGCCGGCGGATCCGTATCCTCAAAGACGATCCGCATCGTTCCGGAAGTCAGCAACTCCGTCTCCAGGATTTCCAGTTCCCCAATAGCAGCACAGCTAAACCCCAGCCAGACCCCGGCCAGCAGGGTCCACCAACACCAGCGCACAGCATTCATAAATCCCCCTCCCTCTTGTAATTATCCGAAGGAAATCAAGTATAGGCGGCGCGCCGGAAAGGACAAGAAAAAGGATCCCCCCTGGCGTTCGAAATATTCAACCTCCGGGTAGTTGAGGGGGTGTATCACGGGCTGAATTGCCCTGGCGCAGGCGAAACAGCCGCATTGCCTTTTTTCAGCCTACTGCAAGGATACAATGCAAATGGCCGCTGGCACGGAATACGGGAATATGCACTCCACAACTGACAGACTGGCGGTCGATAAGAATACCAACCTGAATGAGCCATGAACGGACTACTGCAAGACAAGGTCATTTTCCTGACCGGCGGATCAACGGGCATTGGATACGACTGCGCGAAGGCTTATGCCGCTGAAGGCGCCAGGATCGTCCTCTGTGCCCGGCACGGGGAACAGGCCGAAGAGGCGGCCAATTCCCTGCCGGGAGAGCACCATGGATTAAGGTGCGACGTATCGATCGGCAGCGAGGTGGAGCAGGCCATTGCCTTTACCCTGAAGCAATTCGGCCGCCTCGACTGCATCCACAACAATGCCGGGATTGCCTCACCCTCAAAGCCGGTGCACGAGACGACCGAGGAGGAATGGGATGCCCTTCTGTCCGTCAATCTCAAGAGCGTGTATTGGACAACCCGCTACGGATACGAACACCTTAAGGCTTCCCGGGGCTGCATCCTGAATACGAGCAGCCTGGTCGGCGTGATCGGCCAGTCCATCCATGCCGCCTACACGGCAACCAAGGGTGGCATGAATACGCTGACCAAGTCGATGGCGCTGGATTACGCGAAGGACGGTATCCGCGTCAACGCGGTCTGCCCGGCCGGCACCTGGACCCCCATGCTCCGCCAGTGGTGCAAGGAGCAACCCGACCCGGCTTCCATCGAGCAGTATCTCGACGACATCCATCCTCTCGGCTACTGCCCGGAGGGGGACGTTATCGCGGATGCCTGCGTTTTCCTGATCAGTGAGAAGGCCCGCTTCATCACCGGACACATCATGCATGTCTCCGGAGGGGCGGAGATCGGGTACAAGCGTTGATCCGCCAGAATCACCGGGAGGCCATGCCATGAAGATTGTCCAGGTCAAGACAGCGGACCGGCGATTCCCACTCGTTCCCGGTTCCGGCAGCGATGCCATCCACCGGGATCCCGTTTACTCCTATGCCGTCACGGAGTTGGTGCTGGAGGACGGCCTGACCGGGACCGGCCTCCGCTTCACCCTCGGCGCC
>CAJXMX010000113.1 GCA_913056355.1 uncultured Opitutales bacterium
CCATCAGCCACATTTATCTTCCTGAAGGATTGACAGCAGTGGGCAGTGAGGCGTTTTGGGGGGCTTCTGCCCTGGAAACGATCGCTTTCCCATCAAGTTTGCTCCGTCTGAATTCCAGGGCATTGAAAAATACACCCAATTTGAAAACTGTGTATTTTCTGGGCGACTGGAACGCCAATATCTCCATCTACAATTTATTTGGAGGGATTGAGGTCGATACTGAATTGTATCGGCTGGCGACTGCGGAAAACTGGTTTCCTGTCATGAATGGATTCACAATGCATCTATTCTATCCTGGCCTGGCAGAGTCTCCGGTGGGGGATGTCCCGGCCTGGTATTCCCCGGACGATTTGGGGAATTTTTATGACTTTGCAATCGGTGAACCATGGATTTTCCATGGCGCTCAGGGCTACTGGTACATTGCGGGGAAGGACCTTTACTCCTTTTGGTTGTTTGATGTGGATCTGGGTGCTTGGTTATGGACAGCCCCTGACCTGTATCCCGATATGTACATGCCTGCCCGTAACATTGGCTGGATCCGCTGCCTTGGCAAAACAGCTGACGGCTTTCGGGCCTATTACCGATATGCCGACGGATCCATCCAGTTGGAAGGCAGCCTGTAACATCGGATCTGGTCGGATCCTGCGGTAAGCTATCCGGAACCTTGCCCTGGTATTCTTGCGTTCCCAGCGGTTGGACAACCTACATGGGAGGCAAGGGAGGACCCGGTTGATTTGGCTGCCGCTACCGCTTGCCCAGCAGCGCGACCAGTTCCTGCGCGGCCTTGGTCGCGGAGGCCGGGTTCTGGCCGGTGACCAGAAGACCGTCAACGGCCACGTGGGTCTCGAAGGGCGGCGATTCCGTGAATTCTCCTCCGGCATCCTTCATGGCGGATTCAAGGAGAAAGGGCATGACGTCGGTCAGGCCCACATTGGCTTCCTCTTCGTTGGTGAAGCCGTTGACCTGGCGGCCTCGGAGCAGGGGTGATCCGTCGGACATCTTCACATTGACCAGCGCCGCCGGACCATGGCAGACGGCCCCCACCGGTTTCCCCGATTCGAGGAAATCGCGCACGATTGACTGGACTTCCGGACTGTCCGGGAAATCCCACATGGTACCATGTCCGCCGGCGAAAAAGACCGTCGCGTAATCGTCCTTGTCGAGGGAGGACAGGGCCTTGGTATGCACGAGCGCCTCAACGGCGGCAAGGTCATGCCAGAGCTTCCTGTTGACCGGATCCTCCAGGTCGAAGCTCTTGGGATCCATCGGCGCGAAACCTCCCCGTGGGCTGGCAAACTCAACCGTGTATCCGGCTTCCCGGAACACATGCCAGGGGTGGGCGACCTCGGTCAGGTAATATCCGGTGGGATCACCGGTATCACCGAGCTGTCCGTGATTGGTCACGACAATCAGGACCTTGGCAGGCTGATGCGCCTCCGCCTGCAGCGACAACATCGGGACCAGGATGAAAACAAGGGCGGCCAGTGTCTTGGAAAACTGCATGCAGGAAGTTACCTGCAGATCGTCGACCTGCAATAAGGCGGGGCATTTCCTGGTGGATCGGCCGTGTTCCTCAGACCAGCAGGGGCAGGCACAGGGAGGCGATGCCGAGGATCAGGAGAAAGCCGCACATGTCGGTGACGGTAGTCAGGATGGGCCCCGAGGCCAGGGCCGGATCCTGCCTGAACGCCTTGAGGAGGAGCGGGACCAGCCCGCCAACGCAAACGGCAATGACCGTATTCAGCGCCAGGGCGGAACCCACCACCGCCCCGAGAGCGGGATTCCCTTTCCAGATCCAGGCCAGTACACCGACCAGGAGGCCCAGCACGATCCCGTTGGTGAGACCGACCGAGGATTCCTTGAAAAAGACCCGCAGGAACTCGCGCGGGCTGACCAGCTCGAGGGAGAGCTCACGCATGGAGACGGCCACGGCCTGGTTGCCGGAACAGCCGGACATGTCGGAGATGATGGGCAGGAAAACAGCGAGGGCGATGACCGCCTGCAGGGTGTCCTGGTGCAGGGCGATGATGCTTGCGGAAATGAGGTTCAGAACGATGTTGATACTGAGCCAGGAGAGCCGGCGCTTGCTGCGCGTGGCGAGGGGCATGGAGCGCAGTTCCTCACGCCCCATCAGGCCCTGGAACTTGAGAAGATCCTCCGTGGCTGCCTCCTGCATGGCTTCGGATGCGGCCTCCCGGTCGACAATGCCCAGCAGCGTCCCGTCCGGATCGACCACGGGAAGGCCGAGGAAGTGATGCTGCTCGAAAAGATTGTTCAGTTCGTGGATGGAAGTCTCGACATCCACCGTGATCGGATTCCGGATCATCACCTCACGCGCTTTTTCCGAATGCCTGGCGAACAGAAGATTCCGGATGGGGAGGACCCCCAGCAGGCGGTGCCGGTCATCGAGGACGTAGGCATACTGGACCCCGAACTCGGCATACTGTTCCCGTTGCGAACGGATGTCGCTGAGGATTTCCTCGACCGTGAGACCGGCATCGAAAGCGAGGTACTCGCTGTACATGACCGCACCCGCGGTTCCGTCCGGATAGGCCATGAAGCGACGGGTCTCGTCGGCGATCTCCCGGTCAAGTTCCTCAAGAATGGCGGCCGAATCCTCCTCATCGAGTTCATTGAGCAGGTCGGCCCGGTCGTCACTGTCCAACCGGGCGATAATGGACGCGGCGGCCTTCGGAGGCAGATCCTCCACGATATCCGCCCCCTGGAAGTAATACATGTTCTCGAGGACTTCCGCCGCCTGCTCCGCCGTGAGCAGGGCAAAGAGCGACTTCCGGTCCTCCGCATCAAGACGATCAACGAGCTTGGCCGCATCCTCCAGGTCGGCTTCCCCCAGGAGCTGCATGATACGGTCAATGGACTGCCCGTTGATGGCCTGCTCCAGGGACTCCAGGTTCTCCTCAAACGGCCTCTCTTCAATCAGTTCCTCTGTCATGGAGACTAATCCTGCAGAGATCCGGGATGAATTACAGACTGTTTCTTATCCGGACAGAATATCCCTCCAGTATTCCAGCGACTGGAAGGCCGCTTCCTCCCCGGAGTTTACCGGTCAGGTTGATTCAGCCTCGCTGGTTTCCCTTGGCGCACCCTTTCCCAAGCTGAACGCATTCCCGAAGACATCACGGTAGAAGGCCTGGGCCTCGGGAGAGAGTTCATTGAACCGCGACTCGATGAATCTCTCGAAGTTCCGCCGCTCCAAATCGAGAATTACCGGCTTGCCGCCCAATGGAAGGGAATTCAAAAGGGCCCGGCACTTACGACTTCCAAGGGCTATCCGGCGAACATACGCGCAAACCCGGGCCAGCTGCCTTGATTGAAAGCGCAAGTCCACGGCGTTCATGGCGCGCAGGAGACGGAGAAAGGAATCGTTCTGCCTGATGTTGGTGTGCTCGGTCTCGCCTCGCGGCAACACGAAGGTTTCACCAGGCTCCAGCTTTTTCAGCAGCTGGAAAAAGTCTTCAACCAGGCCCGGCGACCGGCAAACCCGGTCGAAGGCCCGGCACTCCACGGACTCCTGGCCGAACACGCCCTGCCATCGACGTATGATCGCGTATTCCTCAAACAATCTTTCATCATTCTCACGAAGAAATTCCGTGAACGATCCTCCAAATGTGCCCTGCTTCAGGTGCTGGCAGTACATTGAGGGAAATCGCCTCAATGGATCCCGAAGGTAGGCCACCACCGTGACCCGGCAATCGCCAAGAAGGTCCATGAGCCGCCTGATCGCATCCTCCCGGAGAAACCAAAAGCCCTCGCTGCTCAAAACAACAAGCCTCTCCGTGGCCGACCCGACCTCATCGCCCAGCTGGCGCAGCAGCGTCTCGCTGTCCGGGGAGATCAACATCCCCTCCAAGGCATAGAATATTGCCGCATGGTTTCCGCATGGACCAGTACCCGGGACATTCCCGAGCCGCCCGTCCCGAAATGCCCATCGACCGCCCTCCAGAAATCGTCCCGAAGTGGCATAACGGACCACACCACTGTCCCCTGAAAGGCACTCGAGTGCATTCTGGATTGTGGTCGTACCGGATTTTGGGGGACCGATGTGGATCACGACCGACTTTGCTGCGGTCCGACCGTTTTGGCCGCCATTCGACGGGTGGAAATCCTTGTTCATATCGGCTTGGTTGCTCCGCCTGACAGGACTTGGAAATTGCGGGTCCCTCGCGGAAAATGTGTGGATTCTCCTTTGCCTGTTGAAGGTCAGTAATCAAGCGACAGGATGGTCGCTCCGCGCAGTTTTCCGGATTCACCCGGATTGTAGGGCAGCTTGTACTGGTCGGGGACCTCATTCCAGTCCTTGTAGAGATCATCCTCACCGATGACACGGACCTGCATTTTGGTGTAGGCAGCCGGCTTCAGGGGCGACATGTCATAGGCATAGGCGGGCGGGGTCGAGCCAACCTGAGTTCCCGCGGAAATCAGTTCGGGCGTACCATCATCATCGGTGTCAGCCCGGATCCAGTCGACACCGAGAATTTTGTGGTACGTCCCATCCTGGAGCATGGAAGATATCTGGGCGTTGAAGTCACGGATGACTTTTTCCGCGTTGGGGATATCCTTTCGCATCGTCAGGCACAGATCCTTGAGAATCATGGCATGGGAACCCACCTCGAGCAGCAGGTTGGCTTTGTTCCCGTGAAATTCCATGGTGTGGTGAATGACCAGATCATCCATCAGGGCATAGTCGACCTCGCCGCGGAGGAGGGCGGTCAGGTTATCCTGGTTGCTTTTTCCGTAGACGAATTCCGGCCCCTCGATCCGCTTCAGCTCCTCTTCATAACCATAGTTGCGGACCACGGCTATCCGTTTGCCGGCCAGTGACGCAAAGCTGTCCATGTCCACCGGATTGCCTTCCCGCGTGACCAGGACCAGCCGGTTTTCCAGGTAGGGCTTGGAATAATACATGATTTCCTCGCGGGCCGGGGTTTTCCAGGCCGCCATGATGCCCTCGAATTTTTTCTCCTTGATGGCTTCATCCTGTTCACCGGGCCCAATAAGCGTCAGTCCGGAATCGTACCCGGCTCTTTCCAGGACTTTCTCCACCAATTCAATGGCATAGCCGGAATGAGTTTCCTCCGCGACATAGGGAGGCCAGATTTCAGCGGTCAGGTCCAGTTCCCCGGCCTCGAGGGGGACCAGGGCAAATACTCCAATGAGGGTTCCAAGAGCGACAGTTACTGTATTCATAGAACCCAGTGCAGCACATAACAAGCCAAGGGCAAGGCTTTTGCCGGGTGGATGGGGATCTGGCAGGCGGGCTGTTCCGGTGTCTCTAATTCAGAATCTCGGGGTAGCGCTCGGCATATCCCCACCCAATCAACATGTCGGATTCGAGGTCGAGGATGATCACGCTGCCATCCTCCCAGGTCAGGCTGAATCCATAGGCGATCTTGCGGGTACGCAGGTCCAGCCATTCGTCCACCTCCGTCACCGAGTACGGGGGCCGGACAAATCCCTCCGGACGCGACCAGGTATCCAGGGCATGATAGGTCGGCATGACCATCGCTTCGCCCCGGGGAATCGGCTTCAGCTCAAGGGACTTGACCCAGCGCTCCTGGTGAATCGGATCCACCGGCAACTGGAAGAATACCATGTCCGGCTCGAAGATCATGACCTTTGCACTGGAAAGGGAGGTGATCTGGGAGACGATACTGGCCGCCGTGGGTTCCGGGCGCAGGACCCAGTACAGGCCACCGGCCCAGCAAAGGACCATCACGATCACGGTGAAAATCAGTCGCAGGGACCAGACCCGGCGTCCCTTGGCCGCCTTTTCCTCCGCTTCCTTGATCTTCCGTTCCTCGACTTCCTGCTGGGCATAGGCCAGCTCCACGCTGGATTGTTTTCCGATCGGCGCCACCGGGGGCGCTGATGTCGGCTTGAAACTGGGAATCGGTTGGGGCTCGCCCTTGCTCTTCAGTCGCAGGGGATTGGCCTTCTTCTGGAAGGAGATGCGCGGCTGCGGCTTGAGGTCGGAGAATTCCTCCGGATCGGACTCCGGATAACTGATGGCCGGCTTCCTGGGGGGCGGTCCGGGAATTTCCGGCTTGGAAGGCTCGTCCCCGGTCGCCTTTTCCGCCTTCTCATGTTCTTCAGCAGGAGGCTCTTGTGGCGGCTTGGCCAGGTTCAGCTTCACCGGGGCAGGTTTGGGCTGTTCGCGCGACGGCGGCTCCTGAATGGGTTCTTCCTCAGGCTCCGGACTGGATTCCGGTTCGTCGGACGCCTCGCTGTCGTCCTGCGGCTCAGGTTCTACGGCTTCCTGCGGAGGCGCTTCCTCCGTATCAGGTTCAATGCCAGGGTATTCGGGTGAATACGCCTCAACCCCAGGCTCTTCCAGGCCAGGATCCGTGGATTCACCGGCTGGTTCCTCTACCTCTGCCGGTTCGTCAGGGGCTGGTTCAAGCCGTCCCAGGGAGGGGCCGGGATCGCCGGCAGGAGAGGGTGGCTTGGGGGCAATCAACTCCGTAACCAGGGCACTGTCCGGGGCCATCGGGTTGATGCGGTCGACTATTCCATCAAAGTACTCGAATTCCTTTTGACGGAATAATTCAAATTGGCTCCCCTTGAAGTGAAAATGGTCGAGGCGGATCTTTTCCGGCGGGCGGTCCCATTTTGGGAGGTATTTGCTCCACTGGCCCTGGAAAACCCAGTCATCGCCCCATCTGGCCTCCATCAGATGCAGGTGATCCGGAAAATCCTTCCGGGTCTCGTACTCCATCAGGTGATCAAGCGAGAAGCGGTTCTCGTCGGCATAGGCCTCGGCATCGTCCCAAGTGTTGAAAATGCCACGCACGATCCCGCCGTCGACCAGGACGAAGACCCGGCGACGGCCGCTGCCGGACCGGGAGCCTACTGGCCCCGCCATGCCAGGCCTCCTTCCGCTAGAACCAGCTTCCCCGTATGAGGCTGTCCGTCGTCAATGCGCTGGTCCAGCCGGACAGCATCTTCAAGAGAGGAACAGCGGATCCAGCCGGACGAAAAATTCTTCTGGTCGATGGCCTGCCAGGGTTCTTCCCACTGGCCCTCACGAAGAGAATGGTTCAGGGATCGCTCGGCACGTCCGACCCAGGTGAAATCAGGCCAGAAATGCACCACCGCAGTCGGAACCACCAATCCTGCCAAGGCCACTATCCACAGCTTGAGCAGGGTTGACGGAGACGGATCGACTACATGGATTTGTTTAGCGCCCATTAGAAAGAATAGTGCCCATATTTCCGGCCCGTTTGGCGTATGTCAACCCTGCCCAACGTCTGTTGTTACGGGCTGTAACGCTGCTACAGGGCGATTCCCGGACTCAGAATCCGGTGGAGAGCATCTTGGACATATCCTTTCGCATGGAAGCGTCCGTCAGCTCCACCCAGCGGGTGACTTTCTTGGATAAGGGGCTCTCCAAATCGGCCAGGTCCTCGTCGTAATGGAACCGGTAGCCACCCCCGAAGGAGATGGTGTCCCCGACGACGGCACCGAACATTTCACCCTTGTTTCCGGAACCCCCGAGGTTGATGTCGGCATTGGGGGCGTAGACGGAACCGGCGAAAGAGCCGCGGCCGGCCAGCTTGAATTCGGGAGTCTCAATCGTGCTAGTGCTGGGATCATCCTTGCCCAGGCTGAAGACCTGCAGGTTTTCCGGAACCCCGACCAGGGAGTAGGTGGTGTCGTCCTCGTCGGCTTTCATCTCGTTGACGACCCAGTCTTCAAGGGTTGCGTAGTCCCTCGATCCGTCCTCGTTGAGGAACTTGGCGTAAGTCTCGTCGGTAATCTGGATATTGGCGATGGCGGCCGCGTTGCCGTCCACGGTGAAGTCGTCTGCCACATAGATTTTCAGGGTTGAGTCCGGGGCCAGGAGGAGCACCCCGCTGATATTGACGTCATCTTTCACGTACAATTCCACTTCCCCTTCAATGACAATAATGTCACCGGACTTGATGATGAAATCGGTCAAGGTGTAGTCACCGGTGGTGATGGTGTAGCCGGAAGGGGCGGAGGACCAGTACTTGGTCGGCAGCTCGGCGTCGGGGACGGAGGCATAGAAATCGTAGGAGACGCGGGTAGTATCAATACTGACCCCGGCAGGTGTGTCCTCCCCGCGCACGGTTCCATTGGGCCCGACGGCAAGGCTCCCCCCACCGGTGGCGGCGGTGCCCCAGATGTCGGCATTGCCGAAGTTCATTGCGTCCGCTTCAACGGACAGGCTGGCCACCGAACCATTGTCGTTGAGGTTCTCCCGGTAGTTGCCGTCATCGTCGGTGTACCAGGCCTTGTAGCCTCCGTCGACCGACGACAGATAGCTGTCCACGTAGATCCCGTTGCCGTTGAACCCGAGGCTGGTCTTGGCCAGGATTCCATTGGCGAACAAACTGCGGTTCCCAAGCTCCACGTAAATCTGGCGGGTCACCTGCATCCCGTTCGGCTTGGTGACGATTCCTTCCGCCACTGCCCGGGGAGGATCATCCTCGGTCTGGATGTAGACCCGGGCGGTGCGGGCCTCTTTCCGCTTGAGTTCCTGCTCCGAGTAGCGCAGCCAGATGGTCGGCTTGTAGTACCCGTACGTTCCCTTGTTCCAGCCGGACCAGTCTTCCTCGTTAAAGGCGTAGAGGGCATGTTCGATGCCGGCCTCGGCCACGTTGACCGCCATCAGGGCCATTCGCGAACGGTGGGCATACTCGATTTCCTGGGTGACTGTTTTCAGGAACAGGCCGACCAGCGACCCGGTTACGATCGCGATGATCAGGGCCGCGATCATTACAGAACCATTTTTGCTATTATTCACCGACATCCTTGTTCCTCATCATGAAGCGGGCGGAGATGATGTAGTTGGTATTGGTCAGGTTGAGCACCCGACGCTCGAGTCTCGCCTCAAGTTGTACGTGTTTGACTTCGGGAGTGGTCTTGGCGATCGGATCTTCTCCGGTCACCTCCGGATCCACCAGACGGTAGTAAATGAAATTCAGGTCATCGACATCGAACAGCAGGACTTCGTTGCTGACCTCGGTCAGGTTGTTGCGGATCTCCGAGGCGCTCAGCTGGTTCATCTTCTTGACGTAGGTGTTCGTCACTTCCGTCGGGTCGATGGAATAGACTTCGCGGGTGAAGGTCCCCGCCTGGGGGACGAACTCGTAGATGACAAAGTGATCTTCCTGGACGTTCGGGCGCAAATCCGTGAAGGAGGTTCCGCGGCGCATGACAAAGAGGTTCTCCGTGAAAACGTTCACATTTTTGGCGGCCCGCGCGTCCCGCCCGAAAATCTCGAGGGCCAGGCGGGTCTGGCCGTTCATTTCCGAGTAATTGATCATGCTCTCGGAACCCTTGGCCAGGCTGATGATGGCCGCGTAGGCCGAGGTCAGGACGAAGGCCGAAATGACCACCGTCACCATCACCTCGACTATGGTGAACCCCTTGGTGCTGTTCTTCCTGATATTCATATCCCAGTTTCTCCTGCTTCTTTAAATGTCGCGGTAATAGTAGTCGTTGAGACCGTTCTTGGTGATCCGGGTGGTGAAGGACATGGCCGACCAGGATTCCCTGGAATTGAGCCATTCCACAACCACCGTGACCTGGCGCTCCTTGCCGTTGGCCAGGGGGAAATTATAGCGGAAACACTTGTAGTCCTTGGCGTAAAAGTTGACGAACGATCCGTGCGGCTCGAACTGCGCCAGGGAGGGAATCAGGTCCGGATCGCTGAGCTGGTCCCAGTTCATGGTCCGGAGGCGTTCGACCTCACTCTGGATGATCTGGGCGGCGCGGATTTCCTCGCGGGCGTCCTCCACCATCCTCATGCCGAGAAAGTAGGATCCGAAGGCGGCCGTGAAGACCATGGCCATCAGGGTCATGGCGACGATCATTTCAACCAGTGTGAATCCCTCGCTTCCAGAGGCTTGCCTGTTGTCTTTTGCTGCCTGCATCATCGGTGCTCCTTTGTCGCACCAGAAGTGTTAAAAAGGCAGCTTTCCCACAAGCTAAATGCTTGATGGACAATTTATTTATGAATTTTTAACGGGCGCTGCAGCCCTATGCGCCGAGGAGCGACTTGAAGTATCCTGAATAGACCGTGTAGCTGATCAGGGCCATGATCGGGACCATGAAGGCGCCCAGCCCGGGGATGACCTGCAGGGCAATCAGGAAAATGAACAGCAGCTTGAGCATCCATCGCAGGGCCAGGCCCTTTCCGGCCGGGATGTAGGCCCGGAACGGGGAGATAAGCTGGATTCGATAGTAAATGATGCCCGGGATGACCCCGATGACCGGCACCATGCTCAGCAGGAAGCTCACTCCCAGCACCTTGGGGAGCCGGTCCCGGACCTTGCCGATGTAGTCTTCCTGGTCGCTGGTCGACCCGAGAATGGTATTCTTGCAGACCGGGCACATCTGGGGCAGCTTGCGTTCCTCGATCCGGCTGGCGCACTTCTGGCAACGGCGCTTGCTGACCAGGCGCAGCTCATGGTCGTGCTGGGACGCGGCCGGCCGGTCAACCGTCTGGCTGAAGAAGCCGACATCCTTGGGATTGGGAACGGGGGTATGGCATTTGGGACAGCTGACGGCGCAGGCGTAGATGTATTCCCCACAGGTTCCGCAGGGCACCTTGGAGCGTTCCTCGCGGTACCGGGCGTACTTGCTGGAAGCCATCAGGAGGACCACGATGATCCCCAGGACGGTGAGGATGAAGAGCGGGTAGAGAATCAGGAGGAAGACCCCGAAAGAGGACCAGATATCCTCGAACCAGCTCACCAGGGTCTGGATCCCGAGGTCATCGTCCGGGTCGGAAAGGTTGAGGATGCCCATGAAGGCCGACCGAAGGGTGCTGAGGACATAGACCACAACCGCCAGCGCGCCCGAGACGACCATGTCGAAGGTTCCCGCCTGGGATATGGTTTGTTCAATGAAAGCGGCGTCCCGGGCACCCAGCACGCCAAGGGCCGAAACCGCGGCCAGTCCGGTCTTGGCATATTTATGGACCCCGTCCAGAAGCTCCTGGGCTTCAGGGAACTTGGTGGCTCCAATTTCCAGGAGGGAAAGCAGGCCCAGGAGGCCGATCGTGAGGTTGCTGGTGAACCAGGTAGGCTCGGCCCCGGTGGCCTGGATAAAATCGATATTCCCGATCCAGGGAAGGTACTGCCCGTAGCGCAGGAAAAAGGCCGTGCAGAAGGCCGGGACAAACGCCCGGGAAGTGAAGAAGCCGCTCAGGCCGGTCAGATAGAGGAGTGATGACAGATCCATGCTCGGGCTTCAGTTAGCAGCCTTTGGAAGCTTTTTGACAATTGAAAAACCACTCTTTGGCAATATTTGAGCAGTTTCCCTCAGCCGCTGCCGGAGGCCCTTTCAGCCGGATAATGCATCCAGCAAGTCCTCGAGGGGATAGGACCAGATCTCGGACAGGGTGGGGTGATACCAGTGGACCCTTAGCAGTTTCCGGACCGGCGCCTTCAGGCTGACTGCAACGGCCATGGCATGGATCAGTTCCCCGGCGTCCTTGCCGACGCACTCCGCACCGACCAGAAGCCCTGTCTCCTTGTCGGCCCAGGCCTTCACATAGCCGTGCCGGGCCTCCATGAGGATGGACTTTCCGTGATCGTCGAAGGGATACTCGGCCACGACCAGGTCCATTCCCCGCTGACCGGCCTCCTCCAGGGGTAGTCCCGCGGTGGCTACCTGGGGATCGGTAAAGACGACGGAGGTCCGCGTTTCCAGGTTGACCGGCTGGGCTTCCCGTCCCGTGGCATGGAGGCCAGCGGTTTCACCCTGCATGATGGCGATGTGGACGATTTCGAAGGGCCCGCAGACATCCCCCGCGGCATAAATGCGGGGATTGTCGGTCTGCTGCCAGGCGTTGACCCGGATCTTGCCATCCGTCAGCAGCTGCACTCCGGCTTCCTCAAGGCCGAGATGGTCCACCGCGGGCCTGCGCCCGAGGGCATTGACGAGATGCCGGGCCCGGGCTTCATGGTGGCCCTGGTTGTCCTCAAACTGGACCGTGAAACCCTCTTCATCGCGGGTGACCCGCTGCAGGCGGGTACCCGTGCAGAGATGGATTCCCTCCTCCCGGAAGACCTTCATGATGACTTCCGCCGCCTGGTCGGAGTTCTCCCTCAGGATATGCGGGCTGCGCTGGATCTGGGTCACCCCGGAACCCGCGCGGACAAGGAACTGGGCCAGCTCGCAGGCGACCACGCCGCCGCCCAGGACAATGACCGAATCGGGCAAGTGGTCGAGTTCCAGGACATCATCGCTGGTCCATATGTCCGGGTGTTCAAGGCCGGGAATGAGGGGATAATTGACCACGGAACCGGTCGAGATGATAAAGGAATCGGCGGTGATCTTTCGTCCGGAAGGCTCCAGGGTGATGGTGTCCGGATCGGTGAAACGGGCCCGCTCCCGGATCAGGGTGAAGCGGTCGGATTGCAGTTGTTCCTGCCGGTAGCCCTTGAAGTCGTCGATCATGCGCAGCTTGCGCTGGTGGAGCTCCTTCATGTCCGCCTTGGCCGAGGGAATATCCAGGCCGAAAAGGCGTCCCTGACGGGCCAGGTGGAGGACCTCGGTGGAATAGATCAGGGTCTTCGAGGGCATGCAGCCGCGGAGGATGCAGAGGCCCCCCAGCTCGGGTGCGCTGTCGATAATGGCCACCCGTTCCCGGGTTTCCCGGATGGTCCGGGCCGCGGCATAACCGGCCGAGCCGCCCCCGATGATGACTGCGTCAAAGTGATCCATGGAATTCAGGCTAGGGGATTCCGGGCGTTCAGCAAGCCTCACAGTTTGATTCGCCATGGAGCCTGTAGGAAACACGAAGAAGGGATTGCCAAGCCGACTGACGTCTATCTACGCTACGCGCTTTTCTACAGATGAAAATCCTCATAGCCGACAAGATCGCCGAAAGCGGAGTTCAATACCTCCGGGAAAAGGAAGGAGTCGAAGTTATCGAAGCTTACGGCTCGAGTCCCGAAGTGCTCAAGCAGATGGCCTCCGACGTGGATGCCATCATCGTTCGCAGCGCATCCTCCATCTCCAGGGAAATCGTCGAGGCCGCACCCAGGCTGAAGGCAGTCGGGCGGGCCGGCGTCGGGGTGGACAATATCGACGTCGAGGCGGCCACC
>CAJXMX010000114.1 GCA_913056355.1 uncultured Opitutales bacterium
CTTCAAACGCTCCAATCCGAAACCCTTAAGAACTCAAAAAGCGGACCTTACCTCTCCTTAGGTTGACGCCTATGCGCACCTGCGGGATTATGAGCCTGGGAATAAAAAAACCCCGGCCATGATGGCCGGGGTTGAAATTGGGTGCAGGGGAGGGATTTGAACCCCCGACCTTCAGGTTATGAGCCTGACGAGCTACCGGGCTGCTCCACCCTGCAATAAAGTGTTGAAGAAAAGAACTGTTGGGTGGCCGGAGGTCAACCCCCCGATCCCGCGAGTGCGGGATTATGAGCCTGACGGCCTCCACCCTGCAATAAAGTGTTGAAGAAAAGAACTGTTGGGTGGCCGGAGGTCAACCCCCCGATCCCGCGGCTGCGGGATTATGAGCCTGACGAGCTATCCCGCGGAGGCGGGACTCCACCCTGCAATAAAGTTAAAATGTTAAAGAAAGAACTGAGTGGGCGCTTGAACCCCCAATCCCGCGGCTGCGGGATTATGAGCCTGACGGCCTCCACCCCGCAATAATGGGGAAAGTGATGTAACATGGGCCGGATTCCGTCCGGATCAAGCGTTTTTTGGAAAATTAATCAGAATCTTCCAAATCAGGTTTGTCCGGCGTCCTATTTTCCGTCGAACATGTGACTGATGCGGTCGGGAATCAGCTTTTTATAGTCATAGTACCAGCGCAACCGGAGGTTGATCCCGAAGTCCCGCCCGGTCTCCTCGATGAGCGGAAGTTCAAGTTGGACCGACAAGTCCCAGTGCCCGGGCAGGATATACCGGTCATCCTTGGAAGCATTGGGGAACCAGGTAATGCCGGGCAGGACCACGACCTCGTGAACCTCCCGGTGGGCCAGGTACCATTCCTCCTGCAGGTAGGGAGGGGGCTCGCCGGGCAGATAGTCTTCATCATTGAAGTCGAACATGTTGGTGCTGTATTCGACCTCGAGGGAATAGCGCAGGTGTCCGCCCGGATAGTAGATGGCACCGGGACGCAGGAAAAGCCTGTCGGAGGCCTTGTGGTAAGGGGAGGCCGACCTCAATGGGGTGTCGGCGACAATCTCGTAGGTGGTATTGAGGTAGAACAGGTAGTCCCGGGCCTTGTCGAACCGATGGCTGACAACGATGTAGGGTGAATAGCGCGAATAGCCGTCGGAAAGGTCAACCGGCGGTTTGCCGGCGGTGAAGTCGAGGATGAAGCCGGCGGCGACGTCGGTTTTGGTGTCGGCAACATTGTACCAGGTATAACGGGTGCCGATCTTCCAGCTGTAGATGCCGAGACCGTCGCCGTCCTTGAAGGGATTGCCGAAGTAGGTTCCGAGGTCCGTATAGGCATCAAAGTAGTTACTGAAGCTGTAGCGGATCCCCCCGATCATGCGGACGTAGTCGTCATGGATAAAATCGCTCAGCTTGGGATGCAGCCTGAGGCTCCATTCCCCCTCCTTGTACTGCCCCGGCAGAATGGTGTCGAAGAGCTCGTCGAAGATGACGGGTAATTCCGTGCGCTTGCGCTGGTTTCCGTTTTCGTCCACCTCCCGGAAGGGATTGCCGTAAAACATACCGCGTTGGCGGTTCTGTGCTTCAACTTCCTCGGGAGTGGGAGTTTCGGCTGAGACCTTCAGCGAAAAACAGGTGAGCAGGACCAGCAGAAAGTGACAGGCTTGAGTGCGACAATTTCCAAGCATGAGGTACCATGGAGAAATTCGGGCCGGCAAGGCAATGCCCAACCGGCCCCCTGGGTTAAATTACCCGGTTTCGGCCACTGCCGACGACAACCCAGGCCAGGAGGTAACAGGCCGCTCCCGCGCTCCAGGTCAGGGGTTGCCCCCACTGAACGGAAAGGAGGGTGGCCAGGGGAGCGGCCACAACGCTGGCAAAGCCGTTGATGGCCCAGGCCCAGGGGATGAACTCAGCGTCGTTTCTCAACCGGTTGAGGCCCCAGGGGAAGGCCTTGCCCATGGCCCAGGACAGGGGAAGCAGGATCAGGATCAAGGCGGGGATCCTCAACCAGGGAGGTATCCGAAAGAGGAGGTCCTGCCCTGCGGCGAGGAGGATGAAGGCCAGGATTCCCGACAGCAGGATCAGGAGGAAGATGACCCGGGGGCCGGCCGGGCCGTTGCCGGTGGGCGGGCTGAGGCTGCCCAGGCCGGCTCCAACCAGAAAGGTCGCGAAGACGACCGAAGCGGTAATCACCGGGTCGCCCAGATAGAGCAGGCAGCGTTGGAAAGCCGCCATTTCGACCAGCATGAATCCCAGTCCAAGCCCTCCGAAGTAAAACAGTATCCGGGATCGGGGAATGTCGGCCCTGCCTTGCGGAAGGCGCCCCAGGGGAAGGAGAATCAGGCATGCCGCCAGGCCGGTGGCCACAGCCAGCTTGATGGCGGTCATGATCAGGGACCAGTCCAGCCAGATTATTCCCTGGCGCCCGAACTCCTGCAGGAGGCCCGGCAGGTTGGTCCAGGACATGGACCGCCAGTAATAGGGGCGCCAGTCGCTGGCCGGTTCCACCTGGAACCAGTGCGCTTCGGGAGGCAGTTCACCGGTCGGCCCGAAGACCGCCTGGCCGGCGGCAAAGATGACCGGCTCGGGAAACCGGTGATAATGGTTTGCTTCGGATGCGGACAGTCCCGGCAAAAGCGCGAGGTCAAATTCCCAGCGGCTGCAGAATGTACGGATGGCCTGCAAATCCTGGTCCCGCAAGGGATTCCTGGCGATGAGCAGGAGTCCCTCCTGCAACGTCCGGATAAAGGCCACATGACGTTCCGGATCAGGATGACCGGATTGTTCAAGGGCGGCCGCCGCCATTGCCAGGAGCCGGACCGCATACCGAGGCGGGTATTCCAACTGCACCGGGATGGCCAGGATTCCGTCCGGATCTAGTCCCTGAATGGCCAGCTTGAGGCCCTCCGTGGTGAGCAAGTAATCCTCGCTGGCGGCATCGGATTCCGGGAAGGCCCCGCTGAGCAGGATCAGGGAATAACCGGCACCGTTTTGGGGCAGGAATTCGCGGAGCTCCTGTGAATGGGCATCAACCCCCGGCAAGCCGGTCCGTTCCCGGAACAGTTCCCCGATCCGGGGGTCGGGCTCGAGCCAGTCAACTATCCGGCCAGGCAGCCAAGCCGGCGTCATCCACTCGCTGGTGCCGGCCAGGAGCACTGCCCCTTGCGGCCGCAACTGCCCGGGCAACCATGCCAGCCGGGCCCGCATGTGGGCCTGCTGCGATTCCGACAGCGTGCCCCCGGGCAGCGGCAGCGCCTCGTCTGTCCCGAGGACAATGACATCGCTGGAGGGAACGGGGTCCGTCCACCGCAGGCTGAGACCGGTGGTCAGGCGAAGGGACCCGGAGCGGATGAGGGTCAGTTCCGACCGCAATCCGGGGCTGTGTTCGAGGATCCGGCTGTCCGGCAGATCGAGCAGGTAGGCCAGGCGCTTGAAATCTGAAACGGGAATTCCGGGGGCGCCGAGAAGAATCCGGACCAGGATGGCTCCGGCGGCCAGCAGGCTGACAAGGGACCACAGCTTGCGGCGCAGGCGCAGAACCAGGAATGTTCCTGCCAGGAGGAGCAGTCCCAGGGGGAGGAGGAGCAGGATCACCTCCAGGCGGCAGAAGGCCAGCAGGAGGCCGGCCAGGAGCGAACCCAGCCCCGAGCCGAGCAGGTTCGCCCCGTAGAGGGGACGGACCGAGGCGGGCCAGCGGACAAAGGCCAGCCCGATACACCAGGCCAGGCCCATGAAGGGAATGAATGCGGAGAAATCGACCAGCAGCAGTTTGCCCAGTTCCCTCAAGTCCCAGGCGGCAAAGAGCGGCCGCACGGTGAGGCTCAGTTGAAGCCCCCAGCAGAGGAGCATTCCGGCAATTCCGGCCAGCAGGCCGGCCAGGAACCAGCGGTCCGGATTCCTATGCAGCCGGGAACCGAGCACCGACAAAAGGGTGCCGGCTGCCCCGAAGCCAAGAAGGGCCAGGGAAACCGCAAGGGAGGCGAAGTGATGCCACTGGCTGTGGGTGAACACCCGCAGGAGGAGAATTTCATAGCAGAGGACCACCGCCGAGATGGCCCCCAAAAGGGTGTAGTCCAGCAGGCCCGGTCTTCCGATGGCTTTCATCGGCGGCCACGGGTCAGTGGCACGAAGCGAACGGGCAGAATATTGCGGGTCAGGTGACTCCCGTCCTCCCGTTTCTCGACCAGGACCAGGTTCTGGGTCCAACCCATCCGCCCCACCGGGATAATCATCCTGCCGCCAGGCCTTAACTGTTCCAGCAAGGGTGGGGGGATGTGTTCCGCGGCCGCCGTCACGATAATGGCGTCGTAAGGCGCTTCCTCCGCCCAGCCATGGTAGCCGTCGGCGTGGATGACTTCCACGTTGTCATATCCAAGGCCTTTCAGGTCCTCCTGCGCCCGTTCCGCCAGCGGCCCGATGATTTCGATGGTCACCACCCGCTTCACGATTTCCGCCAGCACCGCCGCCTGGTAACCGGATCCGGTCCCGATTTCAAGGACTTTGGATTCCGGTCCGACCTCGATAAGTTCCGTCATCAGGGCCACAATGTACGGCTGGGAAATGGTCTGTCCGTGGCCGATCGGCAATGGATAATCCCCGTAGGCCCGACCGGCCTGGTTTTCGGGCACCAGCTGGTGGCGCGGTACCCGGCCCATCGCCCGGAGCACCGCCCGGTCATGGATTCCACGATCCTCGATTTGGACCTGCACCATCTCCTCCCGGCGCTCCTCCCAGTTACCCATCAAAGACAGTGGCAGTGCCGCCAGCAGCATCACCAGTGTTGTTCTTGTCCCTTTCATCCGTGTCAGCCCTTTCCCCATCTATCACTAACATCCCGCGCCATCCCGAACAACCGGATTATGCCCGCAGCCTCGAATTTCCGTCTTCCCAGGGCCTGAAGCCCGGGCCCGGTGAACTCATCTGTCTCAAAGCCGCTGCACCTGGAGCTGGATCCGGGAACCAGGGACCGGACTTGGAAAATTGCGGGACGTTCCCCGGAATCTTGGGTTGACGGGCCGGGGCTCCTCCTTGTGATGGCCTGATCATGCCGCATGCTCCTGTTCAGGAAGGGCTTCAGCGGGCCGTTGTTCATACGCTTGGCTGCCGCTTGAACCAGGCTGAGTCCCACCTCATCCGGGACCGCCTGACGGCGGCCGGTTATACGGTGGTACCGTTCGGTGAAAAGGCCGACCTGGGCATAATCAATACCTGTACCGTGACCCGGGAAGCGGATGCCAAGTGCCGCAAGGCCATCCGGCAGTTTGTCTCCCGGAATCCGGGGGCCTTTACGGCGGTCATTGGCTGCTATTCCCAGATGGGAGCGGCCGCCATTGCGGAAATCGAGGGAGTGGACCTGATTGTCGGCAACCAGGACAAGTTCGCCGTCCTGGATCACCTGGGCCTGGGCAAGAATGAAAAGCCGGTGATTCTCCGCGACCGGATCAACCGAAATGATTTTTCAATCGATTATGTCGGCGACATTCCCTTCGACAAGCGGGCCAACCTCAAGGTCCAGGACGGTTGTGATTTCATGTGCAGCTTCTGCGTCATTCCTTTCGCCAGGGGGCGGGCACGCTCCCGGGACTGGGAGAACACGCTCGGCGAGGCCCGGGCCGCCGCCGCCCGGGGCATTCGCGAGCTGGTCCTGACCGGGGTCAACATCGGGACCTACGACAACTCCGGCCGCGGAATCGTGGAGCTTGTCGACGCACTGGATCGGATCCCGGACCTTCTCCGGGTCAGGATTTCCAGTATCGAGCCGACCACGGTTCCCCTGGAGCTGCTGGACCGCATGGCCGACCCGGATCACTCCCTCCTGCCTTTCCTGCACCTGCCCCTGCAGTCCGGCTCGGACCGCGTCCTGGGTCTCATGCGGAGGAAGTATTCAATGGATGAATACAGGAGCTTCGTCCTGGAGGCGGTCCGCCGCGTTCCGGGGCTCTGCCTCGGAACGGACATCATGGTCGGGTTCACGGGGGAAACCGGGGAGGATTTCGAGGAAACCTGCCGGCAGTTCCTGGATTTGCCCTTCGCCTACACCCACGTCTTTCCCTTCTCGGAGAGGGAGGGAACCCTCGTCATGCAGCGGGAGGAAGGCTGGGTCGATCCCGGCGAGCGGAACCGCCGTTGCGCGGTCTTGCGCGGATTAAGCTCCCGCAAGCGAAGCCGCTTCATGGAGGAACACGTCGGGCGCCGGGCGCGGGTGCTGCTGGAGGATCCCCGTGACCAAGGTTTCCCCGGCTACACGGAGAACTACATCCGGGTCCGGGTGCCGGATCCCGGGCGGGACATCCGCAACCGGCTGGTCTCTGTCCGGCTGGGCCCGGTGCGGGCCGATTGGCTGGAGGCCGAATTGCTGGAGCATCCGGATTAAAGGGGACCCGCGATCCTCGGCAAAGAATCGCGGGTCCGTAGTCAGGGATACGTGTTTGTTGTGTATTAGGCTCGGCTCTCAATCCTCCCGTCGTGGGAGAAAGCGTCGGTAAAGAATCATCAGGAGGGAGAGTGAGGCGAAGACCAGGGCGGTCGTCGCCGGTTCCGGAACCGCCATGACGGTCAGGTTGTCGAAGGCGATTTCCTCGCTTCCACTTGTCATGAGCGTGTCGATACGCACATCGATGATCCCGGGGTCCACCTGGAAAACCGGGCTGGTGAAGGTCTGGAGAGCCAGGTCCAGCTGGATCCCGTCCCCGATGCCGTCGAAATCGGTGTCCTGCAGGAGCGGCCCGTTGTAGGTCTGCCCGTTGTTCTGGAAGGCCAGGGCGGTTTGCCAGAGGCCTCCATCGACTCGGTACTGGACGAAAAGGAAATCATCCAGGCTGTCGAAGGCGCTTCCGGACGCGGCCCCCATGTGTAGGCTGAGCTGGATGGCGGGGGCTCCGCCGAGGTCTATCCCGGAAAAGTCCAGGAGCGTCATCCCGGCCAGGTTGTCGCTGGCGTCGGTGTCCTCGGCGGCCCAGAACCAGCTTCCGCCAAACCCCGTATATCCGGGGATTCCGCTGGCACCGGCGTCTCCGTCCGTGCGGATGAAATAGTCGTCGGCGCCGTCCGTGAAGGCTCCCGCGGAGGTATAGCGGACGCCTTCCCCGTCGGTTTCAAAATCCTCCAGGAGGACGATGCTGGCCCGGGCGCTTCCCCCGGCGGTGACCAGGATCAGGAAGGCCAGGGGAAATAGATGGAATCTTGCTGCATGGTGAATCTGTCTCATAACGAGTGACAGCTTCACTACAGGAATTTCGCCCGGCAACCCGGCCTTTTACCCGAAATCAGGCAGATTTCGTCCTTGAATCCGGGCTTGCCGCGCTCACCGGTCCAGGACCAGGGCCAGCGTTTTGCCGGAGTAGACCAGCGCCCCGGACGTCAGGTTGCCGTCGTCAAGGATCTGGTCGATGCGGCGCAGGAGCTCATCCGAAACATCCGGATCCACCAGGCAAATTGTGGGGGATTCGGCGCCCTCCAGGAAATTCCAGTCCCAGTGGCCGCCGATGACCGTGGTATCATCAAAGTCCTGAAGTTCGACTTCCAGGCCCGGTGGAATCCGGCCGATGCCCTGGTCCTTGGGCCACTCTCCATGAACATCTGAATAGTGATGCAGGGCCGATGCGAAGGTGCGGAATTTCTGGGCAATGCAGTTCGCTTGGGAATTGGCCCGGTAGGACAGATAGGAGGGGATAGCCACGACCCCGATCAGGCTGACCACCGACAACAGGACGAAGGCCTCCAAGGCCATCGATCCAGGCACTTTGATACTCCGCAACATCCGGAAGTATGAGAAAAGGCTTCGGAGGAATTAGTCAAACAAAGTTTTGGAATGTAAAACCCTGTAATAATTATAATTAATTCAGGTCGATTTCATCGTCCCGGGTGCGGCCCTGAAGTCGCCGGAACAAGTCAAGCCGTCGGCATTCCCCGTTCAGGAATCGCTGGAAGCATGAAAACCGCTGACTCAGGGACAGGGTTTCCAACAACTGCTGCTTGACCCGGGCATCGTGGCAGATCGAATGGACCGCGACATCGATGAAAGGTCCGGGATTGTCCAGGGAGCAGATGAATTTCACGTATTCCTCGGGCAATCCCCTGGTCAGTTGGGGCCGCTTGGTGATCAGTTCGAGAATGTTTTCCCGCTGGATCTGCAAGGAGTCTTCCGATTCCTCCTCATCCTGGCAAGTGGCTACCCGGATAAGTCGATAAGGTGCTTCCTGGACAATTTCCAGCAAGCGGACCCGGGTCAGGCCCTGCAGGGCGAGGTTGGAGGTGCCGTCCGGGTTTCGGTGGGCCGCCCGGACGATCCCCACTGTACCCATCTGCTCAGGCGGCTCCTCGTGCCCATCGTCGGGATCGGAGGGACATTCATTAAAGACCGCGAAAAGCCGGTTGGAACCCAGCACGTCGCTCAGCATCTGTCGGTACCGCGGCTCGAAGATGAAGAGGGGGAGAACGGCATGCGGAAAGAGGACCGTCTCCTGCAGGGTCATGACCGGAATGATTTCAGGAATCTGGATGTCGCTGATCTCGTCCATGAAGCAATCGGTTAATCTAATCCAACTCGGGAAATCCTGCAACCGGCGGACGTTGCTTCAGTGGCTCCATTTCCAGGCCTCGAGCAGGCGGGGATCCGGGTTTTCGGTTTCCGCGTAGTACACGGCGAGCCGCAGGTAGCTCAAGCGGTCCGGCGGAGTCTGCTCGCGGAGATTGAGGATATCCTCGAACAAGGATTCGGGGGCGCGTCCCCGCAACTCGTCGATTTCACGGATTCCAATGTCGAGCAAGTCGCGGACACTGGGTATATCCAGCCCGGGAATCCGTTTCAGCGGGGATTGGAGGGCTTCCAGGTCGACCTTCTTTTTCTTCCGGCCACCTTGAATTGGGAACGGTTCATCCATGGCGCTTAAGAAGGGCAGGATGGTTCATTTGGCAAGATTTTGCCTGTGTCACGGGTGTGACAGGCCCGGGCAGGGTGTGACAGGAGGTGTGACAAGGCGTGTCACAGTTTCGGTCCCAAGCTTGGCCCGGATTCTGTCTTTATATTTA
This sequence comes from uncultured Opitutales bacterium, assembly GCA_913056355.1. Lineage (GTDB taxonomy): Bacteria > Verrucomicrobiota > Verrucomicrobiia > Opitutales > Oceanipulchritudinaceae > Oceanipulchritudo. The sequence continues at coordinate 9,028 of CAJXMX010000114.1, forward strand.
TAAAGCGCTTGAATGGAATTACTTGCGGATAACGGAACAGGGCTGGCACATCTGCTGCAAGGTAATCGCCGATATGGGTAAAATTCTCGGAATCGACTTAGGCACTACCAATTCCTGCATGGCTGTCATGGAGGGAGGCGAACCGGTGGTGATCCCCAACAGCGAAGGCGCGCGCACCACTCCGTCCGTCGTGGCCTTCAGTAAGAATGGTGAACGCCTTGTCGGCCAGGCGGCCAAGCGTCAGGCGGTGACCAATCCCAGCAATACCATTTTTTCCGCCAAGCGCCTGATCGGGCGCAAGTTCTCGGAAGTCCAGGAGGAAGCGGCGCACATGCCGTTTCATGTCGTGGAGGGAAAGAACGATGACGCATGGATTGAAGTGGTCGAGAAAGGCGAAAAGAAGTCCTTCCCGCCCGAGCAGATCAGCTCCATGGTGCTGGCCAAGCTGAAGGCCGACGCCGAATCCTACCTCGGCGAACCAGTCACCCAGGCGGTGATCACGGTTCCGGCTTACTTTAACGACTCCCAGCGCCAGGCCACCAAGGATGCCGGCACCATCGCCGGCCTGGAGGTGCTGCGCATCATCAACGAGCCGACCGCGGCCTCCCTGGCCTACGGACTGGACAAGAAAAGCGAGGAAACCATCGCCGTCTATGACCTGGGCGGGGGCACCTACGACATTTCCATCCTCGAGATCGGCGACGGCGTCTTTGAAGTGAAAGCCACCAACGGGGACACGCACCTCGGCGGCGACAACTGGGACGATGCCATTATCACCTGGCTGGTGGACGACTTCAAGCGTGAGCACGGCATCGACCTGCGTCAGGACAAGATGGCCCTGCAGCGGCTCAAGGAGGAAGCGGAGAAGGCCAAGATCGCCCTCAGTTCCTCCCAGTCCACGGATATCAACCTTCCCTTTATTACCGCCGACTCTTCCGGCCCCAAGCACCTCAACGTGCAGCTGACCCGGAGCAAGATCGAGCAGATCACCGATCATCTCTTCGAGCGTACCGTGGGCCCGTTCAAGGCCTGCCTGAAGGATGCCGGGCTGACCGAGGGCGACATCAACAACCTGGTCCTGGTGGGCGGCATGACCCGCATGCCCAAGGTCCTGGAAATCGCCCGCAAGCTGGCTGGAAAGGAACCCAACAAGGGTGTCAACCCCGACGAAGTGGTGGCCATCGGTGCCGCCATCCAGGGGGCTGTCCTGGCCGGTGATGTCAAGGATGTGCTCCTGCTCGACGTGACCCCGCTGACCCTGGCCATTGAAACGGCAGGCGGCGTGGCCACCCCGATGATTGAGCGGAACACCACCATCCCGACCAAGAAGGCGCAGGGGTTCTCCACATACGCGGACCAGCAGACCGCGGTCGACGTCAAGGTCCTGCAGGGCGAACGGCCCATGGCCAACGACAACAAGTTGCTGGGCAATTTCCGTCTCGACGGAATTCCCCCGGCCCCGCGCGGCATGCCTCAGATCGAGGTCACTTTCGACATCGACGCCAACGGCATCCTGCACGTCTCGGCCACCGACAAGGGCACCGGCAAGGAGCAGAAAATCTCCATTACCAATGCCTCCGGCCTGAGCGATGACGAGGTGACCCGGATGAAGGAAGACGCGGAACGCAACGCCGAGGCCGACAAGAAGGCCAAGGAAGGCGCGGAAGCCCGCAACCAGCTGGACAATGTGGTCTTTGGAACGGAGAAGGTCCTCAAGGAGAACGAAGGCAAGTTCAGCGACAGCGACAAGAAGCTCATCCAGGGCCTTGTCGATGAAGGCAAGAAGGCCCTCGAGTCCAATGACAATGAGCAGATCAAGTCCGCCCTGGAGAAGATCAACAACAACCAGGAGCTGCAGCAGGCCATGGCCCGCATGTACCAGGAGCAGGCGGGTGCCGCCGGCGGAGCCCAGGCGGGACCGCAGGCCGGCCCGGCTCCGGAGTCCGGATCAGAATCCGCCTCGGGTGGCGACGACAACGTGGTCGACGCCGAGGTCGAGGACGTGGACGACAAGTAAGCGCCCTTTCACGACACAAGAACTCAAACCTTATTTAAAACCAAAAAACTGATACAAAATATGGCTACAAATACAGTCAACATCCAGCCCCTCGGTGATCGTGTTCTCGTGAAGACGATCTCCGTTGAGGAAGAAGTCAAAGGCGGAATCATCATTCCCGACAGCGCCAAGGAAAAGCCGACCACGGCGGAAGTCCTGGCCCTCGGGACCGGCAAGAAGGACGGCGAGGACTACGCCTTCTCCGTGAAGGTCGGTGACAAGGTGATCATCAGCAAGTACGGTGGTACCCAGGTCAAGTATGAGGATGAGGAATACACCATCCTCCGCGAAGACGACATCCTCGGCATCATTGGCTGAGGCGGATACCTGCCCAACGATTAACATTTAAGGAATTAAGATTATGGCTAAGCAAATCAAGTTCGACGAAGAAGCACGGCGCAAGCTCCTGAAGGGGGTTGAGACCCTTTCCAAGGCGGTCAAGGTAACGCTCGGTCCCAAGGGACGGAACGTGGTTATCGACAAGAAGTTTGGCAGCCCGACGGTGACCAAGGACGGTGTCTCCGTGGCCAAGGAAATTGAGCTCAAGGACCCGTTTGAAAACATGGGTGCCCAGATGGTCAAGGAAGTGGCCACCAAGACCAGCGACATCGCTGGTGACGGTACCACCACCGCCACGGTCCTGGCGGAGGCCATCTTCCGTGAAGGCCTCAAGAATGTTTCCTCCGGTGCCAACCCGGTTTACCTGAAGCGCGGCATCGACAAGGCCGTCGCCGCCGGGGTGAAGGCCATCCAGGAAATGAGCATTGCCGTCACCGACCGTGAAGCGGTCAAGAACGTGGCCACCGTTTCCGCCAACTGGGAAGAAGAGATCGGCTCCATCATCGCCGACGCCATGGACAAGGTGGGCAAGGACGGCACGATCACCGTCGAGGAAGCCAAGGGCATCGAGACCACCCTCGACGTGGTCGAAGGGATGCAGTTCGACAAGGGCTACCTGAGCCCGTACTTCGCCACCAACCAGGAAGCCATGGAAGCCGTCCTCGAGGACGCCTACATCCTGATTCACGAGAAGAAGATCAGCAACCTGAACGACCTGCTGCCGCTGTTGCAGAAGGTCGCCCAGAGCGGCAAGCCCTTCCTCCTCATCGCCGAGGATGTCGAAGGCGAAGCCCTGGCCACCCTCGTGGTCAACAAGCTGCGCGGCATGCTCAACGTCTGTGCCGTCAAGGCTCCGGGCTTTGGTGACCGCCGCAAGGCCATGCTGGAGGACATCGCTGTCCTGACCGGCGGCCGCTGCATCACCGAGGACCTCGGCATCAAGCTGGAAAACCTCGAGCTGAGCGACCTCGGCCGGGCCAAGCGGGTGACCGTGGACAAGGAAAGCACCACCATCGTTGAAGGTGCCGGTACCGCTTCCGACATCCAGGGCCGGGTCAAGCAGATCCGCCGCCAGATCGAGGAAACCACTTCCGACTACGACCGCGAAAAGCTGCAGGAACGCCTGGCCAAGCTGGCCGGCGGTGTGGCCGTGATCAATGTCGGCGCCGCCACCGAGCCGGAAATGAAGGAAAAGAAGGCCCGCGTGGAAGACGCCCTGCACGCTACCCGCGCCGCGGTTGAGGAAGGGATTGTTCCCGGCGGTGGTGTGGCCCTGCTGCGCATCCGCAAGCAGCTCGGCGACGTCAAGCTGGAAGGCGACGAAGCCATCGGCGCCCAGATCGTCCTCAAGGCCCTCGAGTATCCGCTGCGTCAGCTCTGCCTGAACGCCGGCGTGGAAGGCAGCCTGGTGGTCCAGCACGTCCTCGACGGCAACTACGGGCTGGGCTGGGCCGCCGTGGGGGTCCTGACGGCGCTCGCCGTCGCGAAGTTCGTCGCCACGATGTTCTCGATCGGCTCCGGCAACGCCGTGGGGACCTTCGCCCCGACGCTCGTCGTCGGTGGGGCGCTCGGCGGGGCGCTGGGCACCGCCGGCGCGACGATCGCCCCCCAGCTCGGCATCGACGCCCCGGCGTTCGCGCTCGTCGGCA
>CAJXMX010000115.1 GCA_913056355.1 uncultured Opitutales bacterium
CGAAGCGCCCCTCTCCGAGAAAGACGTCGACCCCCAGCGAGGTGAAGCGCTCGGCGCTGTCCATGTGCGCGATGTCGGCGCGGAGCCCACGCATGCGGGTCATGGCGGCGGCGAAGTCGCCGCTGCCCGGTTCCACGCGGGGCCCCGCGAAGCGTACCGAGGCCTCGCGGGCCGACGTCCAGCTGCGGGCCGCGCGCAGGAGCGCCTTCGAGGGCACGCAGCCGAAGTTCAGGCAGTCGCCCCCCATGAGCCCCCGCTCCACCAGCGCCACACGGGCTCCCAGGGCGGCGCCGATGGCGGCGCTGACCAGCCCCCCGGTGCCGGCGCCGACCACGAGCAGATCGTAGCGGTCCGCAGGGGTCGGATTCTGCCACTGCGGGGGGTGGGCCAGGTCCAGGAGCCGTTCGTCGTCGGGACCCACGGGGGTGAAGGCTTGGCTCACGGATACTCCTGCGGCAGGACGTGGAGGCCCTGGCCTTCGAACGCAACTTCTACCAGCCGGAGACCTTGGTCCGCGCCGCCGACTACATTACCGCGGAATTCCGGAACCTTGGATTTGAAGTACAGGAACAGAAATTCACCCTGCCGGCCGGCCGGATCCGGGGCATCATCGAAGGCCGCAACGCCAGGCGACCGCCTTCCCGGCATTATGGCGAATACACGGGCGGCGGCCAGGAGTTCACCAATCTGTACGTTGTGATTCCGGGTAGTGAGGATCCGGATACGATGATCCTGGTCGGAGGCCACTATGACTCCGTTGAGGGAAGTCCCGGGGCCTACGACAACGGCACAGGGGTGGCCGGGCTGCTGGAGCTGGCCCGGCACCTGAGGGAGCACCCCCCTTCGGTGACAGTCTGCCTGGTGGCCTTCACCAACGAGGAGTACCCGCTGGGCGGGGTGGGGACGAGCGGGAGCGACCATTTTGCCGGCTGGCTGGTGGATCCGGAAGCGGTCCACGGGATTCCGTCTCCGGCGGGGGTCATCGTCCTGGAGACCATCGGCAACTTCTCCGAGGAGGAGGGTAGCCAGCTTTCCCCTTTCCCTCTGAACCGCTACGCTCCGACCACCGGCAATTTCATCGCCTTTGTCGGGGATTCCGGATCGCGGGACTGGATCCGGCACTGTGTCGGGAGTTTCCGCGAAGTGGCGGAGATTCCCTCGGAGGGCATTGCCATCCCCACTGAACTCGTCGGCGATGTCATGCGGAGCGACCATGCGCCCTTCGTGGCCCGCGGCATTCCCGGCCTGATGGTCACCGACACGGCCAACTTCCGCATCCCGAATCCCTACCATTCCCCGGAGGACACCCCGGAGAAGATCGATTTCGTGGCCCTGGCCCGGGTGGTCAAGGGAGTGGAGCACCTGCTTTCCCTGCCGGTTTACGCGGATTGAAAATCCGGCTGGCCGAGTCCGGACTATACGCATTAACTCGGGGTATGAAATCTCTCCTCGGTTGTCTCCTCCTTCTGTGCCTGTCGGCAAACCTCTTTGCGGAGCCGGATCAGGGTAAGCGGCCCATGAATGTGCTCTTCCTGGCCATCGACGACCTGCGGGTGGAAGTGGGGGCCTACGGGATTGAACGGGCCCTGACCCCGCGCATGGACCGGCTGGCGGAGGAGGCAGTGATGTTCCAGCATGCCTATGCGCAGTATCCCCTCTGCAACCCCTCGCGGGTCTCCCTGTTGACCGGACGCTATCCGCGGACCAGCGAACTGTACGGCAACCGGGACTGGTTCAATGCCTGGTACCCGGACTGGGTCAGCCTGCCCAAGTATTTCAAGCAGCACGGATACACCACGGTCCGTTCCGGGAAGATATTCCACGGGAACGTCATCGATGACTGGAAGGCCTGGACCATCGGCGGCGTGCCGCACGAATTCAAAGATCCCAAGCCGGAATCGATAGTTGCCGACCGTCCCATTACCCCGGAGGAAGAGGCGGCCCGTATCGCCCGCATGGTGCAGGCCGACCGGCGGCAGGCTCCGCACTCCGACCGCTGGGAAGCCGTGGAGGATCCGGAGGAGCAGGCCAAGCTGGGCGATACCCGGGTGACGGACCGGGCCATCGAGTTCCTGCGGCAGCGGAAGCCCGGTGATCCGCCTTTCTTCATTGGGTTGGGCCTTTTCAAGCCGCATTCCCCGCTTGTGGCCCCCAAGCAGTTTTTCGATTTGTATGATATCGACGAGATCGAGCTTCCGGTTGATTTCGCTTCCAAGCCGACTGTCCCGGAGGGCTTTCCGGCCGGATCCATCCGGGCCATCAATGCCGACCTGTTTATTGACCGGGAAGCCAGCCCGGAAGAAGCCAGGGAATTCATCCGGGCCTACCTGGCCTGCACCTCCTACGTGGACTGGAACGTCGGCCGGGTCCTCGACACCCTCGAGGAACTGGGGCTGAAGGAATCCACCATCCTGGTCCTCTGGAGCGACCACGGGTACCAGCTGGGCGAAAAGGGAAAATGGTCCAAGGCGGGATCCCTCTGGGAGCAGGGCGTCCGGGTGCCGATGATGATCTACGATCCCCGGGCGGAGGGCAACGGCACGGCCTGCCCGCGCATTGTCGAGCTGATCGACCTGTACCCGACCCTGGTCGACCTTTGCGGGCTGCCCATGCCTGATGGCCTGGAAGGGGACAGTCTCCGGCCATTGCTGGACAATCCCCGAGCCGAATGGGACCGCCCGGCCTTCTCGGTCTGGAGTGAACGAAACCGGGGCATATCCGGCGCCGTTGTGCGCACCGATCGCTGGCGGTATGCCGAGTTCTTCGGTCCCGGGGCCGGGGTTTTCCTGACCGATCCCCTCAATGATCCGGATGAGCTCCTCAACCTGGCCGGTGATCCCCGATTCGCCGATGTTGTTGAGCGGCTCTCCGCCCTGTTGCGTGAGCATGTGGCCGGCAAGACCGAGCCAACGCCCTGAGGCGTACAGTAAGATTAACGGAATTAATCGTTTACATAAGGGGGAATTCCTAGTTTACCCCCAAAGCTTTTGGCGCACCCCCGTCGTGCGCCTTTTTATTATGTTCGATTTATTCAGGAAGCAAACCGGCTCGTACAAGGACGACATCCTGTCCGGGCTGACGGTGTCCCTGGCGCTGGTCCCCGAGGCCATCGCCTTTTCCTTCGCGGCCGGTGTGGATCCCCTGGTGGGCCTGTGGGCGGCTGTCTTCATGGGCTTCATCACCTCCGCCGCGGGGGGCCGGCCGGGGATGATCTCCGGGGCCACCGGGGCCATCGCGGTGGTGGCCGGGAAGGCCGTCGAGCATGGCAATGCCCTCGGCGACGGGCTGGGCATGCAGTACCTCTTCGCGGTCATCATGCTGGCCGGGATCATCCAGGTCCTGGTCGGGGTGCTCCGGCTGGGACGCTTTATCCGCCTGGTCCCGCATCCGGTCATGATCGGCTTTGTCAACGGCCTGGCGATCGTCATCCTGATGGCCCAGTTCCCCTCCTTCCGGAATCTCGAGACGGGGCAGTGGCTCAGCGGACAGCCCCTGCTGGTCATGGCCGGACTGGTCCTCCTGACAATGCTCATCATCCAGTTCCTGCCCTACCTGACCAAGGCCGTTCCCTCCTCATTGGCGGCCATTATCACGGTCGGCCTGATTGCCTTCTTTTTCTTCAAGGACACGGCCACCGTCTCCGACGTGCTGGCCCAGTCCCCGGACAACCCGGAAGGCGTCCTGTCCGGTTCCTTCCCGCTTCCGGCCCTGCCGGTGGGCATTGACTGGCTCAACGAGTGGGGCTTCCTGCTCAAGACGGCCTTCGTGGTGGCCATGGTGGGGATTATCGAGTCCCTCATGACCCTGCAGCTGATCGACGAGATGACCGAGACGCGCGGGCAGGGAAACCGCGAGTGCATGGCCCAGGGTACGGCCAATTTCCTCTCCGGCCTCTTTGGCGGCATGGGCGGATGCGCCATGATCGGCCAGTCGCTGATCAACATCAAGTCAGGCGGGCGGGGGAGAACCTCGGGGATCTTTGCCGCCGTGGCCCTGGCCTTTTACATCATGGCCGGAGGAACGGTGATCGGCCAGATTCCCATCGCCGCCCTGACCGGGGTCATGTTCATGGTCGTTATCGGGACCTTCGAATGGTCATCCCTGCGCACCTTCGGCAAGGTGCCCTTCTCGGAGATCATTGTCATTGTGGCGGTGACCCTGACCACGGTCATCCTGCACGACCTGGCCACCGCCGTCTTCGTCGGGATCATCCTCTCGGCCCTGGTCTTCGCCTGGGAAAGCTCCAAGCATGTCCTGGTCACCGTTGAGAAGAACACCCCGGAGGAAAAGATCTATTCCCTGCAGGGGCTCCTCTATTTCGGCTCGGTGCGGGAGTTCATGGACAAGTTCCAGGCCCGTTCGGACGTGAAGGAAATCGTCATTGATTTCGGCCATGCCCGGGTCTGCGACATGTCCGGACTGGAGGCCCTGAACGCGCTCGGTGAGCGCTACCGCAAGGCCGGCAAACGGCTCCGCCTGCGCCACCTATCCCCGGACTGCCGGCGGATGATGGAAAAGGCCGGAAGCATCGTCGATGTCGAGGTCCTGCCCGATGACCCGGCCTACACCGTCGCCCGCCTGCGCGGGGTGTCGGCCGTGCCGGCGCCTCTCCAGCCGGAGCAGAATGGCTGAGGGCACCGGTCCTCGATTGTTAGAATTCGGAAGCCCTTGAAGGAGGAGGCTTTCCGGCTATGGTTGCGGTACTTATTCGTCACAATAATGCCGTTCCCCATGAAACCCGCTTTCCTTCTCCTGCCCCTGGTCAGCCTGCTTGGCGCCTGTACCGCCCCTTACGATTCCCCGGTGGTCGATGTCCCGCGCTCCGCACCCAATCTCGCCACCGAATGGCTGGGCCTGTCCAATGATAAAGTCGAGGCCAGACTGGAGACCGCCTGGGAGCATTTCTTCGAAGGGGACCCGGAGAGCCAGCGGCTCTACTACGAAGTTTTGGACGACATGGCCTACATCTGGGACGTGGCCAGCGACGACGTCCGCTCCGAGGGTATGTCCTACGGGATGATGATCGCCGTCCAGATGGACCGAAAGGAGGCCTTCGACCGGCTCTGGAAGTGGACCGTGACCCACATGCGGCACGACTCCGGCCCGCTGGAGGGTTACTTCGCCTGGCACTGCAGCACCGACGGAACCCGGCTCTCCGAGGGGCCGGCCTCCGACGGCGAGGAATGGTTCGCCACCGCCCTGATGTTTGCCTCCGCCCGCTGGGGCGATGGTGAGGGGATTTTTAACTACAAGGCGGAGGCGTTGAGGATCCTCCACGCCCTGCCGGTCCGGGAAGAGCATGAATTGTACATTTCCATGTTCGACCCGGAGCGGGCCATGATCCGCTTCGTGCCCAATGTCGACTGGATCGAGGTCAGCGATCCCTCCTATCATCTGCCGGCCTTCTATGAGCTTTGGGCGCGCTTTGATCCGGTCTATGGCCGGCTCTGGGATCGGGCTGCGAAGGCCAGTCGTGATTATTTCATGACCGTCGCCCATCCGGAGACCGGCCTGATGCCGGACTACGCCACCTTCGACGGGGAGCCCTATGCCGTCCGCGGGCACGAGGATTTCCGCTTCGATGCCTGGCGGGTGATGTCCAACGTGGCCCTCGACTGGGCCTGGTGGCGGGCCGATCCGCGGGCCGTTGAACAGAGCAACCGCATTCTCCGCTTCCTTTCCAAATTCGGGGAGGACCTGCCCAACCAGTTTGCCCTCGACGGTGAGCCGCTCGATGAAACCACCTCACCGGGCCTGGTCGCCATGGCCGCCACGGCCGGCCTGGCGGCGGACCGGGAACTGGCCCAGCCGTTCCTGGAGTGGCTCTGGGATATGCCGCCCCCGGCCGGTCACTACCGCTACTACGACGGCCTGCTCTATTACCTGGCCCTCCTGCAGACCAGCGGCCGGTTTCAGTGGTACCTGCCGGTCGAACTTCAAGACTGAAGGAAAGGGGATCCGGTCCGGCAGCCTGGGCCCTTCGTTCCGCCTCAGGGATTCCGGGGCGGCTTGTGACCGAAAGCCCGCTCGAAAAAACCAACCAGCTGGCCGCGCACATCGTCGGTGATACGGGGTTGCAGGTCGACCCGGCGCAGCCATTCGAGCGCTTTCTCCTCGTCTCCGAGGTTGATGTTCAGGACCACCATCATGGTCAGGCCCATGGGATTGCCGGCCTCCGCATTGAGGGACTCGAGGACCTTTTCCCGGGCCTCCTCCAGCTTGTCCTGATCCATGTAGATCCGGGCCAGGGCGAGGTAGGGTTCCGGTTCCTGCGGTCTCAGCTCGATGGAGCGCTTGAATTCCTTTTCCGCGTCGTCGATGCGCCCCTTCTTCATCAACTGTTCCCCCCAGACCCGGTGCAGGGAAGGGGAAGCCGGATTGTGGGCCAGGCCGAGGGTGAGCAGCTTCTCGCCTTCCTCGGTCATCCCCCTGTCGAGGTAGATCAGTGCCTGGAACAGCCAGGCGTCTGGCAGCTTGGGATTCAGTTCAGCCGCCCTGGCGAAGTTCGGCAGCGCCTCCTGCGGACGTCCCGCATCGCGGTAGATGATGCCCAGCTGATGGTAGGCGCTGGCGTAGTCCGGATCATAACTGAGGGCGCGGTTCATGATGGCGATGCCTCCCTCGACATCACCGGCAAAGACCTTGGTGCCGGCGGCGGTGACCAGTTGATATGGGTCGTAGCAATAGTCGATCAGGCTGTCGAACCAGGGATCAATGATATCCGTGTGCCCCTCCAGGGTCCGGGCCATGGCGCGGATTGAATCGGCCTTCTCCGACTGGCCGATCCGGTCCAGGACAGTCACCATCAGCTGGATACCAATCGTGCCCTTTGATGTGGCCATGGACTTCTGCAGGTAGGGGAGGGCGGATTCATAGTCGCCGTGGTCGATCTCGATCCGGGCCAGGCCGTGGTTGGCGTGGGCGTTGTCGGGGTCCTTGATCAGGACGACAAGGTAGGCGTCCCGGGCATCGTCCAGCCGGTTCAGCTTGAGCAGGGCTTCCGCGCGGCGCAGGTGCGCCGGCAGGTAGTCCGGGGCCAGCTCCATTACCTTCTCCCAAAGCTCGATGGCCGGTTCCAGCTGACCGTATCCCGCCAGGTTGAAGGCCAGCAGGTGCGGCCAGAGGGGATTCTCGGGATCCAGCCGGAGGAGCAGGTCCTCCCCCTTGATGGCGTCGTTGAGGTAGCCGTTGGCCTGGTAAATCCTGGTCAGCCGGGCCAGTCCCGCGACGGGGTTCTCGCCGGTCTCGATCTGTTTGTAGGCCCCGGCGAAGGCATTGGCCAGTTCCCGGGTCAGCCCCGAGCTGTCGGGCGCTTCCGGGAAGGCGGCGAGGATTTCCTCCCGCGCCGGCTCCACCGATTTGCCGCATCCGGACAGCACCAGGAGCAGCCCGCAAGCCAGCAGGACAGGGATAAAATGGCTGATGGGAGTGGGGCGCTCCATAGGGCTTGAAATTGGCACCGGGGTTCCGGTTTTCAAGGATTAATTGCCCGCTACCGGGCGGGAGGGGGCTTGTAATCCGGCCTACCTGAACTGCCCCCGCACCTGGTAGAAGACGGGGCCGCCAACCGCCGTGGCATCGGTCAGGATGGTCTCCTCCGGGCCGACGTCGATGGCCGCTCCGGCGACCTCGGTCCAGTTGCCGGAGAGGTCGCTGCTGCGCCATAAGGCGTATTCCAGCCCGGGGACCGTGTTGACGTGGACGGAGACCTCGCCGCCGGGCGAGACCAGCCGGATATCCCGGATCTGTAATGGCTCCGGCTCCGGCAGGAGCGCGGTTCCGAGATCGATCACGTAGGTGGTCATGGACTCCGCCGGGAGGCTGGTCTGGGCGGCCAGGTCGACTGAGCCCAGCTCGTTGAAGTAATTCCCCTCGGTGGAGCGGATGGCGATGGCCGAGCTGATGTCGATCGCGGTGAGGTCCCATTGGAGGTTGCGCTCGAGGGCGGCTGCGTTGACCGCCTGGATGACCAGGCGCCGGCCGTCGGGACGCAAAAACGCGGAGACGCGCAGGCTCTCGTCGGAACCGGAAAGGCCGACCCGGATGTAGCCGGCATTGATGAATTTCGAGAAGTGCTTGATCAGGAAGTAGTTCTCCTGGACCGCGTAGTCGCCGCCGTAGGAGACGGTGATCATGGCGCTGTCATCGCCGGGATCGGAGGGCACACCCCAGACCATGTTCCAGTGGATGTAGGCGGAGGTGTCGGCCTCGATCAGCGTGTTCTGGATGATCCGGGCCGTCTCCAGCCAACCGGCGAATGTGGAGGAATATTCCGTCATGAAGCTCGGCTTTTCCCCGAATTCGTCCCGGATAAGGTTCAGGTTCGGGATGACCGAGTCGATCTGGCCCAGGCTCCAGATGTTGTAAAGGTGGTAGGCGTAACCACCCACGAAATCGCGCGACTTCAGTGGCGTGGTGAATTCACGGAACATGTTCAGGCTGCCGTTCCAGTCGGCCGGGCCGATGTTTTCCACCTCCGCCCCGATGAATTCCGGCAGCCGGGGCCGGTCCCGGAGGGCGTTGTGGACCGCATCGATGGCTTTGTCGTAGCCGGGTAACTCTGCGGTCTCGCTCGGACGCCACTCGCAGGTCGTCCAACTGGCCACGTAGCCCGGCTCGTTCTGGATGCTCAGGTAATCGGGCACAAACGGCAGGTGGTCGAAGGTGTCGACCCAGTACTGCGCGTATTGGTCATAGACAAACTCCCCGTTGATCTTCTTCAGCGTCCCACCCGAGGTGTCGTTGTTGCTCTTCAGGGCGGCCGGTGGGCCCCATGAGCTGAGGAGGATCTTCACCTGCGGATTGGCCGTCTTGGCCAGGTTGTAGAAGGCGGCCGTGTTTTCCCAGATCGAGGAATCCGGCATGCCGGCCGGATCCGTGTTGTCCGGGTAGTTGTTCGGGAAATACCAGTTCTGGAAGCGGATGATGTCGATCCCCAGATCCTCAAAGATCAACTGCTGGATGGCCTTCGTGTGCGGGCTGGTCATGATCCGGTCGGCGTACCAGGTCAGGGCGCCGCCGAAGCCGATCATGGTCTGGTGGCGCTCGGCCGGGGTGAGGACCAGGCTGGCCGCAGGAATCTCCGCGTCGATGACGATGTCGTCGATCCAGAAGGTCCCCGTGCTGATGAATCGGATGACGAAGTCCATCGGTGTGTTGCCCGGCGAGACAATCCAGCTGTACCGGGTCCACTCCGTAGTCAATGCCTGGTCCTTGGTGGCCTGGTTGCCATAGGACTGGTCCTGGATCACGGCCTGGATCTTTCCGCCGGCCACCGCCGCCTTGGCCCAGAAGGTGATCTGGTACTCCCGGTCGGTCTGCGCCGCCCAGTCGCTGGAGATGGCCTGGATGCTCCAGGAATTGCTCCCCAGCGTGCTTACCGCCACCTTCAGCGACTGGCTTCCCTCCACCGCGTCGCTGTCCACCGCGAAGCTCGCCGCCCCGCCTTCGCCGGCATTCGTCCACCAGCCGGCCGTCCCGTCCTCGAAATTCCCGTTGGGAAGGAGGTTGGCGGCCAGCAGGGGAGGGGTTGCCAGCAGGAAAGGCGCAATTAACAGGAAGCGGAGGAGGAGGATTCGTGATAAACAGGTCATCGGCTAAGTTACCGGGTACACACTTGCCGCCTATAATGCAACGGTGCATCGAATTGCTCCACTATGAGCCGGTTCTAACAATTGAGGGAGGGGGATGGCTTAGGACGGCCAACGGCCCGATCCCATAACCAGTCGTTTGAAACACCCAGGGACACATTCAGTGTTTATGAAATGTGGTCGGGCCGTTGGCCCTCTCAATTCAATTCCATCTCCTTACCCCGACCTGCGGTCGGGGCTGATATGGAGTCCGGCCTTCGGCCGTCTTGTCATTCCCCCTCGACCAGCTCCTGCGCCGCTAGGGTGAGGTAGATGTAGGCGGCGGCGACGTTGATGACGTATTCGTTCTCGCCCCAGAGGAAGGGCCAGTCCTCCTTGTTCTCGGGGAAATCCGGGGGGAGGATGAGGACGCCGGGGACGACCCCGCCGGCGATGAAGGAGTAGTCGGCCCGGTTCATCCCGTAGGCCACCTTCTTGGATTCCACACCCACGCCGGAGACGAGGGATAGGTTGTGGCCGGGGTGGCGTCCAAATATGTAGTGAAGTCCCCGGTATACGTCGTCCTTGCTGATGATGTCCGGGAAGGCCCGGTGAAGGTGGTCGTTGGCGATGGAGAAGGCGATGACCAGCCCGCTCCCGGCCCAGCCCCCGGTGGAGATGGGGACGCCGAAGGGATTGGCCTGCTTCAGTTCCTCGATTTCCTGTGCCCATCGACGGGTGCGGGACTCCAGCCTGGAGCGGAAAGCATCGTCCATGTAGGGGAGGGCCTGGACGGCGTAGGGGGCGTTGAAGGCAAAGGCCTCGTCGATGGCCGGCCAGAGCTCGCCGATGGCTTTGGCGTAGGCGGGATCCTCCGTGCAGAGAAGGAGCTGCAGGGCGGCCTTGAGTTTCTCGTTCTCCAACGGACCGCCGGTGGTGTTGCCGTGACGAAAGAGGTCCGGTTCCTTGCCCGATTCCTCGTTCCAGGCGGCGAGCGCGGTCTGGAGGCACTCCTTGGCCAGTTCCTCGTTGTATCCGGACAGGGCCCGCGAGGAGGCGGCCAGGGCGGCGATGGAGGCGTAGTTGAGGGCGGTGGAGCGACTGGTGAAGGCCCATCGGTCGTCCGGGTTGCCGCTGCGGAGGCCGTCGCTCTCGCCCGCTCCCATGGCGGGATCGTAAATGAGGTTGTCGGTCATGGTCAGCGCATCGCCCAAGTGGGTGTACTGGGAAATATCCGGGACGATGATCCCGGGAATGGCATGCCCGACCGCCCGGTGCTGGGCCACCAGGGCGAGGGCCCCGTGCTCGATCTGCTGGAGGATGTCCGGAACTCCGTCGGGGCGATGCAGATCCACGTACCTCCGTTCCCGGTCGACGGTGGTCTGGTCGCGCATCGGGCGGAAGCGCTCCCATGTGTTGACCAGGTGGAGGACCACGGAGACCTGGGTCTGGGTGCGGATGTCGTAGTCCCCGGCGTCGAACCAGCCCCCGATGTTCAGGCCGGGAATGTGGTCGCCCGGTTCGTAGGGGGTGTCCGTGGTCGGTCCCTGGGCGTAAAGGTCGAAGTGGACATGATTGACCGGTGCCTGGCGGGCGTCGTCGAGGTGGGCCGCCCCGTGCCAGACGCGGTAGGCCTCGTTGACCAGCATATGGTCCATCTGGACCGGCAGGTAGATGTCGAGGGTGGGGTGCCAGGCTTTTGAATAGACATCAGTCGTGATCGGGAAGGCGGCCGTCTTTTTCCCGTTGTACTCGATCCGGTAGAGACCGGGCTCATTGACGGAGGAAAAATCAAAGGTCCGGTAATGGTAGCGGGTATACTGGCCCCATTTATCAGCGGGTCCTTCAAAGGCCTTGCCCTCGCTGCCGTCCGGCATGACTTTCAGCAGCCGGGCGGTCTGCAGCCAGCTCCCTTCCCCGTCCAACTCGATGGTGGCCACCTTGGGCTGGGCGGGATGGTAGCCGACCTGGGAATAGGCGATGACCGGCTGGCGCCTCCATCCGGGGGACTGCCGGGGCTGTAGTTGCCATTCCACGACAACCCCGTCCCGGCCCGAGGGGATCAGCGTCCGCACCACGAACCAGCCGTTCTGGGCCTTGTGCCGGCCGTCGAGCAGTTCCAGCTCGCCGTTGAGGGCCGCAATCCTCACTTGCCGCTCCCCGTCCTCCGGTGCCAGGACCAGCTCCCTGCCGACGGCCAGGGGTCGCGCCTCGGTTGTGTCGTCCTGCATCCGCATGCCGCTGGCCGGGTAGAGCGGGAAGATGCCGGGCGTGCCGTCCATCAGGTAGGTCTTTTCAAAATAAGCCGGGGGAAGGAATTCCAACTGGAAGCCGGCCTTGCCGGCCAGTTCCTCCGGCAGGGGCTTGGGAAGGATCACGCTCAGGTTAACGGAAGCCCCCTCAGCCTCCGCCCGGATAGTGTAGCTGAAATTGTGGTCCGGATAGGAGAGGTCGGTTTCAATGGCGCTTTCTTCCCGGAGCACCCGCCGTCCCCCGAAGGTCGGGATGGGATCCCACTGCTCGGGGGTCGGATTGAGGCGGACGTCACCGTTGGTCGCGGTTCGTACCCCGTGGTGAATGAGCTCCACCCCGCTGATCTTGGAATCGCTGAATAGCCCGTTATACCAGCTGGAGAAAACGAGGACGTTTACGGCATCGGCGGCGAAGTAGTCCTGTTCGTTCAGTTCAAGGGTGGAGGCGTGTAATCGGGAAGTGCTCATGATGGCAAGGATGGGGATAAGGAGCGCATGAAGGAAGCTGCGCACCGGTCGGAGGTGGTTCCGGGATTTCATGGTCAGGGTAGGGATGTCGTGAACGGATGGACCTATTGTCGCCACTGCCATCCGCAGGGCAACCGGTGATCCTTTATATCATTAGAACGAGCTCCTGCCTACACCCGGATGAAGATCTTTTTCCGGTACAGCCACCAGGCCGGCAGGAAGATGATCCCGGTGTAAAGCAGGGCATAGAGGAGTGAAGCCAGTTCGGCCGGCAGGCCGATACCGGTGGCGAGGTCCATGAAGAACGTGTTCAGGGCGGGACGGCCGAAAAGGCTGCCGTAGAAGACCGGGATCAGCATTCCGGAGAGCGCGTAGGTGGTGATGGCGTTGGCGCCGAAGACCTGTCCCGGCCAGGCACCTTTCCTCCAGCCAAAGAGATCGACGAGAAGAATGGCGGCGGCGAGGAAGAGCATGGCCAATCCTCCGCTCCAGAGGACGAAGGAGCTGCTCCAGAGGTTCTTGTTGAGCGGGAACTGCCAGCTCCAGGCGATGCCGGCGACGAAGCAGGCGAATCCGGCCAGGAAGAGCCAGGTGGTCTTCCGGTAACCATCCCTGATGCGGTGGAGAAGGGTTCCGGCCAGCAGGCCCATCAGCCCGGTGGCGATGGAGGGCAGCGTGCTCAGGAGCCCTTCCGGGTCCCATGTGGTTT
>CAJXMX010000116.1 GCA_913056355.1 uncultured Opitutales bacterium
GGTCTGGGCCCCCAGCCGCCGCTGCCCGAATGGGGCGCAATGATCTCGCGCGGCCGCACCTTCATTCTCGACCAGTGGTGGGTCGCCACCATGCCAGGCTTTGCCATCATCATCGTCTCGCTGGGCTTCTGCTTCCTGGGCGATGGGCTGCGCGATGTGCTTGACCCCAAGAGTGAGGGCAAGAGCTGATGACCAACCCCCTCCTCACGGTCGAAAACCTGCGTGTCAGCTTTCCCACCCATACCGGGCGCGTCGAGGTGGTGAAGGGCCTCAGCTTCACCCTCGGCGCCGGCAATGAACTGGTCTGCGCCGCCGCCGAGTTTCTCGCACGCAGCCTGGTCGGACAGGATCTCGAGCAGTTGATGTCGGAATTCGGGCGGTGGCAGAACGAGGCCAGCAACGAGCAGCAGTTCCGCTGGCTGGGCCCGCAGAAGGGGGTTGTGCACCTGGCCCTGGCCAGTGTGACCAACGCCTGCTGGGACGCATGGGCACGTCTTCACCAAAAACCGCTCTGGAAGCTTCTGCTGGAACTCGATCCGGAGGCGCTCCTGGATACCCTCGATTTTTCATATGTCACGGACGTTCTCACCCGTGAGCAGGCAATAGAGCTGATGGCCGGCAACCTGGCGTCGCGTCAGGAACGCTCAGCCATCCTCGAAAAGGGATACCCCGGATACGACACCTCGGTCGGTTGGTTCAACTACAGCGACGAACAGGTAGCCGCCAACGTGGCCAAATCAGTCGCCGACGGCTTCACGGCCATGAAATTGAAGGTCGGTTCCCCGGATATCAGCCGGGACGTCCGCCGCGCCCGCATTATTCGCGACGCGGCCGGACCGGAGGCCACCATCATGGTCGATGCCAACCAGCAATGGTCGATCGCCCAGGCCATTGAATTCTGCCGGCAGACTGCCGATCTCAACTTGCTCTGGCTGGAGGAGCCCACCCATCCGGACGATATCCTTGGGCACAAGGTAATCGCGGAAGCCATCGCACCGGTCAAGGTCGCCGCCGGCGAACACGTTGCCAACCGCATCGCCTTCAAGAACTACCTTCAATGCAAAGGGATGGCGATCTGTCAGGTCGATGCCCTGCGCGTGGCCGGAGTGAGCGAATTCCTGGTCGTGAGCCTGATGGCGAGACAGTTCAACATCCCGGTCATTCCCCATGTTGGTGACATGGGCCAGCTGCATCAGCACCTCGTCCTCTTCAACCACATCGCACTCGACCACCTGGCATTGTTTCTCGAGTACATCCCCCACCTTTCGGAACACTTCGAGGAACCGGCAATTGTCGAAAACGGTGCTTACCAGACTCCCCGACTCCCGGGATCCAGTTGCCAGCTGAAACCGGGGTCGGACCTCCCCAAGTAGTTGGTTATCTGATCCTTAACTTCAATTCCTTACCTTCCTGAGCCCTTAGAGGCATGAAATTACCGCAAATAACCAGCCTCTAAGATGCGGCTGAAGCCGGGGTCGGACCTCCCCAAGTAGCTGTTTATCTGGTACTTAACTAAATTCTCTCCACCATATCAGCCCTTGGAACCAGGAAAATACCGCTAAAATCCGTCCTCCAAGACGGTGGGCAATGGAATACAACGGTGCTTTTCAACCCAAAAAGCGCCTCAGAAGGGATTAAAATGGGACTTAAAATCTGTTTATCCCTTGATAAACAAAAACTTGCGGAGGTCCGACCCCATGAGATACCCCAAAGCTCGCACTTTCTGCTTGCGCATGAGGACTTCCTGTGCATTTTCTAGGGTGTTCCACTCATCACGGAGGAGATGAGTAAATGAAAAAGTCAAGTATTCTGGTTCACACGCTGCTGATCTGTCTTACCTGTATGGCCACCTTGGCCAGTGGTCGGACATCCAACATTCCAACTGCCAAGCGCCACAGCGACGGCACGGCCAAGGGCGGGCCATCCTGGAGCGCTTCCATGAACGTGGACCCCGATGGGGTGTCCCCCTACGATTCGGTCGATCCGAATGCCCAGGAGGAGCTTCAGGGTCAGTTACAGAGGCCCATATCCCTTATGGTTCACGCTGCCACGGATATGGTCAACGAGGGGGACAGCATCCAGCTGACCGCCACGGTCATGCTGAAGGATTCAACCCTGCGGCAGCCGCACAGTGATTCGGTCGTCTGGACCATCATTTCCGGCCCGGCGGTTTCCATTTCCCCATCCGGGGTTCTGACCACCGATGCCGTCCATCAGAATGAAGTGATTGTCTTCCAGGGATGGTACGGAGGCATACTGGCCACGGGGGTAGTGATCGTGCTGGATTCCAACAAGGACAACTTCGGCAATTACGGATCGGATGGCATCGATGACGACTGGCAGGTCGGCTACTTCGGGGATCCCCCCAACGAAGACGCCAGCCCATTTGCGAATCCCGATGGCGATCCCGATAACAACCTGATGGAGTACCTGACGGGATTCGACCCCACCGACGGCAACCAGTGGTTCCAACTGGTCATCGTGGATTGCGACGGTTCCACCTCGACGCTGCAGATGAACAAGGTCATTCCCGGCCGACGCTACACCGTGCAGGCAGGAACCGACCTCACAGGCTTTACGGAGACTGTCACGAGTCTCAGTACCCCGGTTGAGGAACTGGACATGCTCGTTGAGGACACCGGCTATTCCGGCCAGAAGAAATTCTACCGCGTGGATGTGACGCGGCTCTGATTCCGGGTGTCAACCCTCAAGGCTCCACCAGCCGGGCCTGCACGCGCAGGAACAGGCCCTCGATGGACGCCAGGGGAATGGCCGGATAGACGACCTCGCTGACCTGGTCCGTTGTCCCGAGGACAAACTCCTGGGGGGTGATGCCGAGGTCCGCCGGAAGCCATCCGCTGGAAGGATCGTATTGCTGGAGTATGAATTCCAGGTCCGCGGCAAAGCGGTTGCGGTAGTAGGAAAGGTCGGCGTTGGTTTGCGTACCGGATGAACCGGGAATCGCCAGCATGACCGGTCCGTCAAGGATCTCCGGAGCAAAGAGACCGAAAGCGTACTCCTGCAGGAGGGTGAATCCGTTCAGGTTCATGTCGCTCAGGGGATGAGCCGCGAGGGTTTGGAGCAGGTCTCCAGGCAGGGTCAGGTAGCGCCATCCGGAGAAGCTGGTCGCCGGATCGGGCAGGGTCACCAAATCCATCGTAGCGATCGGTTCACTACTCCCGTCAAACGAGACCGTGCCGTCGATGGTGACATCGCCGGCCGGACCGGTCAGGTGGTAGGTTAGCGTCCTGGGCGCGTCATCGAGAAAGGGCCCCCATTTGACCTTGCCGTTTTCCTCATCAAAGACACCCGCCTCGTTGACATCGATGGAGACGGCCCCGGCGGAGAGGCTTTCCTCGACGGACCAGGCGCTGGTCCCTGCCGGGGGCATGATGCTGATCTGCACGAGCGGATTCGCCGTCCCACTGATGGTCCGGTCCTGCTGGGCTGGCGCGGGAAGCGCGGCCATGGCCGTCAGGAAGCAAATGAAAAGGCGTGAATGGAAAGGCTTCATGGGAAGGGTCAGAAATTGAGGAAGTTGATGAGGTACCTCTGATCGAAATCGTCGACGGGAATTCCCGCCTGGGTGCTTTCAGCGGAGATGGTCGCCGCGCGGGCGCCGGAAATAATGACGGTGCTCCCGCACTCGTTGGGATCGCTGGTGGTGATCAGGTTCACCCCGGGATCGACAAGGTCATCGGGAGGATCGATCGGCCAGGTCCAGTAAATGCAGGCCGTCTCGGTGTGGGAGGGATCATAGGCAAAGCGGTAGGTGCCGTCGATCCGGACAATGAGCATCTTCTGCTTGATCCGCGCCCAGTTGCCCAGCTTGTCGTAGACTTCCAGCTCGATGACCAGGTCATTCCGCGTGCGGGAGAAGGTCTTGTTGACGCTGGGGCCGGCAGCACTGGTCCCGTCGCTGAAGGTCCAGAAATAGGAGACGATTTCATTGTCGATACCTTGCACAACACCCGTCCTGGAATAACCGAAGGCTTCGAGATGGATCTCCATCAAGTCGCCATCCGGTCCGTCCGGCAGGCGGACGTTTTCCTCGAGGTCGGTGATATCTTCAAAGAAATAGGAGGCAATGACATCGTAGGTCCCGCCGTTCCCGTTGGGATAGCTGCGGACCGCGTCGGTCGAGTCCGTCAGGGACTGCAATTCCGCATAATTTGTCGGGTAGTAGAAGCCAGCGCCCTGGTAGGTACCGCTGATGTGACCGAACGGTTCGTCGCCCGTGGGGGGTTCAAAGGTCTCGAAGGTGATAAAGACATCCCCCGAGACGAGGGCCTCGAACCCGATGGTCAGGTTGGCGGAAAGCGCCTTCACGGTTCCGGTCGCGTCGGGCGCATCCGCGCCGTCGAGGGCGATGACCCCGCCCAGGTCGCAGCCCACCCGGAAGGTCTGGGTCCGCGTCTCATCGTTGTCCAGCCGCTTGGCCTGGATCACGACATCCCCCGGGAAGTTGCCCGCGGTGAAGAGGCCGCTGTCCGGATCAATGGACCCGTTTCCGGAGAGCACCTCCCACATGACCGCCGGCGGATTGGCGGTCCCGTCATCGATCAGGAAGATTTCCTGGGCGCCTCTTTGCAGGCAGCTCACCACGGGGATGATTTCCCAGCCCTCGAGGTTGACCTGGATGCTGGTCTCCCGCGGCGGGGCGCCTTCCTTCCCGCGCAGGCAGACATCGGTCTTGCTGATGGCTTTGATGGTCACCGGGTAGTCGTCCTGGTTGTCGGTCGGTTTCCACTCGAGTTGATAAAGCCCGTCACCGAGCGGTGTCTGGGTGAGTAGTTGCCCGGCGGATACGGTCCACTCGAGGTCGTCCGGTCCCAGTTGCGCGGCCTCCGTGAGCCTGGCCTGGTAGATCACCTTCTCCTCTGTCCCCATCACCACCAACTGCGGATCGAGGATCTCCACCTTGATGGGCCGGCACTCGTACTCGGCATAGCCGGTGAACCCGGCGCCCCCGAATTTCTCGCTCTTGATCTCGACCGTGATGAGGCCGATCCCGGCCTTGAGGGGAATGAAATCCATGCCGACTTTTTCGTTATTGTAGCCCGTGACCTTGAGGACCTCGTCGCCGGTGAAGGTGGCATAATCATCGTTACCCAGCCCGGGAATATCGCACCAGGTCCGCGGTTCCAGGTCGAGGATATCCAGGTTCGGGTACCGGTCGTAGATCCACTGGAAAACGGTGTTCCAGCCGGGATATCCGGGCAGGGGGCCGCCGGGGGCGACGTTGGCCAGCATTTCCTCATTGTCATAGCCCCTGCTGCGGACGGTTGCCGTCACTTTCAGGGTGGCCTCGCCGCAGTTGTCGGCGGCATCGTCCTCGATGAAATACCCCCGATCCGGGCCGTCGAAGCTGAAGCCCAGCGAAAGGAACACGCTGGGCAGGGTTCCGGCATCAAAATAGTCGAAGAACTTGGCGATCATCAACGTGGTGCCGATGGCCCCCAGCACGCTGGGTCCGCCGGCAGCCTTCGACTTCAGGCCGCTCAGCGCCTCCCCCACTTCCTTGCCGTAATCGAAGCTGCCTTTCATGCTGAGCAGGAGGTCGGCGATATCGCGGGCGCTGTCCTTGTCGTCGAGCTCGTCATCCGCCTTGCCCTGGGCAATCATCAGCTGGCTCAGGGTCAGGACGTTGCTGATCGGGTGGAATTGATCCCCGTCGCAGCCCGCTCGCGGGGCCGCATCCAGGCTGTAGGCCGCGAGTGCGTAGCTGGTCGCGCTGCTGCCCCCGACAGGCGAGGAAATCTGGTTGCCCAGGTCGAGCTTGGCCACGATGCTGTCCCAGAGGGCCAGCTCCTCCGCCGACATGCTCCCGACGATTTTCTCAAAGGAAGCCGGATTGTCCGGGTGGTCGAGGATGCTCTTCATGAGCAGCAGCGGACGAATCGGCTCCGGCACCGCGGCCATGTCGGTCACGTCCTGGTAGTCGGCCAGGTTGTATCCCGCCAAGGTCGCGTAACCCTCCAGGGAACTACCGATTGTATTGACCAACTGGATACCGGACCCCGGGGCTTCCGGCAGCGGATCCAGCCGCACGGGAGGACAGCGCCAGACGTTCCCGCTGTCCGGATTGACCAGCTCGATGTACACGGTCCCCTCCCCCGTGAGGGTCAGGGGATTCAGGGGGACGGATACCGCCAGCCCCTCGCCCGACTGGTCCAGCAGGGTCTCGAAATATCCGGGCACATCATCGATCCGGCAGCGTGCCACCAGCGGACCCGCATCGTTGAGGTCGTACACCTCCACCAGGTCGAAGGGTTCGGCATGGCCGGCCCCCAGGGCCACATAGGGATCCCCCTCCACCGGGTCCGGCACCCAGCCAAACGGCTCCGGCACGCCGTTCACCGTCCGGTACCGCTCGCCCGCCTGCCAGAGGAAGACGGCACGGTCATAATGCGCCTCGTCGACCGGCGACGGCCCCGCCGGCCAGTTGGCCCCGTCGCGGTAGGCCCCGGCGTACAGGGTCAGCTCCGCCTGGCTGATCCGCATGTCCTGGTTGGTGTCGGCCGGGTGGCCAAAAAGACCTACAACCGCCAACAACAGCACCGCAAGATAAGCCAATCTGATCGCCCTCATAACCCAAAGGCATACTGGGTGAAATCCCCCAGGGTGGCAAAGGGAAAATGCCGGTGACAATATTCTTTCACAAAATGTTAAGTTTCCTTGACATGGGGCCAGGGCTGGATCTAGTCCTGTATGTAAAGCTAACTTTACAACAATAATGAAAATCACGCTTATGAATGAATCAACCAAAAGCAGAAACCCCTTCGAGGCCCGCAGCTGCCGGAACACCCGGCTGCTGATGGTATGGACCTTTGCCTGGGTCCTCACGGTGGCCCTGTCGACCTTCGGGCCGCGGTTCTTGTGGGACTATAACACGGGACTCAGCGCCCTCGCCATCCTCCTCAATATCGGCATAGGGATCGGCATGATCTGGGCCAACAAGGTATTCCTGAGGGATTCCGATGAAATGCAGCGGAAGATCCAGCTCGACTCCATGGCCGTCGCCCTCGGTGTGACCCTGGTGGGGGGCATCGCCTACTCCACCATGGACCAGGTTAACCTGATTTCCGGGGATGCCGAGATCGGCTTCCTGATCATGCTCATGGCGATCAGCTACATCATCGCCCTCCTCGTGGGAAGGAAACGCTACCTGTGAAAAACCGGCTTAAAGTCCTCCGGGCGGAACGGGACTGGACCCAGGCCGACCTGGCCGCGGCCCTGGAGGTCTCCCGCCAGACCATCAACGCCATCGAGAAGGGGAAGTTCGATCCCAGCCTCCCCCTGGCCTTCAAGGCGGCACGGCTCTTCGGGCTCAGCATCGAGGAGATATTTGAGTATGGGGAGGGGGAGTGAACCAAGCCTCTACTCCTTCGGCACCCAGATCCAGCCCTCCCTGACAGGCACCTCCGGATAAGGTGCCTCCAGGGAATCCGGCTCTGTGACGAAGAGCGATGCCAGCAAGGCGCAAGTCAGGGCATCCTCAATGTCCGAATGCGGCATTTTCTGGTTGATCCGGCTGCGCAACGCCTTGATCGAAGCCGCCTCGCGGCAGACCGTCGGGTACGATTCAATGGCCCGGAAACCGGCGCCGTCGGTCCATACGCCGCAGCGCTCGATCCGAGGCGCAAATCTTCCCAGCACATGCATCCCCTTGGTGGCCTGGCTGCCGATCATGTCCTTGACCGGCGAGAGCGGTTTCCAGCCACGCTTAAAGAGACGGAATTCCGACTGCCGAAACAGATAGGGATTGTCCTGGGACTTTCCGACCTCCCCCACCGCCCCCAGATTGTTCACCAGCGCGCGGAATTCCTCCGAAAACCCCAGCGGCGTATCGATGGCCAGGATCACCGCAACCGGTCCTTCGGGCAAAGTGGCCTGGTTCAGCCGGAACAGCGCCTCCAGGAACTCACGCGTCGACCCGGCCTCATTGATTGTCTTCCGCAAATTTCCCCGCCATGGGGTGCCGACCAGATGTAGCGACTGGTCCAGGATGACAATCGCGTCGCGGCTGTTTGGATTGTGGTCGCAGTTCCAGCCGCCGACGTCCCAGCCGAGGTAGTAATTTTCAGGACTCATGGATGCGGCGATAGAAATAAGGAATTTTGCCGCGGTCGACAGATTATTCGGGTACGTTTTTTAGAAAGGCACGTTGCTTGCCGCGGCTCCCAAGCATACGCCCCGGCCCATTCGGGCGCTCCCCCTGCCGGCCCCATCTGTCGCGCGGGTTAACAGCAGGGTTCAAAGTCAGACTTTCAAAAGGTTCAGTTTTGGATAGGTCTCCTCAATGAGGTCCTTCATGTCGGCGAAGGCCTCCTCTTCCGGAAAGCCGGAATACTTGCTAACAGAATATCGGTGATGCAGGCCGGCGAACTTCCCGCCACTGTCATTCAGGGAAAACTGTGGATGGCGGTCACAGAACGCCGCCAAGATGTCCCACACGACTTGCCAGTGCTTCCCCTTACCGCACTCGGCAAAGTTGTAATAGCAGATGAAATTCACCGCCCCGTATCGATCCATCGGCGGCGTGAGGATCCGGAACTGGTAGAAGCATCTCTTCGACGACCAAATATGACCGGTACGCTTTCCCACGATGTTCCCGATTACACTCAAGACGCTGTGTTTGCGCGACTTTCTCGGCGGCAAGTAATCCAACTCCCCAAATGGCCCCATTTCAAAGGCGGTCTGGAGCCGTAGCTGGATGTTTAGGATGGTGTCTTCGGGATTCATGGGAACCAGCATATCAAATCGGGTCGGACAATGACAGTCCGAGGGGAACAGGATTCGAACCTGCGCACATACAGGTTCCTTGAGTGAATATTAATAATCACAATCCGTTGAGAAGATGCAGGGAAAATCTTGCGTACGCCCTCTCCGATTTTGCTTCACATTGCCTTCACCAGAAGATTTTGATTGAGCCCATCAATCCGAGGGCATCGTCCTCAGCAGTCTTAAACTATCGATTAAATCACAATGTACAAAGTCCTGTTGTACCTGCCCGCCCTAGTGTTTTTCGGATTTATGGGCCTCATTTACCTTCGCAGTAAAAGAAACGAAGCTGTCTGGGATTTGCCATTTAAGGATGACCAGGACCGCCCTCCTGGAGAATCGTTAAGACTCAAATTGGATGATCTATATACCGATTTGTCAGCAGACTTGATGCTCATGTTCTTTGCGGCAATTCTTCCTTTCATTTTACTGGCGCCTAACCCGTCAGAATATTTGGTGTTTTTGGTTTTTTCATTCTCATTTGTCGGCCTCTTTCTTTTCGGAAGGAAAATCTGGAAGAGATTACCAATAATTCGAAGCTACCGGATTGGATTTGAAGGCGAACGAATCACAGCTCAAAACCTGACCCCGCTATTCTGTCGTGGATATTACGTATTTCATGACATTCCGATGGGAGACTACAATGTGGACCATGTGGTGGTGGGACCGAATGGAGTATTTGCTATTGAAAGCAAGGCCCGCAGAAAGCGCAAAAGTGCAGGCACAGAGCGGGCGCGGGTAGTTTACGATGGAAGATCTCTCCATTACCCGGAAGTACCACCGGAAACTTATGGATTGGAGGCTGCGGTCAGCAGGGCGCAGGGGCTTGAAAAGTGGTTGAGTTCTGCAGTCGGAGAGAAAATTTCCGTATGGCCTATATTGGCCCTTCCGGGATGGTACGTACAGCGAACTCGAAAAGGGAATCCGCCAGTCATGAATCCCAAGTCCATACCCAACTTCATTCTAAAGACTACCAAATATGATCTTTCCGAACAACAGATTAAGCGAATCCGGCATCAGCTATTTGAGAAGAGCAAGGTAGAGACCAAGTAGCCATCATCCGGCGAATTTTCCCCAAATCTCATCTCTGTGCCACTGAAGGGCCTCCTGGTGGGGATAGAAATAATCCTCCTCGGGAAGCGCAATTTGTTTCCGATCCATTTCAAAAAGAGGGAAATTATTGATATTGGCCACCTTAGCTTTCGGATGAATCAGTATCTCATACTGATCAGAAATTGAAAAAAGACCCTTATCAAATGCCCAATGAACTGACCGACTCATTGATAGGCCATTTCGGGGATTATCAGTCCCATGCTGTTCTTTTGAAATAATATGAGCAGCTTCAGCCTCGATTAGATCGGCTATTTCAAAGCGTTGTCCGGTGATTGCGCAGGTCGATTTATAGTTACCCAGTACAATGCGCCTGAAGTGCTGGTCACGCTTATGTGCACTGACCCGATAGAGCGTCCTTTTCGGATCCTCGAATGGGCTCCAGGCTTCCAGTGCTTCCAATTGAATGGCTGTGTCTATTAGATCATCCTCCATAACCTGGCCTTCACCTAGATAGGCTTGAATCTCCTCAACCTGCATTCCCCGAATTCGAAAGAGCCTGGCATTCGAGTCAAACCCCTCAATGATGCCCAGACCAAGGAGACGATAGCGCGCCCCATTGGGCCCAGATTTGTCGCTTAATTGCTTAAGCACAATGACTGGTTCACGATCCTGCAGACAATTAAAGAGGGAGGCATTCACTGCTGATTCCAAGGATCCCGTCCTTGGACTGTAGTCAAACTGCCAGGTCCTATCTGCATTGTACTGGACCCTGTCAGCGTAGGGGTTTTTCAACATGCTGGCTATGCTTAGTGCATAATTCGAATCTCGTGGCTTAAAAATCCCTTGTGCAAGATTGTGCAGCAAATTGATCCCAGGAAGCACATCTCCCGTTTTTTGCACAAACGATGCCGGAACAGCTTTTCCGAGGTATGGAAGAATGCGGCTGAAAACTGCTTTACGCGCTTCCCTATCCAAACAGGACGACATCAAAGGCAGAAGTACTTTCGGTCATGAATTTTGTCCAGGAGGAAGTGCATCTCCCAACCTCCTTGACCGGAGTAAATTCCGGGAATAATAAACATCCTGTCTACCCATGGGCACTTCATCGACCAACGCCTTCTACACTCAGAATGCCGCCAAGCTGATTCCACAGTACGAATCTGCTTCTGGCGAGGTGGTCCACAAGGATTGGAAGCACCTGCTGCCGTCGACGAAGGGGCTTATCCTGGAAATAGGGGCCGGAACCGGAAGAGATGCCTCCTGGTTGGCAAGCCTGGGCCACGAGGTCGTCGCAGCGGAGCCTTGTGATGCATTCCGGGAAGAGGCTAAAAAACTCCACAGGGAGGCATCTATACATTGGACCAATGATAGCCTCCCGGAATTGAAGGAAGTCCGCCAGTTGGATTTTCATTATGATGTGATACTGCTCAGCGCGGTCTGGATGCACCTCAACGAAGCTGACCGGAAGCGGGCCTTCCGCATCCTGTCAGGCCTGCTTCGACGGAATGGAATTCTTGTCATCATCTACAAAAGAGGCGAACCACGCCCGGGCCAACCTATGCATCAAGTCCCTCCCGAAGAGCTGTGTCACCTTGCCCGCAAACACGGACTGGAAGTCCTGTTGGACCGGAAGCAAACAGATGCCAGTGGACGCGAATGCACCTGGCAGCTTTTTGTTTTTCGCCTCCCTGATGACGGGACGGGTGCCCTCCCCCTGCTCCGTCACATTATCGTCAACGACCGGAAATCTGCCACTTACAAGCTGGCGCTCCTGAGAAGTCTTCTGCGGATTGCCGATGGAAATCCCGGCGCAGTCCTCTCACGTGATTCGAATTACGTGGAACTTCCGTTCGGACTGGTTGCCTTGTATTGGTTGAAATGCTTCAAGCCTCTGGTTCTCGACAAGGAGTTCCGTCAATTACCGGAGGCAAATGGAAGAATGGGCTTTGATGGACCGGCGTTCCGCAGCCTGGCCGAGGTATCCCCCTACGACCTGCGGCCCGGGATGTTGTTCGCCGGAAAGACCGCGGACAACTTGTTCTGGGCCATAAAAAGCGTGCGGGACACGATTCACAAGATGCCGGCACATTTCATCACCTGGCCAAACATGCGCGCAAGGGATGAAGGTGCCCAGGTTTTCAGGACAGAGGTGAATCCCATCAGGAAGCAGAATGTCCAATCTTTGGAGTTGAATCCCGAATCGCTCTCCAGATTCGGAAGCTTTTACGTACCCGTCCACATCTGGGAATCTCTCGGTCATTATGCAACTTGGATTGAGCCAGTAATTCTGCAGGCATGGTGCGACCTGATGCGAAATTACAATAGTCCAGCCATTGCCACGGAACGATATCTGGAAGCCCTCGGCTGGCTTGATCCGCAAAGGCAAACGGGAGAAGTATCGAGCCGGGTGAAAACAATCCATTTCAGGCATTGCGTCTGGACCGGAGACCCAATCACCAAGGGCAGCCTGGCAATTGATCATTGCCTGCCGTTCAAACATTGGCCCAACAATGACCTGTGGAATCTCCTGCCGACTAAATCCAGTGTAAATTCAAACAAGTCCGACAAGCTGCCATCCGCCAGGATGATGGAACTGGCCGCCTCGCGCATCATGGATTGGTGGGACTCCGCCTGGTTTTCCGATGGGCGCTTCAAGCAAAGGTTCCTTTGGGAAGCAACCATCGCCCTGCCCGGATTGGGCTCACTCAAGGAGCCTTCGCCGGACGGCATATTCAGGGCATTACAAAAACAGCGCATTGAGCTGAAGATTAACCAGCAGTTGTCCGAATGGGAGCGGAGCGCATGAGGTAATGGCCAAACTCGACAATCGCCAAACTCACCCTTCCCCGCTCCCGCCAATCACCTTCCCTTCCAGGTTGAGCACGACCAGCTCGCCCTCCTCAACCACACCGTAGGCCGACTGGGCGCAATCGATACACCAGGAACGGGCGTGGGAGCGCGGGGCGGGTGCGGGGGTGTGGCCGACAATCTGGGGGAAGGGAATACCGTCGACAAACTCCTCATCCCAGTCGCACCAGACCGG
>CAJXMX010000117.1 GCA_913056355.1 uncultured Opitutales bacterium
CGGTGCAGCTCATGGTTATAGGCCAGGCGTTCCCTGAGGCCGTGCCAGCGGCCCCAGTCGGGTCCGCCGGGATGGGTGTCGGTCCGGTTCAGGTTGCGGCTCAGGAAGCCGGCTTTCTCGTGCAGGAGGACCTGGTCCATCCCGCTCATGGCCGGTGGTTCGGGCGGATGATCGAGCCTTTCCAGACCGAGGGGGCCGGGCTGGTAGTAGCGCCAGCCGAGGCAATGCTCCAGGAATCGGTAGATGGCGAAGCAGGTGGCGGGATTGTCCGAACCGAGGATTTCGATTCCCCGCCGGTTCCGCAGGACCAGGATTTCATCGGTCAGCGGATCATCATCAAAGAGGATGTGGTCCGGGGCCGGTCCGATGCGCAGGCCGTCCCCCCCGGCAAGGAGCGGTTCCCGGCGGATGGCGGGGCGTTCGCGGAAGGTCCGTTCCAGCAGGTCGGCGAGGTCTTCCGCGGCGGTGGCCACATCGGGTGAGGCACGCCGGCCGAGGTAAATGGTTTCGTACCCCGACGGGAGGCTGGCCGGGGCGGGCAGGGCGATGAGAAGGATCAATCCGGTGAGCCAGACGCGCATGACCGGCTCATCCTTCCTCGGTGCGGATGGATCCATCCCTGGAGAGGAGGATGGCAAAGGCCCGGGTGCTCTCGAAATTACTGAAAATGATCCCCATCACCACCGTGATCGGCACGCACAGGATGGCCCCCGGGATGCCCCAGATGCTGCCCCAGAGCCCGAGGGAGAGGAGGATGACCAGCGGGCTCAGGTTGAGCGTGTTGCCCATCAGGCGCGGTTCCACGATGTTGCCGACCAGGACCTGGGTGCCGGTGACGCCGATGACGATGACCAGGAAGGGCCCCAGGGAGGGGAACTGGACCAGGGCCAGGACGGAGGGAAAGAAGGTGGCCACGATGGATCCGATGGTCGGGATGTAGTTGAAGAGAAAAATGACCAGGGCCCAGAAGATGGCGAAGTCCAGCCCGACCCCCTTCATGATGATGTAGCTGATGATGGAGGTCATCAGGCTGGTCAGGGTCTTGATGCCGATATAGGTCTTGGTGTCGTCGTAAATCCGGCGGAGGATCCGGCGCACCTTGGTCCGCTGGGTCTCGCCGCCCATCATTTTATCGATCTTGGGCAGGAAACATTTCTGCTCGAGGAAAATGAAAAGGGTATAGATCAGGATCAGTCCGGTGCTGCTGATAAAACCGGCCAGGGTCAGCCCCAGTCCCTGGATGGTCCTGGTCAGGTTGATCCGGTGCATCAACTGGTTCAGCTGCGGCGATTCATCGAGCTTCAGCCATTCCCCGATGCGGTCCATCAGGCCGTTGATGTTTTCCTGGTAGGCGGGGGCGGCCCGGATGACGTTGTTGATGCTGGTGCTGACCAGGGTGATGATGAGATGCAGGGATCCGAAAATAATGATCAGGGCCAGGATGAAGCACAGCCAGCGGGGAATGCGGAATCTCCCGAACCGGGCCGAGGCGATGAAATCAGCCAGGATGTTGATCAGGTACCAGATGAAGGTCGCCAGGACCATCGGGATCAGCAGGTCCTTGCCATAGTAGAGGATGGCGAAAACGAAGGTGATGAGAACGGCGGCTGCGGCGGCGTTGGTGATCTTCATTGAAACGCTTCCGGTAAAAGGGCCTGGGCCGAGCCCTGCAATCCCTTCGCTCCCCCTGCCCAGAAGGTGTAGACGGGAATGTCCCGCCCCAGCCGGGCCGCCAGCTCGGCCAGCCATTGGCGGCAGGCCCCGCACGGGGTCAGGGGCGCTTCCTCGGCGTCGGAGCTGCGCCGGCGGGCCACCAGGACCAGGCAGCTGACCTGCCCGATACGGTTTTCCGTCTGGGCCCGGGCGATGGCCGTCCTTTCCGCGCAGAGGGTCAACCCATAGGAGGCGCTTTCGTAATTGATCCCGGTCAGGACCGTGCCGTCCTGCAAGACCAGGCCCGCCCCGACGCATAATCCCGAAAACGGGTTATAACTGCGCCCGAGAATGCCCTCGACATCCTCCAGCGCGGCTTGCTGTTGCCGCGTCAACTCCTTCCTGTGCACGTGCTTCATCTCGGGTGACCTTGCCTCCAGTCATAGAAACCGCATTCCCGGAATGGCAAGCGTGAACGCCGGGTCCCGGCCAATTGAGACCCTGTGGTTCTCCTTTACAGACTGGTATAAGAGCGTATTGTGAATCTCCTAATGAACGTTTTCCCTCCAGCATTCATCCAGGGCATCGGCGGCCCCGAGCTTCTGATTATCCTGGTCATCATCCTGCTCCTGTTCGGGGCCAAAAAGCTCCCCGAACTGGCTCGTGGCCTGGGCAAATCCATGAAGGAATTCAAAAAGGCGGCCCAGGAAGTCCAGGATGATTTCAATGAGGCCATGGAATCGGTGGAGCCCGAGAAAAAGAAGCCCGAGCAGCCGAAAGCCACCGCCCCCAAGGCCCAGGAGACCGAGACCGCCGCCAAGGATTCCTGAAGCAGCGGCCTTCAGCTGCGCGCTTCCGGAAGATACAGGTGGAAGGTCGTTCCGGAGCCTTCCTGTGACTCCAGGTCGATGAAACCGTTGGCCCGGGCGATGACCCCGAAGACCGTGGCCAGGCCGAGGCCGGTCCCCTTATCCTCCGATTTGGTGGTGTAGAAGGGATCGAAGATTTTCTCCTTCATGTCCGGGGAAATGCCGCAGCCGTCATCGCTGACGGACAGGCACACGTAGTGACCGGGGACGAGGCAACGCTGGCCCACACAGACCCGCATTTCCAGGTCATGGGTGCTGACCCGGACCCGGATGGTGCCCCCGGTGTTCACGGCATCCCGGGCGTTGACGAGGAGATTGAGTACCGCCCGGTGCAGTTGGTGGGGATCTATTTCCACCCGGGGCGCCGACGGCTGGTACAGGAATTCCAGATCAACGCTGTCCGGAAAGGTATCGCGGGCCATGGTTTCCAGCTCGTGCAGGAGATCGTTGACGTCGATCCGCTGGCATTGCTCGTTTTCCACTTCCTTGGCAAAGGTCAGGATTTCCTGGATCACCGACCGGGCCCGCCCGGTGCTGTTCTCGATGATTTCCACGTACCGGTCGAGGGCGGGATTCTCCAGTTTACGCCTCAACAGCTCGGTGGCCATGCGGATCGGGGCCAGCAGGTTGTTCAGGTCGTGGGCGATGCCGCCGGCCAGCCGGGTCATGTCCTCAAAGCGCTGGGCGTTCATCAGGAGGGCCTCCAGCTTCCTTTTGTCCTCACTGTCACGGACCGGGTCGTCGTTTTGGAAACCGCGTTCCCATTCCAGGAGGTGGGCCTTGGTCCGCAACCCCCAGCGGTAGCCTCCCAGTTCGCCGGAGGAGCGGAGCACCCGGTGGCAGGGAATCAGCCAGGCGATGGGGTTGGCGCCGACGGCTGTTCCGATCGCCCGGGCCCGGTTGCCGGATCCGAAGATCCGCCGGGCCAGTTCCCCGTAGCTCAGGGTGGTGCCGAAGGGGATTTGCATCAGGCCCTCCCACACTTGTCGCTGGAAGGGGGTTCCCAACGGCATCAGTTCAGGTCCCTCACCGCCGCGGGCGGCCGCGGCCAGCTCGTCCATGGAGAGCGGGCAGCGCTTGATTCGGCGGATGGAGCCTTTCCAGTAGCGGCTCAGCCCGGTTTCATCCAGCGGACCCAGTGAGAGCCAGCAGACCCGGCTCTGCCAGGTCCCCAGCCAGCCCTTCCCGGCCGGGGTCTCAATGGGTGCCAGCTCCAGGATGGCGTTCGTGCTGTCCATGGCCGGACTGGCCTCCAGTATTCTGACCGTTTCAACGGTCCTAGGAATTGAGATCATTCAACAGTTCTTCCAGTTTGGCCAGGCGGGCTTCCATCGCTTCCAGGCGTTCTTCGACCTGGTTCAGGCGGTCCCGGGTCCCGGGTACGGCCGGGCCCTGGCTGGCATTGTCGTTTGTCTCCTCCTCAACAAATTCTGGTATCGGGCTGAAGGTATGGGCGTAGCGCATTTCCTTGCTGCCCGCGGGCCGGCCGGCTTCCTGCACCAGCACGTGCGGTTCCTCCTCCCGCTCCCGCATCCCGCGCAGGCAGTCCACCACCTGGTGCAGCTCGCCGAAGGCATGCAGCCGCTCGGTGCGCTGCCGCAACTGGCCGGGTGTCTGGGGACCACGCAGGAAAAGCACCGCCAGCAGGGCGTATTCGGCGTGGCTCAGCTCCCACTTCGGGCCGGCGTTTTCCCGGAACTTGGCGGTTCGTGATCCGGCCATGTCCACCCGCACCGCGAGGCCCTGCTCCCTCAGCTCGTCCAACGCCGCCATGACCTCGTCCTCGTCGAGGTCGGTAACCGGATCCCGGCTGGTCTTCTGGTTGCAGGCCAGGACCAGGGAATTCAGGGTCAGCGGATACGACTCCGGAGTCGTCCGCGACTTCTCCATCAGGGAGCCCAGCACCCGGATGGCCTCTGCGCTCAGGTCCATGGATTGGCTACTCCTCGTCCCCGCCCTTGGTATTGTAAATGTACCCCACGCCGTGAATGGTCTTGAAGGCGTCCAGGTTCAGGCCGTGGGCCTGGTACAGGCTGCGGACCTTGACGATATACTGGTCGAGGCTGCGGCTGCGGACGTCGGCATGGATCCCCCAGACCCCGTGGATCAGGGTCCGGCGCGTGATGACCGTGTCGGGATTGGCGTTCAGGAATGCCAGGATGCCCAGCTCCTTGCGGCCGATTTTCTCCATCTTGCCGTCCGGGAACTTGATTTCCATCCGCTCCGGATTGACCAGCGCTCCCTGGAAGTCGAACGGCTCCTCGGTGACGCTGGCATTCTTGGTCACCCTGGCGTCCTTGGAGGTCTCCGCGCGCCGCAGGACCGCGTTGATGCGGGCCACCAGCTCACTGAAGCTGAAGGGCTTGACGATGTAGTCATCGCCTCCCATCTCCAGCCCCCGGACCCGGTCCGTCTCGCTGTCGTTGCCGGTCAGGAAGATGATCGGCAGCTCGATGTTCTCCTTGCGGAGGACTTCCACCAGCGAGAAACCCGACTGGTCGGGCAGGTTGACGTCCAGCAGCATCAGGTTGGCGAAGTTGTTCTGCAGGTAGCGGGTAACGTTGGCTGCCCGGTGGTGGACCTGGGTCAGCATGCCGGATGATTCCAACTGGTCGGAAATCAGATTCGCCAGCTCGGGATCATCCTCGACGATAAGGATCAACGGTTTTGGATTAGCCATGTTTTATTCTCCAGTGGCTATTTCAAATGGATCGTCCCGCTCTTTACAATTGTAAAAACAACGTGAATGGGTAAAAATTTCCATTGTGGGGCAGGGAAGGAGGCGTTTTGCTGCCCTCCTTATGAAAGATTTTGAGAGTCTGTTCCGGGAATTGCAGGAAAAGGCGCGCGTCGGGGATCCCAATTCGGGTACCGTGAAGTTGCTGGCCAGGGGCAAGCATGCCATCGGCAAGAAACTGATCGAGGAGGCCGGGGAAGTCTGGATGGCTTCCCGCTACGAGACGCGGGAACAGGCCGCGGAGGAAATTTCCCAGCTCCTCTATCATGCCCAGGTCATGATGCTGGCCAACGACCTCGGGCTGGAAGACGTCTACCGGTATCTTTAATCAACAGTAATAGAACATGTTCAAGCTGGCCATTCCCAATAAAGGCGCCCTCTCGGAAGGCGCGGTCAAGATCCTCTCCGACGCGGGCTACCGCTGCAAACGCTACAGCCGCGAGCTGGTCGTCCGGGACGCGGAGCACCAGGTGGAATTCATTTTCCTTCGTCCGCGGGACATCGCGGTTTACGTGGGCTCGGGCCTGATCCATGCCGGCATCACCGGCCGGGACCTGGCCTTCGATTCCCAGGCCCGGGTGACCGAGCGGATGGGCCTCAATTTCGGACGCTCCCGCTTCTGCTATGCCGCCCCGGCCGGGCAGGGGCTGAGCCCGGACCGGCTTGGCGGCCTGCGCATCGCCACCAGCTACCCGAACATCGTCCGGGACGACCTCAGCCGGCGGGGTATCGAGGCCGAGGTGGTTCGCCTCGACGGGGCGGTGGAGATCTCCATCCAGCTGGGTGTGGCGGATGCCATCGCCGACGTCGTGGAATCCGGCCGCACCCTGGTCGAGGCCGGCCTGGAAATAATCGGCGATCCCATCATGAATTCGGAGGCCGTCGTCATCCAGCAAGGCGAGACCGGGATGGAGGAGGCATTTTCCCTCCTCGTGAAGCGCCTGGAGGGAATCCTGGTGGCCCGGGAATATGTCCTGCTGGAGTATGTCTGCCAGAAGGCGGTCCTGAAGGAAGCCTGCGCCATCACCCCCGGGGTCAAGAGCCCGACGGTCTCCCCGGTCAGTGAAGAGGACTGGGTGGCCGTGGCGGCCATGGTCCGGACCAAGGAGCTGAACCGCATTATCGACCAGCTGAGCGCCCTCGAGGCCAAGGGGATCATTGCCCAGGATATCCGCACCTGCCGTCTCTAGGAACGAGTCATGAAAGTCGCCCTCATAGACGGATTCAATATGGCCTTCCGGGCCTTCTACGGCATGCCCGAGCTGACCCGGGCGGACGGTTTCCCGACCGGAGCCATGCACGGCTGGGTGCGCACCCTGTGGTGGATCGAGGATAATGTCGGGGCCGATGCCCACTATGTCTTTTTCGACCTCGGGGGAGCCAGCCGCCAGCTGGCCATCCGGGAAGACTACAAGGCCAACCGGGCCGAGGCGCCGGAAGAGCTCCGGCAGCAGATCCCGGTGATCAAGGAATGGACCCGGGCGGCCGGTTACGCCGGGGTCGAACAGGACGGAATCGAGGCCGACGACCTCATCGCGGCCTACAGCCGGAAGCTCTCCGCCGACGGCCACGAGGTGCTGGTCGTCAGTGCCGACAAGGACCTGGCCCAGCTGGTCAGCGAAAAGGTGCACCAGCTGGTCCCGCCGCCCACCGCCAATCCGAAGCTCGGCTGGCGCGAGCTGGACCCTCAGGGGGTGGAGGAGAAATTCGGGGTCAAGCCGGCCCAGATTGCCGATTACCTGGCCCTGATCGGGGATACCTCGGACAACATTCCCGGCCTGCGGGGAGTTGGTCCCAAAACGGCCGCCAAGTGGCTCATCCAGTACGGCACCCTGGAGGAAATCATCGCCCATTGCGGTGAGCTGAATCCGAAACGGTTCCAGGGCCTGGTCCATGAGGAAGCGGAGAACATCCGGCAGAATCTCCTCATGACCCGACTCGACCACAGCCTTGACGTGGACGAGACCGCGCACGTTGCCCCTGATCCGGACAAGGCCGTGCAGATTCTCCGGGACATGGAGATGGAAAAATCCGCCGAGGCCCTCGTTGAGCGGCTGAATGCCTGATCTCCATTCAATCCCTAGCTCTAGCTCAATCTCTAGCTCTATCTTAATGAACCGGGGATGGGGAGGAGCTAGAGATTGAGCTAGAGCTAGAGCTAGAGCTAGAGATTGTTCAGGCCGGATCCCCGGCGGCGTTCTCCAGTAACTGACCGGGCGGATGGCCCTGTTCCCGGAGGGCGCGCAGGGCGAGTGACTTGTGGGTCTTGGACAGGCGCTGGCCGGTTTCCGGATCCTTGACCAGCGGGCAATGGTACCAGGCCGGCGGCCGGATCAGGAGGGCCTCGTAAATCAGGATCTGGCGGGCGGTGGACAGCAGCAGGTCCTCCCCGCGGACCACTTCCGTGATTTTCATGTCGTGGTCGTCGGTGACCACGGCCAGCTCGTAGGAAGGCCAGCCGTCCTTTTTCCAGATAATGAAGTCGCCGAAATCCCGGCCCGCCACGAAGCTCTTGAGTCCGGTCCGTCCGTCCCGGAAATGAAGGGCCCTGCCGTCCGGGACCCGGAATCGCCAGTTCACCGGCTGGCTGTCGGCCAGCCTCGAGTAGGCGGCCCGCCCGGGCCGCAGCTGGACCGGAAAGACCGGGTCCCCGTCGACCGGTGACCGCTTCGGGCGGCAATCCGCGATTTCCTTGCGCGAGTGCGGCGAGGGGTAAATGAGGCCGCGTTCGCGCAGCTCGGCAAAGACCTCCCGGTACAGGTGCCGGCGGGCACTTTGGGCATAGGGGGCGTGGGGGCCCCCGCAGTCGGGACCCTCGTCCCAGTCCAGTCCCCACCAGCGCAGGTCCTCCATGGCGCCGTCCGCATAATCCGCCCGGCACCGGTCCGGATCGATGTCCTCCGTCCGGTAGACCAGGGTTCCGCCGGCGGCCCGGGCGCGTTCCCAGGCGATGCGGAAGGTGGCGGCGTGGCCCATGTGCAGCCAGCCGGAAGGAGTCGGGGCCAGGCGGCCCCGGTACGGAGGTCCGGGCGGTGGTGGAGGGCGGTCGGGCATTCTGGGTCGGATCCGGCGGCAATCGGAGGAAGGCCTTATTCGTTCTTGAACCGCGATCAACTTGGGTGATAATGCCCCCACTTTCAATCGTTAACCACGAATGGACACGAATGCCCTTTGGCGGTTCTTCCTCATGGAAGGGCATCCCTGTAGGTTCGTGGTTAGCGGCCACCCGGTGTTCCGGGTTGAGAAAGGTTAATCACGAACAATATGGATAAAGAAAATATACCCGAAACGGCGGACGAGGTCGCGCCGATCAGTTTCAAGGACCTGGGCCTGGATGACACCATCCTCAGGGCCCTGGATGAAAAAGGATACGAAAAACCGACACCGATCCAGGTGGAGGCCATTCCCTACCTGCTCTCGGGCCGGGACCTGATCGGCGGTTCCCAGACCGGTACCGGCAAGACGGCGGCCTTTGCCCTTCCCATCCTCTCCAACATGGACGGCAACCAGCATGACCCCCGGGTCCTGATCGTGGAGCCGACCCGCGAGCTGGCCCAGCAGGTCATCGAGCAACTGGAGCTGTACGGCAAGCACCGCCCGGCCAAGTCGGTCCTCCTGCATGGCGGCGTCGGCTATGGAAAACAAAAGGACGCCCTCAAGAGCGGGGTGGACATTGTCGTGGCCACGCCGGGACGCCTGCTGGATCACATTTCGCAGAAGACCCTGACCCTCAAGAACGTCAAGGTCCTGATCCTCGACGAGGCGGACCGGATGCTGGACATGGGCTTCATGCCGGATGTCCGGAGAATCCTCAAACTCTGCCCGAAGAAACGCCAGAGCCTCCTCTTCTCGGCGACCATCCCGCCGGAAATCGAGCGGCTCAGCCAGTCCATGCTGCGCGATCCGGTCCAGATCAAGATCGGCGGCGGGCGCAAGCCGGCCGAGACCATCCAGCACAACATCTACCCGGTCGACGACCGGCAGAAGTTCGACCTGCTGGTGGCCCTCTTGGAGAAGCTGGACTACCACAGCGTCCTCATCTTCACCCGGACCAAGGTCGGGGCGGATACCATTTCCCGCTGGCTCGACGAGACCAATCATGGTCCGGTGGGAGTCCTCCATTCGGATCGCAAGCAGAAGGAACGGGACAAGTCCATGGCCGACTTCAAGTCCGGCAAGATCGAGATCCTGGTGGCGACCGACATCGTCGCCCGCGGCATCGACATCAGCGGGGTCAGCCACGTCATCAACTACGACATTCCCCTCCACCCGGAGGATTATGTGCACCGGATCGGGCGGACCGGCCGGGCCGAGCGGAGCGGGGACGCGGTGACCCTCCTTACCGCCGGCGAGATGCAGTACTTCCGGGCCATTGAGCGCTTTATCGAGCAGGAAATCCCCCTGCAAAAGCTGGAGTCTTTTGACTACAACTGGTCTCCGCTTTTCGCGAAGCTGGGCCAGCCCAAGAAGAAAAAGCGCAATCGAGGATATGTTCCGCAATCGCATTACTGATCCCGTTTTCCAGGATAAATATTTGCGACGGTTCTGGCCGGTCCTGTTGATCGCCGTCAGCGCGGTTCCCCTGCAGGCCCAGGTCACCTATGCCGAGGACCTGTTCCCGGAGTTGACCGACTTGATGTACCTGGCCGCCGACGAGGGACCGGAAGCCCAACTGGTGGAGCTCGGGGTCGAGGAAAAGGAGGGTGACCTGGATGTGGCCCGAAGCCAGCGGCGTCCGCGGATCAACATGTATGCCCGCCTGCTGGCCGCCTACGAGTGGCGCGAGGATATCGACGACCGCCTGCGGGGCCGCATCAACGCCAACCTCAGCATGACCCAGCCGCTCTATTACTGGGGAAACCTGAAGCGGCGGGAGGAAGTGGCCGAGGATCGCCTGGCCGCTCAAAAGCTGGATGCCCGCAACCGCGGCCTGCAATCCATCATGCGCCTCCGCCGTTCCTACCTGGAGTGGCTCCTGGTCCGGGAGCGCCGGGAAATCCTGCGCCAGTCCATCTCCCTCTCGGATTCCTATGTCGATGCCCGCCGTCAGCTGGTCGATGCCGGGCGCAGTTCGGAGCAGGACGTTCTGGAAATGGAAGCCCGGCTGCTGGAGAAAAGCGAGGCCCTGGCCCGGACCGAGAAACGCAGCATCGAGCTGGCCGCCATCCTGCGCCAGCTGGTGGGTCCTTCCCTGGACCTGAACCACCTGCAGGGAGCCTCCCTCTCAGACATCGAGCCGATGTCGGAGGATGCCTTCCGGGAACTGGAAAGCCGGGTCCGGGGCCAATCCGGTGAATATCTCAACCTGGACCAGGAACGTTGGGAACTCCTGGTCTCGGTGGAGGAGAAGAACATCGAGACCCTGGACAAGAATACCTGGCCCTCGGTTGATTTCGTGGCCGGATTCTATTCCGACCAGATCGACGGCATCAACCAGGCCGACCCCGTTTTCCGGGTCCAGGCTTTCGCCGGCCTGCAGATGAACTGGAACATTTTCGACGGCTGGCAGAATGACGGCTGGAAGCGCGGCGCCATGGCCCGCAAGCGCGGCTTCGAGCTCCAGGCGGACATGGCCGACGAGGATGCCCGTCGCCAGGCCGAGACCCTCCTCGCCGAACTACAGCTCAACCTCAAGCAGATCGAGGCCCGGGGGAAGCGCGAGTCCATCCTCAGCCGCCGGCTGGAGCTGCTCAACAACCAGATGGACCTGGCCACGGTCACCGGGGCCGACCTGATCGAGGCCGAAATCGATTACCTGCAGGCGCGCCAGGGGCTGATGGAAGCCCGCGTCGATTACCTGATGAACCTCATGGAGCTGGGAGCCCTCCTCGGGCTGGATCCAGCCTTACCCCCATACGCCAGCGAATCATGAAACCCTGGATCAAGTACGGCCTGCCGGCCCTGGTGGTGCTGGCGGCGATTTTCCTTCTCCGGCGGCAGTTCAATGTCACGGTTCTGGTGGCCCCGGCCACAACCGGCACCGCGGTCAACGCCGTCACCGGGACCGCCGAGGTCCTGGCCCACATCGATATCAAGGTCAAGGCCCAGAGCCGCGGGGAGATCACCAGGAACGTGGTCAAGGCCGGGGATGCCGTTGAGGCCGGCGATGTCATCGCCCTGCAGGATTCACAGCAGCTGGACCTGCAGATCGAACAGGTGCAGATCCGGCTCGAAGCGGCCCGGGCCCGGGCCAAGCTGGAAAGCACCAACAAGATTGACCTGGAATCCCTGGACGAGGAGCTGGAAGGCACGCGCCTCGCGGTGGAACTGAAACAGGCCCCGCAATCGAAGCTTTCCGACCTGGAACGCGGGCGCCGCAAGAAGGAGGTCTTCTGGGAGCTGGAGAAGATCCAGGAGGACGAAAACCTCAAGCTTCTGCAGAACCAGCTGGACCAGCTTCTGCTCCAGAAGGAACAGATGACCACCCTGGCCCCCTTTGCCGGGACCGTGGCCGAGATCCTCGCCTTCCGCGGGGACATCGTCAACGGCGGCCAGAACATGGTCCGCCTGATTTCCCATGGCCGCTGGGTCCGGATGGAGTTGACGGAAGAAGATTACTTCGGGGTCCGCAGCGACCAGGAAGTGACCCTGCGGCTGGCCAGCTATCCGGACCGCACTTTCATGGGCAAGGTCTTCCGGCTGGAGGACGTGGCCAATTCCGGCAGCAAGACCCGCAACCTGTTTGTCATTGTCGATGCCGAGGACAGCGTCCTGGTGCCGGGGCTGACCGGCGAAGGTTACCTGGTCAAGGCCGAGCGCTCCAACGCGGTCCTGATTCCGCGACGCGCCCTGATCGGGAACCTCGTTTACGTGGTCGCCGACGGCCGGGTCGAGGTCCGCCGGGTGAAGCCCGGGTTCCTGGGCCTGAACCAGGCGGAAATCCTCGAGGGGGTCGAGGCCGGGGAACTGGTCATCCTGGAGGACCAGAATCTCCTCAAGCCGGGCGACCGGGTCGAGGTCGACCAGCGCAACCAGGGATAGGCGGACCATGCGGCAGAACATCCTCATCGCCTGGCGGTTCCTGATCGCCAAGAAGCGGGCCATGCTGATGAGCCTGGCCGGGATTGTCTTCGGGGTCGCGTTTTTCATTTTCACCCAGGCCCAGACCACCGGCTTCGAGGATTTCTTCATCCGGACCATCCTCGGGACCAATGGTACGGTCCGGGTCCAGGACGAGTTCCAGAACACCATCACCAGCATGATGGTGACCAGCGAGGACCAGGACGGGCAGTTTGAAATTCCGCTCCGCGAGGGGCGCAGCTATGTCGCCGGGATCCGCAATCCCCAGCAGATCCTCCAGGCGGTCCGCAAGTTCTCCGATGTCGAGGGAGCGGCCCCGGTCCTGCGCGGCGACATTCAAATCTCCAGCGGTTTCCGCACCGAGGCCGGGCGGGCCATCGGCATTGTCCCGACCGAGTACATCGAGGTCTCAGACCTTGAATACCAGATCGTCCAGGGCGATCTCCGAGTTTTCGAGAATACCCCCGATGCCATCCTGGTCGGGAACCGGCTGGCGGAACGCCTGGCGATCATGCCCGGCCAGTTCATGCTGCTGAGCCACCTCGGCCAGACCCGGCGCTACGAG
>CAJXMX010000118.1 GCA_913056355.1 uncultured Opitutales bacterium
CCGCCCGAGAAGCCGACCGAGCCGGCGTGGGAGAACCTCGTCTCCGCCCTGGGCAACCAGTATTTCCGCGAGGGCGCCGTCTTCGCCAGCAACCTGAAGCCGCCCAAGGATGGACAGCCCAGCAGTTTCCTCTGGGAAATGCTCGATGCCCAGCCGCCCGGCACCTCCGATACCTCGAGGGTGGCCACCGACCACATCAACAATCCCAACGCCATCAATGCCATCTTCAATGTCCCTTCGCGCCTTGAAGTGGCCACCGAGGTGGGCGCCTTTGAGAAGATGGGGCAGGACACCCTCTACCTTTACGGGGACGACCAGCCGGGCAATACCGACCCCAAGCGCTACGTTCCCCACACCCTCAAGGACGGTGCCGACTCGATCGGCGTCCCGGGGGCCACGATCCGGGTTTACATCAATATCGGCATGTATTCCCAGCAGTGGCTGCAGCTGCACAAGCCCCTGATCGGGGTCAAGCACCAGGAGCCGATCCGGATCGAGGATGCGCAGAACAATTCCACCTACTGGATGGCCACCCAGAATCGTCTCGGGGACATCAAGGCCTTCCTGGCCAGTGTTCGGCCCATGCATTTGAAGGATGCCCGGTGGACGGATGGGAATGGGAACGAGCACAGCGGTGCGGAATTTGTCCTCGACGAGGACGATCCCCTGATGATCCGGGGCAAACAGATTTTCGCCGAGAATTGCGCCGCCTGCCACTCCAGCAAGCGCAAGGCCGAGGGGCAGACCTGGGAGGAAGTGGTCATGGCACCCGACTTCCGGGAAGATAATTTCCTCTCCACCGACGAACGCATTCCGGTGAACAAGGAAAAGCTGGGCACCAATTCCGCCCGCGCCATGGCCACCAACGCCATACGGGGCAACATCTGGGATAATTTCTCCTCCGAAACCTACAAGTCCCTGCCGTCGGTGGGCATGATTGACTACTACAATCCGCTCACCGGGAAGAACGAGAAATTCCAGGCCCCGGCCGGAGGCCTGGGTTACTACCGGGTGCCTTCCCTGATCTCGATCTGGACCTCGGCCCCGTTCCTGCACAACAACACCCTCGGGACCTTCAACGGGGATCCTTCGGTGGAGGGTCGGCTGGAGGCCTTTGATGACGCTGCGGAAAAGCTCCTGAATCCGGACAAGCGTCTTGGTGTGGATTCCATCTGGAGGTTCAAGCGGGAATCCTGGCTGGAAATTCCCCTGGCCGTGCTTCCGGAGGTCGTCCAGGTCAAGCTCAGGGCCAAGGACCGGCTGCGCGAGGTCGGCGGAATCGACAGCACCCTGGTTGAGGACGGAGTGCTCCGGATCGGGCCGATCCCGGCCGGCACGCCGATCAACCTCCTGGCCAATACGGATCTCTTCCTCGACGGAATAAAGGATGCCGACAAGGCCTTGTCCCTGGCCGAGCTGGCCGCGTCCGTCAAGGTGGCCCTGCTGCATGTCAAGGCCAACAACCTGACCGGCGACGAGGCCCGGAGTTACCTGCGGGACACCCTTGGACAGAAGCTTCTGGACCACTCCAAGTGTCCCGACTTCGTGGAGGACAAGGGCCATTACTTCGGCACGGACTTGCCGGCCACCGACAAGCTGGCGCTGAAGGAATTCCTGAAAACACTCTAGCCCCGCAGGAGGTGCCCATGAATCCCACGATCAAGAAGTGGCTCGGTAAAAGCCGGGCCGAGCTGGATGAAATATACAAGCAGACCGAGGCCGGAAACATCCCCAATGGCGACACCCGGGGGACGGCCATTGTCGCCGGGAGCATTTTTTCCAAGTTCTATGCCCTTGTCGCCCGGCTCTTTGGCTGGCAGGGAAAGGTCTTCGACATCTTCATGGACGATGCCGGAATCCTCATCAACAAGATCACGCCCTTCAGCCTGACCTTCATCGTGGCCAAGGTCTACCGCGGACCCAGCTGGATGGACGGCAAGGAGACGATCATCATCGACTACTCGAAGACCTCGTTCTTCTGCAAGAAGATCCGGGACGAGATCCGCGAGGTGGAGCCAGGCGTCTACCTCG
This sequence comes from uncultured Opitutales bacterium, assembly GCA_913056355.1. Lineage (GTDB taxonomy): Bacteria > Verrucomicrobiota > Verrucomicrobiia > Opitutales > Oceanipulchritudinaceae > Oceanipulchritudo. The sequence goes on from CAJXMX010000118.1 coordinate 2,032, forward strand.
GCAAGGTCTGGTTCGGGAAAACCCGGATCCTGGATTTCGCCCTCAGCAAGAAGAGCGGTTGATTTTGCGTTTGTCAGGGTGATCTGGCCGCAACAAGCTGATCGCACTTATGGCAGACGAGAAACAGGCAAACGAAGGCAAGGGCAACGGCGGTCCCTACACCCCGCCCAAGGGGAGTGAAGCGGATTTCCAGATACAGCTGGAAGACCGCCTTCTGGATTATCATGCCGAGGCCAAGTGGATCGTCCTGCGCAAGGAGGAGAAGCCCAAGGCCGAAGTGTTCTGCACGGTCTACACCGTTCCGGCGGAAAAGGATCGTCCGGTGACCTTTGTCTTCAACGGCGGACCGGGGGCCTCATCGGTCTACCTGCACATGGCCGCCATGGGGCCCAAGCGGGTCGATCTCGACCCGCATGGCAAACCGTTGCCGTCGCCGCACCGGCTGGCCGACAACAAGGAAACCTGGCTGGCCTTCACCGACCTCGTTTTCGTGGACCCGGTGGGGACGGGCCTGAGCCGGATGATAGAAGAGGACAAGCCCAAGGCGGACAAGGATTCCGGCAAGCCGTCCGGGGACGGCAAGAAGGAACCGCCGGAATACTGGCGTTACAAGCGGGACCTGGAATCGATCGGGGAATTTGTCCGGACCTGGCTCTCCATCCATCACCGCTGGGAGGATCCCGTTTTCATCGCCGGCGAAAGCTACGGCGGCTACCGGGTGGGCAAGCTGACCAAGATGCTCCAGAAGGATTACGGGGTCGGCCTGGCCGGGGCGGTTATTCTTTCCCCGGCCCTGGATTTTGCCCTGCTCGACGGCAGTAACTACAATGTCCTGCCCTGGGTCGACACCTTTCCCACCATGGCCGCCGCCGCCCTGGTCCACGGAAAGGCCCGCAAGGCCCGCAAGGGGGAGTCCCCGATGGAGTACGCCCTCCGGGCCCGCGAGTTTGCCATCAGCCGCCTGATGCCGATCCTGGCCTCGGGCATCCTGGTGAGCCCGGCGAAGCGCAGCCAGGTCCTCAACATGGCCGCCGACTTCATCGGACTTCCAAGGGAAGTCGTGCGGCGGAAGGGCGGCCGGATCGGCATCGACTGGTTTGTCAAGAACCTGCTCCGCGACCAAGGCACACACCTCGGCTTGTACGACGCCTCGGTGGCTGTTACCGATCCCTTCGGGGATAAGGATGAGCTGGATGCCCCGGATCCCACGCTGCATCTCCTGGAGCGCGTCTTTGCCGCCGGGGTCAACACCCAGCTGCGCCGCAACATCGGTTTGGAGACGGAGCGCGATTACGAGCTGATCAGCATGAAGGCCCACCTGGCCTGGAAAAACGACGAGCAGAAGCATCCGTTCCAAAGCCAGTTCGGCGCGGTCGACGACCTGCGCTACGGCATGAGCCTGAACGAGCACATGGGCGTCTTCATCACGCACGGGCATTATGACCTGGTCACGCCCTTCAGCTCCTCGGACCGCCTGGTGGCCCTGATGAACCTCACCGAAGCCCAGCGCGGAAACCTGGTCTGCCGTCACTACCCGGGCGGGCACATGTTCTATACCTGGGCCGGCAGCCGGAAGGAACTCACCTCCGACATGGCCGACTTCTACCGTCGCTACGCCCGGAGCTGAAAGGAAAGGGCTAACGCCGTTCCCGCTCAGCGGGACGCTCCCGGGAGTAGGAACGGGTCTGGCTGTCGGATGAGGAGCGGCTGCCGCTGCTGCTGCCGGACCGGGAAGACTGGTAGGAGGATGAGGACGAACTGCCGGTCGTGGCCACCTGGTCGTTGCGGTAACTGCTCCCCGACGGCGGGGGCGGGGGAGGCGTCGGCGGCCGGGCCGGAGGAGGCGAGGCCGGACGGCTGCGCACGGGCTGACTGCTGGCCGGGCGCTGGGGCCGGACCGTCTGGTGCCGGCTGTCAACCGGTTGCTGGTTGGCGATGAGGGGCCGGGTGGGGGCGCTGCTGCTGACCGGGGTCAGGACGCGGCGCTGGCGCACGGGAGGCTGGTCCGTCCGGTTTGGACGATCCCGGTATCCATCCCGGTGCCCGTCGTGATGCCGGTCCCGCTGGTCCCCGTAGACGAGATGCGGATTCCGGTAGTGGGGGCGTGAATCCAAATACCACGGATTCCGGTAATACCAGGAACAGGTGTAGACGGGGCCGTAATAATGCCCGTAACAATAGGGATCCCCGAAGGAATTCCAGTACATGCTGTAGTAGGGATACCAGATGGCAGAGGGATAACAGTCGTAAAACGGATAGTCGTAGTAGCCGTAGTATCCCGCATGAGCATAGGTGGCCACCGTCCCCGAGGTCTGGACGGAACTGGTGCACCCCGGCAACAGGAGTGCCGCCGGGGCCAGCCAAATGATCCACTTCAAGCGCATGAGCACCATAATAAAGATACGCTTCCCGAAGTGCAATTATTCATTTGGCTGGCTTTAAATCGCCAATAGCGCCAAGATTTAACCTTAGATGGCTAAATCGCAGAAAAGCACAGGCCGGCGGGCAGCGACCCTGTCGGATGTCGGACGGGCCGCCGGGGTCTCCGCGATGGCCGCTTCGGCGGTGATCAACAAGACCAAGACCTCGGCCCGGATTTCGGAGGAGACGCGTCAGCGGATCCTGGCCGCGGCCAAGGAATTGAGATACCGTCCCAATGTGGCGGCCCGAGCCCTGGCCCAGCGCCGGATGAATACCATCGGGGTGGCCATCGTCGTTGAGCACGGTGAGCTGAACACGTATTTCCTCGATGTGTTCAACGGGATCATCGATGCCGCGGCCACGATTGACCAGAACACCACCGTTTTCACCCTGCATGGATGGAAGGATTCCATCGAACAGATTGGACGCTGCTGCGACGGGCGTATCGACGGCATGATCCTTATCGCTCCCGTGCTTACGCCGGAGGAGGCGGAGGAATTGCCCAGCCACACGCCTTTTGTCACCCTCCACGCCAACACCGCCATCCCCGGCTCGGTCAACCTCGAGTCTGACGAGGAGGAAGGGGTCTACAAACTCATCCAGTACCTGATCGGGATGGGGCACAGCCGAATCCTCCATCTTACCGGGCCGCGGGGCCTGATCGGGGTGGAACGAAGAATCCGGGGCTACCAGCGGGCCCTTCAGGACAACGGGATACCTCCGGATACGATACCGCTTTTGACTGCCAAATCCCTTACCGGGCCGGGCGGCCTGGAGACCATGGAAGCCTGGTTCGAGGCCCACAAGGGGGAACCCCTGCCCGAGGCCATCTTCTGTTCCAACGATTCCCTGGCGGTGGCCTGCATCGAGTTCCTGGCTCTCAAGGGCGTCTCCGTCCCCGGTGACGTCTCCGTGTGCGGTTTCGATGATTCCCAGATCGCCCGGACCACCATTCCCCAGCTCACCACCGTCCGCCAGCCCCTTAAGGAAATGGGCAAGACCGCCGTCGAGATCCTCCTCAAGCGGATCGACGAATACCAGCTGGAGTCCGATCACAACCCGCAGAGCCCGGTCGTCTTCCCCACCGAGCTGGTCCGGCGCGGCTCCACCGGCGCTCCCGGCGGGACCCGCGCGGTGCCGTCCTGAAATCCGGATTGCCCTAAAGATCAAGGGCCATGCTTTCGCATGACCCTTTATCCAAGCAAACCAACAACTTTGGATTCCAAAAACTCGGCCCGGAACATCTCGTTCGCAGGCTGATAACTGATTTAGCCTTAAACCGTTTTGGGTCAAGCAGAATCCTTACGAAAGGCGTAATTAGTGGGTCAAACCGGGGAGGGCGGCACTCGGGAATGGACAAGCGGGGAGGGGGCGATATGAATACGAGGCCAGCGATGGAAGCGGAATCGGGAACAGGGCACAAAGGCGGCATCAAGTTCGGGACCTTCCTGGGGGTTTTCACGCCCAGCCTGCTGACCATCCTGGGGGTCATGATGTACCTCCGTTTCGGCTGGGTGGTGGGCAACGCGGGATTGCTGAAGAGCATCCTGATTCTCAGCATGGCGTCCGGAATCACGCTGATCACGGGGCTGAGTGCCTCGGCCATTGCGACCAACATCCGGGTCGGGGTTGGAGGGGAGTACTACATGGTTTCCCGGAGCCTGGGGCTGGAACTGGGGGGAGCGATCGGAATCCCGTTGTTCCTGTGCCGGACCCTGAGCCTGACCCTTTACGCCTTCGGGCTGGCCGAATCCCTGGCCTTTGTCTGGCCGGCGGCCTGGGGAGAGGTTCCGGTGCAATGGATGGCGGCGGCCATCATCATCCTGATCACGGCGGTGGCCGGGCGCAGCGCCGACTTCACCCTCAAGCTGCAGATACCGATCATGATCGCGGTCGGGTTGAGCGTCCTGGCCCTGGCCCTGGGGGTCCTGACCGGGCCGCTGCAGGCCCCCGAGCTGCAGACCAACTACGAGCGCTCGGCACCGGAGGGATTCTGGCTGGTTTTCGCGGTCTTCTTCCCGGCGGTGACCGGCTTCACGGCAGGCATCGGCATGTCCGGCGACCTCAAGGATCCGCGCCGCTCCATTCCCATCGGGACCATCCTGGCGGTCCTCAGCGGGTATGCGGTCTACGCCCTGATCCTGATGCTCCTTTCGGTGACCGGCCGGGTGAGCGGCGGTCAACTGGCCACCCTTGATCCGAACTCCCCGCCGGTCTGGGCCAGCATCGCCTTTCTCGGGGGCTGGCTGATTTTTCCCGGCATGTGGGGGGCCATCCTTTCCAGCGCTTTCGGAAGCGCCCTTGGCGGCCCGCGGGTCCTGCAGGCTTTGGCCACCGACGGACTGGCCCCGAAGTTCCTGGGACGGGTCAGCCGGACCGGTCAGCCCACCATGGCCACCTGGGTTACCGGGCTGATCGCGCTGCTGGCGGTCCTGCTGGGGAACCTCAATGCGGTGGGCCGCCTGGTGACGATGTTCTTCCTCACCCTCTACATCACCATCAACCTTTCCGCGGCCCTGGAGACCCTGGCCCGCGAGCCGTCCTACCGTCCCCGGCTGAAAGTGCCGGCGGGCATCTCGCTCTTCGGGTCCCTGGCCGCCTTGTCGGTGATGTTCCTGATCAATCCCCTGGTTTGCCTGGTGGCCATTTTCCTGGAGGGACTCCTCCTCCTGTTCCTCCGGAGGAAGCTGCTGGAGCGGCGCTGGGGGGATGTCTGGGCCGGCGTCTGGAACAGCCTGGCCCGCTTTGCCCTGCTGCGGCTGCGCACCGCCGGCACGCAGGCCCGCAACTGGCGGCCGCACATCCTCCTCTTCACCGCCAATCCGGGCCATCGCCGGAGCCTGGCCCGCCTGGCCAGCGGCTTCAACCATGACCGGGGAATTGTCACCGTCTGCCAGGCCGTGGTCGGTGACCTCAAGGAGGACTACGCCCGCATACCGGCCATCCAGGCGGAGATGGAGACCGCCCTCGACGGGGACGGCCTGGGCGCCTTTTGCGAGGTCAATATCGTCAAGGACTTCGAGGAGGGGGTCATCAACATTACCCAGGCCAACGGCTATGCCGGACTGGAGGCCAACACGGTCATGTTCGGCTGGCCGGACGACGAGCAGGGCATGGCCCGGCTGCTGCGCATCCTGGGGACCGTTTCCGGCCTCAAGGTCAGCTCCCTGCTGGCCAAGCTGGAGGACACCGAGGAGATCCGGTCCAAGCAGACGCTCGACATCTGGTGGCGCGGCAAGCAGCAGAACGGCGACCTGATGCTGCTTCTGGGATATCTCCTGACCCTCAACACCGACTGGAAGGACAGCCGGATCCGCCTCCGGACCATCACCCCGGAAGGAACGGGTGAGCGCGACCGGATGCAGGCCGCCCTGCAGGAGCTGGTCCAGGAAGTGAGGATCCCCGCGGAGATCGAGATTTTCGAAAGCAATTCCCCGACCGGCCTCTATAACCTGATTGCCGAGTACAGCCAGGATGCCGACCTGGTCTTCATGGGGATGAACCTGCCGGAGCCCGAGGACCTGGAAACCTACGCCACCGTCCTTTTCAAGCTGGGCAGCCAGTTCCGCAACGTGGTCTTCGTTCGCAATGCCGGGGAATTCGCCGGCCAGCTGATCTAGCACGACTGGCAAGGATCCCCGCGCCGGGGCGGATCCCGTAAAAGGCCTTGAAGCCAACGCTTTGGGACGCTATCAAGGCAGCTCGGCAATCAAGCCTCACTTATTAGCTTAACCCCGAAAAGGAGATTGGACATGGGCGCATTCAAGGAACCCCACGGCGGCGTGTTGAAGGAACTTTACCTGACCGAATCGGTCGCCGAGGAGGAGAAGGACCAGGCCCGCGACTACAAGTCATGGGACCTGTCGGACCGGCAACTCTGCGATATCGAGCTGATCCTGAATGGATCATTTTCCCCTCTGGAGGGATTCCTGGGAAAGGAGGATTATGCAGCCGTCCTGAAGGATATGCGCCTGGCTTCGGGATTGTTGTGGCCGATCCCCATCACCCTCGACGTGAGTGAAGCCTTTGCCGATTCCCTTTCCCACGGGGAGAAGGTCGCCCTGCGGGACCACGAAGGGGTGGTCGTGGCCATCATGACGGTGGGGGACATCTGGAAACCCGACAAGCTGGAGGAGGCCAACCTCGTCTACGGGACCGAGCTGGATGCCCATCCGGGGGTCGATTACCTGCTCCATCATGCCAACGAGGTCTATGTCGGCGGCAGCATTTGCGGGATCGAGCCGCCGATGCACTACGATTTCAAGCTCCTGCGGGATTCCCCCTCCGAGTTGCGGGGCCGGTTCCGCAAGCTGGGCTGGCGCAAGGTGGTGGCCTTCCAGACCCGTAATCCCATGCACCGGGCCCACCAGGAACTCAGCTTCCGGGCGGCCCATGAAAACGAGGCCAACCTCCTGATCCATCCGGTGGTCGGAATGACCCGGAAAGGCGATGTCGACCACTTTACCCGGGTTCGCTGCTACGAGAAGATCCTTGAGAAGTATCCCGAGCAGACCACCACCCTCAGCCTGCTCAATCTGGCCATGCGCATGGCCGGCCCGCGCGAGGCCATCTGGCACGGCCTGATCCGCAAGAACTTCGGCTGCACCCACTTCATTGTCGGCCGTGACCATGCCGGTCCCGGCAAGGCCCCCGACGGCAAGCCCTACTACGGTCCCTACGAGGCCCAGGAGCTGTACGCCCGCCACGAGAAGGAAATGGACATCTCCATGGTCCCGTTCCAGCAGATGGTCTACGTCGATGACAAGGCCCAGTACATCCCGGTCGACCAGACCACCCCGGAAATGAAGATCAAGACCATCACCGGGACCGAGTTCCGCCGCCGCCTGGCCGAGGGCCTGGATATTCCCGAATGGTTCTCCTATCCGGAAATCATCGACGAACTGAAGAAGGTCTATCCGCCCCGCCACAAGCAGGGGCTGACCATCTTCTTCACCGGCCTCTCCGGCTCCGGCAAATCGACCATCGCCAACGCCCTCCTGGTCAAGCTCCTCGAGATCGGCGGCCGCCGGGTGACCCTTCTCGACGGGGACGTGGTGCGCAAAAACCTCTCCAGCGAGCTGGGCTTCTCCAAGGAACACCGCAACCTCAACATCGAGCGGATCGGCTACGTGGCTTCCGAGATCACCAAGAACGGCGGCATCGCCGTCTGCGCCCCCATCGCCCCGTACCGGGCCACGCGGCGCAAGGTCCGCCAAATGGTCGAGGCGGTCGGCGGCTTTGTCCTCGTCTACGTGGCCACCCCGCTGGAGGTCTGCGAGGCCCGCGACCGCAAGGGGCTCTACGCCAAGGCCCGGGCGGGCCTGATCAAGGAGTTCACCGGCATCGATGACCCGTACGAGGTTCCCGAGCATCCGGAGATGATCATCGAGACCCAGAAGCTTTCCCCCGAGCTGGCCGCCCAGAAGATCCTGGTCAAGCTGGAAAGCATGGGATTCATCCGGTAGTAGATTCTTCGATACCGGGTTTTTGAGCCACTCTAGAAGCTGTAACGTGCTCCAACCTGGATCGCCCAGCGTGAGGAGAAGTTACGGGTTTCGTAGAGCTCCTCCTCGGTGATGGAGTTCTGGTCGAACTCGTAGATGTAGAAGCCGTTCTCGTTACCCTTGTCCCCAATCTGGACGGGAATGTGAGTGACCTTCATGATCTTGACTGCGTTGTTGGCAGCCTGGGGACGTTTTTCCAATCCCCAGGAATCATTGATCAGGTTACCCACATTCTGGATGGTCAGCATCAACTCGAGGGTGTGTTCTTTCCAGACCCGGATCTCGTGTACCAGGCTCACGTCAAACTGGTTGATCCAAGGGGATTCCCCCGTGTTCCGCGGAATGACCCGGCCCTTGTATTCGCTCAATCCGGGAGTGCTGTCCACGTACTCCATGAAGGCCACGCCTTCGGTATCCTTGTCCCGGTCGTTCTGGTTGCCCCAGGCGATCAACGGGTCGTCAATACTGGACGGGATGTACAGAAGGTCATTGTCGAAGTTCCCGTCCTGGTTCAGGTCATTGCTGAAATTGTTGCCCCCATACATGTAGGAGTAGGGTCGGCCGCTGCGGCCGTCGTAGACCACGCTGAAGCGGGTTCGTTGCCGTTCTCCCCACACCAGTTGATAAGTCGCCGAGGCGATGACCCGATGCCTGGTCTGGTAGCGGCTGGTGCCGAGGTCGGCGGAATTGGGATTGAAGCCGATGTTGGACGACCAGTTCGAGTAGCCGCTGTTTCCAGCCCCGTCGTTAACCGAATCCGCGTTTGTATAGGTGTAGCCAATACGGGTGGTCCAGTTGTTCTTCATCGGGCGCCTCAGCTCAACGGTGTAGGCTTCCGATTTTCCCTTGTCCGTATTGGTCAGTTCGATCACGGTGCCATAGCCGTCCTCGCGGAAACTGGCCTCGTTCTTTTTGTATTTTTCCCGTCCGTCCGGAAGCGTGTCCTTGGTCGATCCGGTGTTTCGCTGCAAATTCAGGTTTTCGTAATGAATCGCGTGTTCAACCTCCGACAGCTGCGCCTCCAGGGTGAGAACAAAATCCCAGATTAATTCACGATCGATTGCCAGGCTGTACTTCCACTCGGTGGGCATCTTGAAGTCCGGGTCGACCAGGTCGACTCGCGTCCTGCGATCGAGGGGGGCCGTTTCCGGAGGATTGTAAGGGTCGCCGCTGAAGGCCGGGGTTCCCTCAAAGGTCCTGCTGCTGTAGTATGGGATCTGGGTGCTGCCGTTATTGACGTAAGAGGTGCCAAGCCAGATGTGGGGCGCGCGTCCGTAGAACAGGCCGGCACCACCGCGAAGCTTGGTTTTGTTGTCCTGGGTCAATTTATAGGAGAAGCCGATACGCGGCTGAACGACATAATTTCCGTCGACGGTTCCCGTATTGGCGATGCCAAACACCTCCTCGAAGGACCGTCCATCCGGACTGCCAAGGGCTTCAAGCGGGGCTTGGTTGACGGTCGGCATATCAATGCGCAGACCGCCGACAAGGGAGAACCTTTCGTTGGGTTCCCAGTGGTCCATGGCATAGGCGGACCAGGTCGTCAGGCGGAAACTTGCCGATCCGTCACTTCCTTCACCGGGAAAGGTTACACTGTAGTTGTCGGCCCGGTTGGGTTCACGTGCCTCGGCGACAAGGAATTGCCCGGTCTCGCGGTCATAAGGGGCGTAATTATATGCCTCACTAAAGCGCCAGGAACCGTAGGCGTCGGGCATGTACAGGTTGTAGTTATCGTAGCTTTCCGCCTGGAGCCCGAGGGTCAGCGTATGGTTCCCCGCATAGTAGTTGGCCTTGAAACGGACCACCGTCGTGTCGACGTTGAGTTGGTCCGCCTGTTTGTTGGGATCGGTTCCGAAGCTGATGGATCCCGTGTAGATGCCGTCGACATCCTCAATGCCTTGGACCGTTACGTCCGGAAGCTGGCTGTTTTCGGCGCTGATGCTCTCGTAGGTTCTCATGGAAACCAGGAGTTCCGTCCGGAAGCGTGTTGTCCAGTCGCTGAAGGCCTCGAGGGTATAGTCGCGATTGGTCAGTTTCTGAACATACCAGCGGGAACTCAATGAGGTTGAACGATCCCCGGAATAGCCCGGAAAGCGCGGTTCCTTGCTGACGGTCTGGTTGAAGCGGAAATTGAAGCGGTGCTTGTCAAGGGCATGCCAGTCCAGCTTGAACAGGATCTTGTCATCGATCAGGTCCGCTTCGGGAGGTACATCGATATTTCCAGGATCAAATCCGTACACTTCCTTGGAGAAGTTAATGAGCCGCTGGAGGGTTTCTTCTTCCGGAACATAATCCCCTTCATCCTGCACAATGGATTCACTGACGCGTTCCATATTCAGGAAGAAGAACAGCTTATCCTTCAGGATGGGCCCGCCCAGGCTCATTCCGGCGGTGTACTCCGTGTAATCCTTGAACGGTACCAGTTCGCCGTCGAGGTCGTACAATTTCCCGACCATATCCGTGTTTCGGTAATAACCGTAAACCGATCCTGAGAAGCGGTTGGTTCCGCTCTTGGTAATGGCCCGGACGGCGGCACCTGTAAATCCCGCTTCCTCCACACTGTATGGCGACAACTGGACAGAGATCTCGGATATTGCGTCCAGCGAGAATGGCTGCTTCAGCGATGGCAGTCCGTTGGCATTCAGCCCGAAGGTATCATTGGTGGGGACGCCATCAATGAGCAGCGAATTGTAGCGGGTATTGGATCCGCTTGCGGAAATGGCGCCGGAGTCGCGGTCATAAACCGAAATGCGGGGATCCAGTCTCGTGAAATCGGTCAGGGAACGGGTGACCGTGGGCAACTGGCGAAG
>CAJXMX010000119.1 GCA_913056355.1 uncultured Opitutales bacterium
GCAGGAGATCCCCCGGGGCCTCCAGGTCGGAGAGCAAATTCTGGAACAGCTGGCCTTTCTCCTTCTTCAGGCGGTCGATCCGCTCCTCGATGGTCCCCTTGGTGACCATCCGGTAGACGATAACCCGCTTCTCCTGGCCGATCCGGTGCACCCGGTCGATGGCCTGGGCTTCCACGGCCGGATTCCACCACGGATCGAGGAGAAAGACGTAGTCCGCCACCTGCAGGTTCAGTCCGGTGCCGCCGGCCCGCAGGCTGATGAAGAAGACGGCCGCCCCTTCCGCTTCCGCGAAACGCTGCACCGGCCGCTCGCGGTCGATCGTGGCCCCGGTCAATTCCACCTGTGGAATGTCGGGGAAGGCCTCCCGGACGACCGACTTGGCCCGGCGCAGGAACTGTACGAACTGGCTGAACACGACCACCTTGGAGCCGCCGTCGAAGGCTTCCTCGAGGCGCTTGACGAGGCTCTCCAGCTTGCCGCTGTGGTTGGCCCCGGAGGGGTATCCGGGCAGCAGCGCGGGATCGCAGCAGGCCTGGCGCAGGCGGGTCAGCAGGCTGAACAAATGGATCCGCTTCTCCCGCACGACATCCTGAAACTTCCCGCCAAACTCGGAAACCGCCCCCTCCGCCAGCTCGGTGTAGGAGCGGCGCTGGGCCGGGGTGAGCGGGCAGATCCAGTCGATTTCCACCTTTTCCGGCAGGTCCCGGGCCACGGCGTCCTTGGTCCGGCGCAGGATAAAGGGCCGGATCTGCTGCCGCAGCCGGGAGATGAACTGCTCGTCCGAGCGAATCAGGTCCTCAAAATGTCTCCGGGTCCCCAGGAATCCCGGCATCAGGAAGCGGAACAGGGTCCACATGTCCAGCGGACGGTTCTCGACCGGGGTACCGGTCAGGGCGATCCGGTGCCTGCTGCGGATGGCCAGGCAGGCATGCGTCACCTTGGCGTCCGGATTCTTGATGCTCTGCGCCTCGTCGAGTATCGCATAGTCAAACCCGATGCTCTCCAGCAAATGCTTGTTCCGGCGCAGCTGGGTGTAGCTGGCCAGCCAGAGGGCGGGGGTGTCGCTTTCAAAGGGCTGGTTGCGGGACAGCACCCGCACGGGGGTGTCCGGGTAGAAGCGGCGGATCTCGGCCGTCCAGACCGGGACCACGCTGGCCGGGCAAACCACCAGCACCGCGGACTTGCCGAGGGCCTGGCGGGAATTCAGGTAGCTGAGGACCTGGATTGTCTTGCCCAGGCCCATTTCGTCGGCCAGCAGCCCCGGACATCCCGCCGATTCCAGCCGGCGCAGCCAGGCCACCCCTTCCCGCTGGTAGGTCCTCAGGAAATCCGGCAGGCCTTCCGGCCCGGCCTCCGCTTCATCCGCCTCGATCTGCCGGCGCCAGGAGGAAATTTCCTCCGAAAGGTTCACCTGCACCAGCGGATCCCGGGCAAAGGTAAAGAGCAGGTACCGCGGCAGCACGCCCTCCCCCTCGGAGGGAAGGAGCGACTTCCATTCATGGACACTGCCCAGGGCCTCGGGATCGACCTGGTAAATCCCCTTTCCGGGCATGAAGTGCACATGACCGGGCATCTGGAAGAGGCGCTTCCGCAGCTCCCCGGAGACCACGGAACCGCGGTGGGCAAAATCAAAGCGGAAGGCCCCGGACAGGCCGGCGGCGCTGACCTCGATCCGCGGGCGGACCAGCTTCAGGCCGCTTTTCCAGCTCCGGAGGCGTGAATCCTCCTCGACCTCGTAGCGGGCCCGCCATTCCGGCAGCTCCTCCTTGAAGAAATGTAAAATGGCCTGGCAGTCCTGCATCCGGTAGGTGCCTTCCCGGTCGCCCGGACGAAACCCGCTTTTATGGGCCCGGGCGGTGTAGCCGATCAGCTGCTCCCGTTCCCAGCGGGTCAGGTCCCGCAGGGAGAAGTGGGACCAGTCGGTCCCGCGTCCGGCCTCCTGCCAGCCGGCTTCCATCCACAGCCCGTCGGCCTTGGCCAGCAAGCGCACCCGCAGCTCCCGGCCGGTCCGCTCGGTGGGCGCGAAGGAGATTGTTTCGGACTCCCCGGAACGCCCGTTTCCCTCGGCATCCTCAAGGGAAATTTCCTGCACCGGCGGCAGTTCGTCGGCGATGAACTCCTCCAGTTCGTAGAGTCCGGCCACGGCCAGTCCATGCCCGGGCGCCAGGCCGGGGTGGGACTGCCGGAAGCTGGGCTGGTCCCCCTCCCAGTCGACGATGACGTAGAGCGGCTCCTTGCCCCGCTTGAAGTGCACGATGGCGCTGCCTTCCAGCAGCTCAGTGGAACGGATCTCGCCGGTCCGGTAATACTGCCGGCCCCAGGCCAGTTCCTCGGCCGAGAAGTACACCTCCCAGTTGCGGCTCAGCCGGTTGAACCAGAGTTCAATGGTCTGAGGCGTATAGGTTCTTTGCGGTGTCCGGTGTATCATTCGCGTATAATAAAACCTTCATTTACACACGTCCCGGAGAGTGGATCAAGCCTTGAAGGGAAAAACCGCCCCGCCGCCTTTCCGGTGCCGGTCCAGGCCCCGGCGGCAAACACTTGCCAGCTTCAATCCGGGTGCCAGACTGCCCTCCAACATGCAGCTGCCCGAACGACCCCTGGTAATCGAACGGCGCGTCGATTTTTCCGACACCGACGCAGCCGGCCTGATCCATTTCACCACCTATTTCCGCTTCATGGAAGCTGCCGAGGCGACCCTCTTCCGGGAGCTCGAATTACCCATGCTGTGGACCGGCGAAGAGGGCTCCTGCGGATTCCCCCGGGTGGATTGCCAGTGCCGGTTCCGCCGGCCGGTGACCTTCGACGACCCGGTCCGGATCAGCCTGCGGATCGAGAATATCGACGCCAACCGCATCCACTACGCCTTCAGCTTTCACGGGCCGGGGGATGTCCGCTGCGCCACCGGAACCATGGTCACGGCCAGTGTCCGCCGGGACGCCTCGGGCCGCCTGAGCTCGATTCCCCTGCCGGAAAAGCACCTGAAGAGGCTGATGGAATGGAAAAATCAGGCCGGGTGAGCCGCAGTCCTTGCAATTTTCAAAACCCTCCGGTTACTAATCCTACCACAGCCTGCAGGCTGCCTTGATATTTCCCATGTCCCCTTCGATCAAGATCACCAAAGAAGAGATCAACGCGTTCCCGTTGAAGGCCTACGAAGGCCCGGTGACCATCGTGGACTCCGACGAGCAGCTGAAAGCGATCCTGCCTGAATTGAAAAAGGAAAAGATCCTCGGCTTCGACACGGAGTCGCGCCCCTCCTTCAAGAAGGGGCAGAACTACCCGGCCTCCCTGATCCAGCTGTGCGGCGAGAACCACGTCTGGCTGTTCCAGGTCCTCAAGCTGGAGGACAAGAAGCCGCTCTGGAAGGTCCTGGCCAACAACCGCATCATCAAGGCCGGGGTGGCCATCCAGGACGACATCAAGAAGCTGCAGGAGCAGCTGGATTTCCGTCCCGCCGGATTCAAGGAGATCGCCACCCTGACCCAGCAGGCCGGCATCCTCAACACCGGCTTGCGCAGCCTGGCCGGGCTGCTGCTGGGAATCCGCATTTCCAAGCGGGCGCAGGTCTCCAACTGGGCCAAGCCGACCCTTTCGGAATCCCAGATCCAGTACGCCGCCACCGATGCCTGGGTCAGCCGCGAGTTGTACATGCACATGCTCAAGCTCAAGGACCGGTCCAAGGACCCCGCCGGGGCGGGCAAATCCTGAGCCATGCTCTACCTCCTGGCCGTTTCCCTGCTGTGGGGATTTTCCTTCGGGCTGGTCAAGACGGAGTTCTCCACGGTCAGCGGCCCCACCCTGGCCATGATGCGCCTGGCCATCGCCCTGCCCTGCTTCCTGCCTTTCCTGCGGCGCCCCTTCCTCCGTCCGGGCGGCATCAGCCTGCGGCTGGTCCTGGTCGGGGCCGTGCAGTTCGGGCTGATGTATGTCTGCCTGTTTTCCGCCTTCAGCTACCTGACCGGATACGAGGTGGCCCTGATGACCATCTTCACCCCCATCTATGTCATCCTGGCCGACGGTTTTCTGGAGAAGCGCCGGCCCCCGGCCTGGTTCTGGTACACCGCCGGCATGGCCGTGGCCGGGGCCTTGTGGATTTTCCAGCGGCAATCCTTTCCGGAAATCCTCCCCGGGATCCTCCTGATGCAGGTCGCCAACATCTGCTTCGCCGTGGGCCAGGTGGCCTACCGGAAGCTGAAGCTGGGCCTGCCGGAGACCCGCGACCTCGACGGCTACGCCTGGCTTTACGCGGGCGCCTTCCTGGTCACGGTTCCCTTTGCCCTGATGCACCACCCGGTGGAGGAGCTGTCCACCCTGGACGGCTCCCAGTGGCTGGCCCTGCTTTACCTCGGCGCCGTGGCTTCCGGTCTCGGGTTCTTCCTCTGGAATGCCGGGGCGGCCAAGGTCAACGCCGCCACCCTGGCCGTTTTCAACAACCTGAAGATCCCCCTGGCCACGGTGATCTCCCTGGTCGTCTTCCATGAGAAGGCGCAACTGGACCTGCTGGTCCCCGGGCTGGCCATCATGCTGGTGGCCCTGGCCTGGGCCGAGGCCGCCGACCGGAGCCGGACGACTACCAGTCGTAGCTGACGGTGACGCTGCCCTCGCGGCCGCGACCGGGGGTGCCGGGCAGGCTCTGGAAGCTGTCCTTTCCGAGGTTTTCCCCGCGCACCAGAAGGGTCCAGCCCTCGCCGAAAATGTTGTTCCATGAGGCGGCCACATTCAGGTACAGGGCCTCATTGCCGCTCTCCCGCAAGGCATTGTCCGGATGCTTCCGGTATTCCCCCTCGAGCCGGAGGAAAATGTTTTCCGCCAGGCGGCGCTCCAGGGTCAGCAACAGGCGGTGCCGCGCGTAGTTTAGGGCGTAGAAACTGGCATCGACGGTACTGCTCCCGTAATCCGCATCCTTGTCCAGCCAGGCATAGCCCAGTTCCACCGCCGTGGCCCGGCCTTCCCAGCGCAGCCAGCCCTCCACGCCCCGGACCGTGAGGTCCACCGGGGCCGCCAGCCGGGCGTTGGGCGCCTCCGAGCTGTAGACCCAGTCCACCAGGTCCCGGTCATCCCGCTGGAAGACGACAAGCTTGGCGCTGATGGAATCGCGGCTGACCAGGAACCCCGCCTCAAGGGTGTCCGCGGTCTCGCGTCCGAGGTAGGGATTGCCGCCGAAGAGCCCGCTCGGGGGCGATTTCAGGGCGGTGTAGCCGGGCACCTGGCTGGTCTCGGAATACTCAAGGTATCCGGACCAGGAAAACCCCTCGCCGAGGCCGCCCAGTTCCACCCCGGCCTGGGGCAGGCCGACCGTCGACTCCTGGTCGGTGGTGTCGATTCCGGCGCCGCCGTAAGCCGACCACTGGCCCCACGGCGTTTCCCATGATTTCCGGGCCAGCACCGCCGCCTCCCCGTAATCCCGCTCGTTGAAATCGCCGTTGACCAGGCTGGTGCTGCGGATCAGCTCGTCATGGACGACGGCCCAGCGGTAGAGGATCTCCAGTTCCCGGACCGGGATGACCCCGTCCCCCTGCAGGCTGAGGACTTCCGTCTTGTGCTCGAAGAAGTGGTTGGGCTGCTCGCGCAGGTATTCGTAATCATCATCGAGGAGGCGCCAGTAACCGCCGATCCGGTGCTGGCCGCCACCCGCCAGGTTCCCGCTCTCCCATTGCCAGCCCAGCAGGCTGACCGTGTAGTCGTCGGTCTCGTGGAGGTCGTATCCCGTGTACATTCCCGGCCAGCCGTAGTACTTCTGCAGATACCCGCCGAAGATCCGCAGCCGGCCCGCGCCCAGCTGGTACTCCACCCGGCCGGAGAGACGGGTCAGGTCGAAGTCCCCGTATTCCACGCTGCCATCGCCTTCCTCATGCATTACCGCCACCTCGTAGCCAAGGCCTTCCCCGAGCCGGCCGGCCGTGCGCAGGCCGCCGCCGATCAGGCTGTCCGTGCCGCCGACCACATAGGCCGTTCCGCCGCTTCGCAACGGCGCCCAATGCCAGTCGATGGAACCGGCCGTGGAGTTGAAACCGTAGATGCCGTTATCCACTCCGGTCAGCAGCCGGGCACTGCTGAAAAAGGCAGGATCCAGCGGAATTTCCGAAAAGTAATGGCCCGTCTGCGGATCAAACAGGGCCAGGCCGCCGACCATCAGGCCGGTCCCCTCGAATATCCCCCCGCGGATGGAGATGTCGGTCTGGTAGCGCTCCCCCCCGCGGCTTTGCAGGTCCACCCGGGCCTCCCGGGACATCCGCTCGCTGAGCTGGGTCGCCGGCCCGCCGTGTTCCGCATAGGAACCGGCCAGGACCGGGAAATCCGCCAGCTCCAGGATCTCATCCGGCTCCGTAATGCCCTCCGCGCTCATCCCCAGCGTGCCCAGCCCCAGCAGGGCGGCCACCGCGAGTCCCTCTAATCGCCAAATTTTCATGCTTCCTCTCCAACCGAGAAGGAAGCCTTTGGCAATTGTTAATTACGATTTTCCGTTGATTAACAATCAGCTGCGGAGAATCTTGATTCCACGCCTCAGGTAGGTGGGGATATCCAGGTCCTCCCCCTCGTAGAGGTTCTGCTGGGTCCGCTCGAAAAGGCCGCGGTTCTCCTCCTGGCGCGGGAAGGCAAACTCTCCCTGGTGCCGGCGGGCGGCAGCCGCGGCACTGGCCGGCTCCTCAAAGGACTCGGCCGACTTCAACGGGGGCGCCACCGGGCGGTTGGGCGGGATACTGGCTGCCGGCACGGGGGCGTAGGCCTTGGTGTTGGCGGTGCTGCGCACGGTTCCCATGACGGTGATCCGCAACTGGTTGTAAAAGCTGCCGTCGATGGAAGCCCCCATGATGAGGGAATTGCGGCAACCGAACTTCTCGGAGACGGCATCCATGGCCCGGTTCACGGTGGCCATGGTCATGTCCGGCCCGCCCGTCAGGTTGATGATCAACTGGTCGGTATCCCGGAAATACCCGGCCTCCGGCAGGTGCAGGAGGGGGCATTTCTCAAGGTCCTGCAGGGCCTGGTCGAGGAGGTTTTCCCCCTTGCCGTAACCGGTCCCGAAAATGGTCCGTCCACCCGGCTCGGCCAGGGCGGACTGCAGGCTGGAGAAGTCGACGTTGATGAGCCCGGTGTTGAAAAGCATGGACCAGATGGAATGGACTCCGAGTTTGATCCACTTGTCGGCCATGGCGAAGGCCTCCATCAGGGTGGCCGAGTCGTCGACCTGCTTGAAGATGAGGTCGTTGGGCAGGGAAATAACCGCGTGGCAATATTTGCGCATCAGTTCCAGGGACTTTCTGGCCCGCTCGCAGCGGATGCTGCCCTCGCGCTGGAACGGCATGGGGGTAAAGGCAATGACCAGGGCCCCTTCCGATACCGCCAGCTCGGCCAGGACCGGGGCCGCGCCGCTGCCGGTTCCCCCGCCGAGCCCGGTCAGGATGAAGACCAGGTCCACCCCGCGGACAATCCGGCGCAGGTCCTCGATGTCGGCTTCCGCCGCCATCCGGCCCTTGTCCACCGATCCGCCCGTGCTCTTGCCGTTCGTGACGTTCCGCCCCAGCAGGTAGGCCTCCTCCACCGGCGAGGCGGAAAGGACCTGGTTGTCGGTGTCGATGACGGTCAGGTGGACCTGCTCGAGGTCCTCCAGCTTGATGCGGTCCACGGCATTGGTCCCCGCACCGCCGACCCCGATGATCTTGATGCGCAGGGTGCCGTCGGGCATCTGGCCGTCCATCAGGGGATCCTGTTCTGGGAAAAATCCGGGTTGTTCCATGGCAGTCGGTGGTTGTCGGTTAATTGAAAAGTCCGGTCATCTTGGAGAGCCATTTCCGCTGGCCCGCCTTCGGGTTCACGGCTTCCTCCTTCTGGTCGTAGAGGGCGTTGTAGAGGAGCCCCAGAACCGTCGCGTACTCCGGTTCCCGAAGCTCGGAATGGCGCACCCAGTCGGGACTTTGCCCGACGACCACCGGGACATCCAGGGTGACCTCGGCCAGGTCCCCGATCAGGGGGGTCTTGGAGACGCCGCCGGTCAGGATCACCCCGCAGGGCAGGTTCTGCCGGGTCAGGAGGCTCCCCAGCCGGTTCTTGAGGATAATGAACAATTCCTCCAGGCGGGCATGGGTGATCTTGTTGATGGAAAGCTGCGAATGGAAGCTGTCGCCGATGCTGAGGTCCCCGACCAGCGGCACCTTCTCGTTGCGGTCCTCCTTCTGGACCATGGCCCGGGCCGCCCGGAGCTTGAGGTTCTCGGCCAGCTTGCTCTTGACCCGCAGGCCCAGGCTGAGGTCGTTGGTCACGTGGTCCCCGCCGACCGGGATGACGCCGGTCTGGACCACCCGCCGGCCCCGGTAAAGGACGTAGTCGGTGGTCCCCTTGCCGATGTCCACCACCAGCACTCCCTGCTTTTTCTCGGCTTCGGTGGCCAGCAGGCTGCCCGAGGCCAGGCAGGATATGACGATGTCGTTCACGTCCAGGCCGAATCCGTTGACCACCATGATGTGGTCCTTGACCTTCTTCTCGTCGGCGGTCACGTGCCAGTACTGCACTTCCAGGTGGGAGCCCTGCCGGGAGACCGGGCTTTCCACGGGATGGCCGTCCAGGACAAAGCCGTTGCGGATGTGGTGGATGTAGACCTGCCCGGGATCCAGGACCTTGCTCTTGGCGTTCTCCACCGCCCGCTGGACGTCGGTGGCTGTCACCACGTTTCCACTACCGGTGATGGCCGTCGCCCCGGCGTGGCGGAATCCCCGCAGGTGGGAGCCGGAAAAGGAAAGGTACACGTGCTGGATCTGGTTCCCGGCGGACTTCTCGGCCGCCATGATGGCCGCGTGGGTGCAGTCGCTGACACTGCTCAGGTCGACGATCTCGCCCTTCTTCATGCCGATGTTGGTGGACTGGCCCCGGCCGATGATGTTCATCGAGCGGCCATCCGCCATTTCCGCCACCAGGACCACCACCTTGGATGTTCCAATTTCAATTGCCCCGACTATTTTTGACCGACTCATATGCCCCGTGTTTTGCGTTAGAAGAACTTATTTGTAGCGGATAACGGCTTCCTCCCTGAATGACAAGTCTATCAACTTGGGCTGGCCCAGTTGATACCGTTCAATGCGCTGCAGGATCTCCGCCAGCCGGTAGATCTGCTCGTCGATACCGGTTGTGGAAAAGACAATCTCGTTGATGCCGGTGCTGGAGATGCGGACCAGCGAGGGCCGGTAATCCTGCTCCGGATTCCAATCCCCGAGGTCGACCACGCGCCAGTGCTGGTACACCGCGGGCAGCTGCTCCTTGGCCTGGTCGAGCAGGTAAACCACCGGCTCCAGCCCGGGAATCGGCAGGTAGCCGTCCTCGTTCTTGCGGACCTTGAGCCCGGACACGCCGGGCAGCCGCAGCAGCGTCTCCACCGGATAGCCGGAACCCTGGTAAATGGTCCCGTCCTTGGCCACGAGAAGGGTCTGCGCCTTCCCGCCGGAATCCTGCACCCTCAGGCGAAGGACCGGTTCCCGCTCCTCGACCTGGACAATCAGTAGCGACGGGAGCGATACATTAACGGTGGCCAGACGGACCTGCCCCTCCCGTTCCAGCTGCTCCTTGACCTTGCCGACGTCGACCTGCCGGATCTCGATCCGGAGGATGTCGGGAAAGGCCTGGCGAAACCAGTCCCCGGTCAGCACCCCGTCGGTCCTGAAATCCAGCTTGACGCTTGCCGCTCCCGGCGGCTCCGGAACCTCCTGGGCGATCCGGGCAAAGTACTTGATGCCGACCACGCCGGCCCCCACGGCGACCACCAGGAGGGCGATCCAGGCGCTGCGCAGGAGGATCACCAGGTGCCGCTGGCGGGCCACCTTGGTGGTTTTCTTGCCCCGGCTGCTTCCCTGCTGGATATCCCGCCAGGAACTGCGGCTTTTCTCCCTGCGCCCGGCCATCAGATGCGGCCCTCCTTGCGGTCGAAGGCGAAACGGACCCATCGCAGGACCAGGTCCCCGAATGTCAGGCCGACGCACTGTGCCGACTTGGGCAGGAGGCTGGTCGGGGTCATTCCCGGCAGGGTGTTGACCTCCAGGAAAGCCACCTCGCCGTCGGCGCCCGTCCGGAAATCGACCCGGGCCAGGTCCCGGCAGGCGCAGGCCCGGAAGATCCCCCGGCTCCAGTTCCGCAGATTCACGGTCAATTCATTTTCCAGCTTGGCCGGAACCTCGTACCGGCTCATGCCGCTGGTATACTTGTGCTGGTAGTCGTAAAGTCCGCCCTCCGGATGGATGGCCACCACCCCCATCGGATCGCCCCCGAGCACCCCGACGGTCAGGTCGCATCCGTCGAGGTAGACCTCGGCCAGGTAATCGGTACGGGAGAGGTCCCCGGCCGCCGCCGCATACTGTTCCTCGTTGCGGACCAGGTGCAGCCCGACACTGCTCCCGTCCCAGCGCGGCTTGAGGACAAAGGGCAGGCCCAGCGCGTCCCGGAGGCGGGCAAAGGGCACCCCCGAGCGGGCCGGCAGATAGCAGTCCCGCGCCATCGGGAGGCCCAGGTGCGCGGCAAGGGCCTTGCAGGCCAGCTTGTCGAAACAGATCACGCTGCTGGCCTGGTCGCAACCGGCATAGGCGAAGCCGCCGCGGTCGAGGTCCGCGCTGAGGCGCCCGTCTTCCCCGTAGGTGCCGTGGATGATGGGCAGCACGAGGTGCCTCCCGCGGTCGAGCTCGGCCGGCAGCTCGTGGCCCGGCAGCTGCATCAGGTCGCAGGGCAGGCCGTGGTTGCGGACCGCACCGGCCACGGACCGCCCGGAGACCAGCGAGACCGCGCGCTCGGATCCGGCGCCGCCGCAGAGGACGGCCACCCGGCATCGGGTCTTGAGAATTTCGCTACAAACGTCCATTGGCCATTATTCCCCCCGGCTGGTCGGCGCGGGTGTCCGGGTTCAGGGGCGCGTCCAGGTAGCGCGCCTGGACGAACCGGCAGATATCCATGGCCGGATCCCCGTAATTGAGCCGGCGCAGGTTTCCCCGCAACTGGCCCAGCAGCCAGTCGTTGTAGATCAGGTCGTGCACTTCCCGGTAGAGGGTTTTCAGCTTTTCCTGCTCGACCAGGATGGTGCCACCGCGGCGCTCCAGGTCGCGCGCGTTGGCCAGCTGGTGCTGGTCGGCGGCATAGGGAAAGGGAATCAGGATGCTCGGGGTCAGGCAGGCCACCAGCTCGGCGATGGTTCCGGCGCCGGCCCTGCTGACGACCACGTCCGAGGCGCTGAACAGCTCGTGCAGGGCGGTATGGAAAGCGAAAGTGCGGACCTCGACCGGGCCGGCCTGGTCGGACTGGTAGGTTTCCAGTTCCGGCAGGGACTGCTTGCCCGGTCCGGCCACGAGGAATATCCAGATCCCCTCCGAGGCGATGGAGGCGCGGTGGCGCTCCACCCACTGGTTGAGGGCCAGCGCGCCCTGGCTGCCTCCGACCACGGTCAGGACCTTGGCATGGAGCGGAATTCCGAGGCGGCTGCGGATCTCATCCTTGGGAATGTGCTCCACCTCGCGGCGCAGGGGCATGCCCAGATGCCGCACCCGGCGCGGCGGCAGTCCGCCCAGGGTGACCCCGTCGGGAAGAAAGACCATGTCCGCCATCCTGGAAAGGCTCCGGATGGAGCGGCCCACCTTGCGGTTGGCCTCGTGCAGGATAACCGGCACCTTGTGCATCCGGGCGGCGATGCAGAAACTCACGCTGAGGAATCCCCCGAAGGCCAGCACCGCGGCGGGGCGCCGGGTGCGGATCAGGTTGTAGCTTTGCCAGAATCCCAGGAAGGTCTTGCCGATGAAGGCCCCCAGGCGGGCGGGCTTCCAGCCGAAGGGCGCCCCCTTGGCCCGCCTGTAGGGAATATCCGGATACGACTGCAGCAGCCGGCTGTCGACCTCCTTCTCGCTGATGACCAGCTCCACCGGTAATTTCATTTCCTGAAACCGCTGGGCGGTGGCGATCCCGGGGGCCAGATGCCCTCCCGTTCCACCACAGACAATGTAGACCGGTCCTGCCATGCTTAAACGCTGACTTCCCGCGGCTCGAAGCGGGGTGGACTGTTCCAGGACCAAATACTTCGGCAAATCACGCCGAAGAGGAACCAGGTGACGACGAGGTTGGATCCCCCGTAGCTGATAAACGGAAGCGACATCCCCTTGGTGGGCAGGCAGCCGGTGGAGACCCCCATGTTGATCATGGCCTGCAGGGTGATGAAGAGGAGGCATCCGGAAACCAGGAGAAACTGGTACAGGTTGGGCGCCTTCTGCAACTGGTGCCAGACCACAATGAAGAACAGGACGAAGGCGAGGACCACGGAGATGGTGAAGATCAATCCCAATTCCTCCCCGATGATCGGGAAAATAAAGTCCGTATGGGCCTCCGGGAGGAAAGCGAACTGCTGCCGGCCGTTGCCCAGGCCGACGCCGTTGACACCGCCGACCCCGAAACCGATCAGGCCCTGCCAGAGCTGGTAGGCCCCCTCGGAACGGTTGCCCTCCACATCAAGAAAGGAGGTGATCCGGGCCAGGCGGACGGGATCCTGGGCGATCGCCGCGGCGAAGAGCCCGCCACCGGCCACTCCGGTGGGGACCAGGAACTTCAGCGGCACCCCGGCCAGGAAAAGCAGGGTTCCTCCGACCAGGCCGAAGAGGAAGGCGGTCCCGAAATCCGGCTGGATCAGGATCAGCCCGAAGAAGAGGCCGATGATCCCGACCGGAAGCAGGTATCCCTTGAGGAAGGTCTGCCGGTCCCGCTGGATCACGGAAAAGTACTGGGCCAGGCAGAAGAC
>CAJXMX010000120.1 GCA_913056355.1 uncultured Opitutales bacterium
GCGCGTCACCACCGAGGCCCCGGAAAACAACTTCACCCCGGACTACGGAAAAATCGTCAGCTACCGCTCGGCCGCCGGATTTGGCATCCGCCTCGACGGGGCGATGGGCGATACCGGTTCCGTGATCACCGCCTTTTATGATTCGCTGTTGGTCAAGCTGACCGCCAGCGCCGGCAACTTCGAGACGGCCCTGCAACGGATGGACCGGGCTCTCCGGGAAATGCGGATCCGGGGGGTAAAGACCAACATTCCGTTCGTTGAAAATGTCATTCACGACCAGACCTTCCGTTCCGGCGAGGCCAACACGACCCTGATCGACACCACGCCCTCCCTCTTCCGGTTCAAGCCGCGGCGGGACCGGGCGACCAAGCTCCTGAACTTCCTCGGCGACATCATCGTCAACGGCAACAAGCAGGTGAAGGGACGGGAGGTCGGCCGGTTCGTCCTGCCGATGATCGTTCCTGAATACGATCACCGCCAGTCCCCGCCCGCCGGCACACGCCAGAAACTGCTGGAGCTCGGTCCGGAAAAGTTCTGCGCCTGGACCCGGGAGCAAAAGGCCGCCCAGGTTACCGATACCACTTTCCGGGATGCCCACCAGAGTCTCCTGGCAGCCCGGATGCGGAGCATCGACATGCTCCGGGTGGCCCCGGCCGTGGCCCGCCGGACCCCCGAACTGTGGTCGATGGAGATGTGGGGAGGCGCCACTTTCGACACCTGCATGCGCTTCCTGCGCGAGGATCCCTTCGACCGCCTCCGCCAACTGAGGAAACAGGTCCCGAACATTCTCTTCCAGATGCTCCTGCGCGGTGCCAACGGCGTCGGGTATTCAAATTATCCCGACAATGTCATCCAGGGATTTGTCCGGCACAGCGCCGAAGCCGGAATCGATGTCTTCCGGATTTTCGATTCCCTGAATTACCTGCCCAATCTCGAGGCCGCGATGAAGGCGGTCCGGGAGGACACCAACTCCCTGTGCGAGGCCACGGTGTGCTACACCGGCGACATCGACGACCCGAGGCGGGACAAGTATTCACTGGAGTACTACGTCTCGATGGCCAGGGAGCTGGAGAAACGCGGAGCCCATATCCTGGCCATCAAGGACATGGCGGGGCTCTGCAAGCCCTTCGCCGCCTACCGCCTCATCAAGGCAATCCGCGAGGAGGTCGGGATTCCCGTCCATTTCCACACCCATGACAGCTCCGGCGTGGCCAGCGCCAGCGTCCTCAAGGCCGTCGAGGCCGGGGCCGACGTGGTGGACCTCGCCGTCAGTTCCATGAGCGGCCTGACCAGCCAGCCCAACCTGAACAGCCTGGTGGCGGCCCTGGCCCGGACGGAGCGCGATACCGGCCTCGACCTCACCGCCCTGAACGAGTTCTCGATCTACTGGGAGGCGGTCCGGCAGTATTACCAGCCCTTCGACAGCGGGCCGAAATTCAGCAGCGCCGAGGTCTACGCCCACGAGATGCCCGGCGGGCAGTACACCAACCTCCGGGAACAGGCCGCCGCGCTCGGGCTCGGCGACCGCTGGCCGGAGGTGGTGCGTTACTATCGCGAGGTCAATTTCCTGCTCGGGGACATCGTCAAGGTGACCCCCAGCAGCAAGGTCGTGGGGGACCTGGCGATGTTCCTCCTTTCCCGCGGAATCGAACCCTCGGACCTGGAGAACCTGCCCGATGACACCCCCTTTCCGGCCAGCGTGATCGACATGCTCTCCGGAGGACTGGGCCAGCCCAAGGGCGGATTCCCGGAGAAGATCCAGCGGAAGATCATCGGCGACCGCGAGGCCCGGACCGATCGCCCCGGAACCTACGCCAAGGCCGTCGACCTCGGTGAAACCCGGGAGCAGCTGGCCAGGTCCCTGGATCTGAATTCGGTCCCGGAGGATGCCCTCTGGGAACACCTGATGTATCCGGAAGTCCATGCCGCTTTCTTCAAGCACCTGCTGGACTACGACAACGTCTCGGTCCTCCCGACCCCGGCCTTTTTCTACGGCCTTGAGATCGGCGAGGAGATCAGCGTCGAGATCGAGGAGGGCAAGACCCTCATCATCAAGCTGATCACCATCGGCGAGGCCGACAAGGACGGCTTCCGCAACGTCACCTTCGAGCTGAACGGGCGCGCCCGCGAGGCCCGGATTCTCGACACCAGCGTCCAGGCCGAAAGCGCCCCGCGGAGAAAGGCCAATCCGGCCGATCCGAAGGAAATCGGGGCCCCCATTCCCGGGGTGGTGGGCAGCATCAACGTCAGCGTCGGGCACAAGGTCGAGAAGGGGGAGAAGCTGGCCACCCTCGAGGCCATGAAGATGCAGACCTCCCTCTATGCCCAGGCCGACGGCACCATCGAGGAGATCTGCGTCCATGTCGGCGAGAGCGTCGATTCCAAGGACCTGATCCTGAAGCTCCGTTAAGGAAAAGGCAGGTCAATAGCAGCACTCCCGGGCGGCGTCGGCAAAGGCCTGCAGATTGGCCGGATCCCCGTGGAAGAAATGATCCGACGGGCAGAGGATGTAGCCGGCATGGTCCCTGGTGGCTTCAAAGCATTCAAGGACCAGCTCCCGGGCCTTTTCCGGAGTGCCTTTCTCAAAGCCCGCATTCTGGTCAAATCCCCCGATGAAGAACAGCTTGTCCCCCACCCTGCGTGACGCTTCACGGAGGTCACAATCGCCTCCCATGGCTGGTGGGGTCATGGTCTCCAATCCGTCCGCACCGCTCTCGACCACCAGGTCCAGCATCGGCATCAGGCCGCCGCAGAAGTGGTTCACGACCTTGATCCCGGCCTCATGGAACATGGCATTCTGGCGCTGGTCGTAGGGAAGGCCGAACTCCCGGTAGAAACCCGGGCTGATGACCGTGCTGGAGCCGGCCCCGCCACCGACCTCCACCATGTCGGCGGGCGTCCCCTTCCACAGGTCGGTCACCTGCAGCGTTTTCTGCACGATCGCCTCCAGGATTTCGTGCAGGGTCTCCGGCTCGTCCATCCCCAGCAGGATGGCGTTCTCCGTTCCGAACTGGAAACAGAAGCTCTGCCAGGGGCTGCCCTGCCCCGGACTGAAGGGATGCGAGCGGACGATCCCCCGGTCACCGAGACGGTCCCGTACTTTCCGGATGGGGCCGAAGTCGACCCCGACCGGAACCGGGTAACAGGCGTTCCATATTTCAAAATCGTCCACGCTCTTGATCAGGTGCTCGCGGTCGTAGGTGGTGATCTCGCTCCGGACTTCCTCCTTCGCCAATACGCCTTTGGGGGTCGTGATCTCCACCCGCTGGCAGCGGTTGCCAAGGTTATCCTTCCCAAGGTCGATCCGCTTGACCTGCCAATCCGCCAGGTCCTTTTCCGAGTAGTGGTATTCCGGGTTCACATAGATCGCGAAATCCATGTCGAATCTCTCGTAGGCCTCCCACCAGTCCATGCCTCCCAGGTAGTGATTCAGGTAGTAATCCATCCAGCCGTGCACCTGGCATGGCAGGCGGTCCGGGCGTCCGTTGCCCAGGGCCGTCAACATACGTTCACGGGATGTCATAGGCATGCC
The DNA here is from genome assembly GCA_913056355.1 of uncultured Opitutales bacterium. GTDB lineage: Bacteria > Verrucomicrobiota > Verrucomicrobiia > Opitutales > Oceanipulchritudinaceae > Oceanipulchritudo. The sequence goes on from CAJXMX010000120.1 coordinate 3,533, forward strand.
CGATCCATAAGGGACACAGCCGAACGGTACCATTCCCTTCCCTTTATACGGTATAGCAACAGCCGGAAATTTCCGGAAGGCGGCCTGGGCGGGATTCGCCGGCATTTGTTGCCCGGCACTTGTAGAAACTTGGCTTTAGTCCGCGAGTATGATTAATCATCAATCACGATGAAAGCATACATTACCCTGATTGGATTTTCCTTAATGGCGTTCACTGCTCCGGCTTTCGCCGGCGACCCCCGTTCCGGCGGTTCACATAATGAATTTGAGGGCCCGGTCGGCCTGCAGCTGTACAGCTTCCGCGAGTACTTCGAGAACGATGTCGAGGGAACCCTGGACATGGTCCAAGACCTCGGATTCAAGGAAGTCGAGCTGGCCGGCACCTACGGCATGACCCCGGAGGCCTTCCGGCGGGCCCTGGTCAGCCGCGGCCTGGAGCCTGTTTCCGCGCATTACGGGTATGACCAGTGGCGCGATGATCCGGAAGCCGTGGTGCGGGAAGCCAAGATCCTCGGGCTGAAATACGCCGGCTGCGCCTGGATACCGGACCATGATCCGTTCACCGAGGAACGCTGCCGGGAGGTCGCCGCGGTCTTCAACAAGGCCGGAGCGGTGGCCGCAAGGGAGGGAATCCAGTTCTTCTACCACAACCACGGCTACGAGTTCCGGCCATACGGCGACGGGACCCTGTTCGACCTCTTGATGGAATTGACCGATCCGGAACTGGTGGCGCTCGAGATGGACCTCCTGTGGACCGTTTTCCCCGGCCAGGACCCGGTGGCCCTGCTGGAGAAGTACGGCAGCCGGTGGCAGCTGCTGCACCTCAAGGACCTCCGCAAGGGCGTCGAGGGCAACCTCAGCGGCGGCACCGACACCAGGAACGATGTCGCCCTCGGCACCGGTCAGGTTGATTTTCCGGCCGTGCTGGCCACCGCCCGGAAAATCGGTGTCAAACACTACTTCATCGAGGACGAGTCGCCCACGGTACGGGAACAGATCCCCCACAGCCTCAAGTACCTCGCCCGGGTCAGCTGGTAAGGCCGCCCGGTTTACGGCAAATCAAGGAAGCTGTTCGCCCCCGCCCGGTTCCCGGCATGATGTGATCCTGCACCTTTGGATTACCTCATGATGAACCGAAAGACCTTTCTCAAGCTCCTCACCGGGAGCGCGGCCGCCATTTCCCTGAATCCGCTTGCCGCCCGAGGACAGGGGGACCCGGCCCCCGCCCGGACCGGACTGGCGGAGCCGCCGGACACCAGCAACTGGGCCCGGATCCGTGACCTCTTCCCGCTGACCCGCGAGCGGGTCTACTTCAACACCGGCGGGCTGGGACCTCCCTCCGGACCGGTCCTCGATGTCCTTCGGGAGCAAACCCTGGACCAGGCGATCTCCGGCGAGACCGGCCACGGCCTCTTCCACCGGGCCCACCGGACCGCGGCGGACTACCTCGGGGCGGAGGAGGAGGAGGTCTGCTTCACCCGCAATGCCACGGAGGGGAATTCGATCATCGCCGCCGGCCTGGACCTGCGGCCGGACGACGAGGTCATCTTCGAGTCCCATGCCCATCCCGGCGGGTCCTTCCCCTGGCTGGTGCAACAGAAGGAGAACGGAATCAAGGTCAGGATCTTTGAACCGGATCCAAACAGTCCCGAAGGCAACCTGGACCGGATCTTCTCCATGGTCAACGAACGCACCCGCGTGATCCAGGTCAGCCACCTGACCGCCCCCACCGGGATTCTTTTTGATGTCGCGGGAATCGCCCGGGAAGCACGCCGGAGAGGAATCTGGTTCCACATCGACGGGGCCCAGAGTGCCGGAATGATTCCGGTCGATCTGCACCGCATTGGATGTGATTCCTACGCCACCAGCGGCCACAAGTGGATGAACGGCCCCCAGGAGACGGGCATTCTCTACATCGCCCGGGAGCGGATGGCGGAAGTGGCCTGCAGCCATGCCGGCGCGTATTCCCTTTCAGACTACAAGCTGCCGGACCGGATGACCTACGTGCCGACCACGCAGCGGCACGAGTACGGGACCCGCGACGCCGCCCCGGTGGCCGGACTGGAAACCGCCATCCTGCTGCAGAACCGGATCGGCCGGGAACGGATCGCCAGGCATGGAAAGTCCCTCGTCGACCGGACCCGCTCCACCCTGCGGGAGATCGACGGACTGGAAATCCTGACCCCGGACCACCCGGAAATGTACAACTCGATCATTTCCTTCCGGCTGGAGGGCCTGGTCAGCGACGACATTGCGCGGATGCTGACCGGGGATTACCACCTGCGCTGCCGCAATGTCACGGAACGCGGGTTGAATGCGATCCGCATCTCATGGCATGTCTACAACAGCGAAGACGACCTGGAGCTGCTGGCCTCCGCCGTCCGCTCGATCCAGAAACAAAGCCGGTCCTAGTCTCGGATTTCCACGATCATCTCGATTTCCACCGCCGCGCCCAGCGGAAGCGAGCTGAAGCCGCAGGCCGCCCGGGCGTGTTTGCCCTTGTCGCCGAAGACTTCCCCGACCAGGTCCGAACAGCCGTTAATGACCTGGGAATGTCCCGTGAAATCCGGAGCGGCGTTGACCATCCCGAAGACCTTCACGACCCGCTCCACCTTTTCAAGGTCCCCCAGCTCGGCTTTCAGCGTCGCCATCAGGGCAATGGCCGATTGCCGGGCCGCGGCATACCCCTGCTCCACCGACAGGTCCCGCCCCAGCTTTCCCTTGATCACCTGCCCTTCCGCGTCCCGCGGCAGGTGGCCGGAGAGGAACAAGAGGTTGCCGGACCGGACCACCGAGACGTAATTGGCGATCGAGGGGCTGACCTCCGGCAGCCCGATTCCGAGGCGCTCGAGATTCGCTTCAGGAGAGGCAAAGGCCAGGTTAACCAGGAGGCAAAATCCAAGGACAAGATGAATGATGGAGCGTTTCATGAACGCCACATTGCAGGTTCCCGGTCCCCGCTTCAACCCTTCCCTGATGGCCCGTAAAGCGCCCCCGCAGGGAGGGTTTCCGGTTGACCGGACGGGAGCCCAAGGCTATGAATGATTCTAATTCGGGAGCCTTGGACAGCTTATCCTCTCTTCCCGAAATGAATCCTCTCTCCTCTAAAAATGACTTCACCCGATCCAAAGCCCGGATCCCGCATCCTGGAGGGGTCCATGCGGCGGTTTACCATTCGCATCCTTCTGGGCGGCATGATCGTGCTCGGCGCGTATGGATTCCTGTTCGTCATGTTCCATTCACTTTATCCCGGCAATCCGGAGGAAAACTGGGTCCTTTCAGTCCTCTACCACCACTACGCCGCGGCGCTGGGCGTTCCGATGTGCGCGGTGGCGGCGCTCTGCATTGTCCTGATCCTGGAAACCGCCGCCGGCCCGATCCAGGTGGAAACGACCTGGTTCAAGTTCAGGGGCGCGGCGGCGCCGATCATTGTCTGGATCCTCTGCTTCCTGGCCATGACGGTTGCCATGGCCATCCTCTGGAGCAAGGATGCCCCCGCCCTGGACCGGAAAGTTCCGGCGGAGGCGGTCCAGCCCCCTCAGTAGGAGTGCCAGAAGAGCTTCAGCCAGGCATGCCGGCGGAGCTTCTCCAATGACTCCTGCGGCAGGGGCGGCAGGTCGGCCACGGGCACGTTCAACTCCACCTGGCGCGGGTTGCGCATGCCGGCGATGACCGTGCTGACCGCGGGATGCTGCAAGGCGAAGCGCAAGGCCAGCTCGGCCAGGCTGCCTTCATAGTCGGCGAAGTCCTTCCGGATCTTCTCCACCCGGTCGACCACGCGTCCCAGCCGGTCGCCGGCAAAGTAGGTCCCGCGGAAATCGTCTCCCTCGAAGACGGTGTCCCGGGTGAACTTTCCGGTCAGGGCGCCCTCCTCCATGGCCACCCGGACGATGATCCCCACGTTGTGTTCCCGGGCCACGGGCAGGAGCTCGGCAGCCGGCTCCTGCTCGAAGATGTTGTAGATCACCTGAACTGTATCGACCCAGCCATTACGCATCAGGTCGATGACTGAGTTCTGGTCCTGCTCGGGGGTGGAGACCCCGATCGCGGCCACCTTTCCCTCCTTCTGCAGCTTGCGCAGGATCTCAAAGGGCTTCGGATCGCGGTTCCAGGCGCGGGTCCAGGTATGGAGCTGGAGCAGGTCCAGGCATTCCACCCCCAGGTTGCGGAGCCGTTCCTCGATATTGTCCCGCAGGAAGGCCTCACCGTAGCGGTCCTCCCATTTGTCATAGGGCGACGGCGGCCAGGTGCCCGGGAACATCACCGGCGTCTTGGTGGCCACCTTGATCTCCTCGGAACGCTCCTTGAGGACCTTGCCGATCAACCGCTCGCTGTGGCCGTCGCCGTAACCGGCGGCGGTATCGATAAAGGTCACTCCCCGGTCAATGGCTTCATGCAGGGCCCGGATGGAATCCTGGTCGTCCTGTTTTCCCCACTTCGAGGCACCGATGGCCCATGCGCCGAATCCGATGGCGGATACCTCGTATCCTGTTTTTCCCAGTGTGCGATATTTCATTCCTCACGGATACGACAGACCCGTGACAATTACGAATCCTTTCGCAGATCGAGATCCGGCAACGGGCGCTAATCGCTTCCATTGAACCGGTACAGGGTGGCCTTCTGGATCTGCGGGCTGGCGCCTCGCATCTTCACCCCGGTGCCGGTCTGTCCTTCCTGGATCAGTTCATCAAAGGCGTAGGAGAGCATGATTTCGTCGCCGTTGAGGGTGCGTCCGGGGACCCATTCACCGTCCTCGAAGACGCCCTCCTCCACCGTGGCCAGCCCGACCGTCTCGCCCGGTTCATCGGAGGCGAAGGTCACCTGGAGATCGCCCCCGGCAATGAGGAACTCGTCCTCGCCGGTGGCGATGAAGATGCCGTATCCGCGCTCCGGCGGCTCCACCGGACGGTAATGGCTGACCAGCGAGGCCTTGAGGCGATAGCCGCCCATGCTGAAGGTCTCGGAGGGATTGTCCCGCGTGAGGGAGACCGCATAAAGCCGGTCCGTACCCTGGTGCTCCAGGATCAGCGGGGTCAGCTGGGCGAGTACAGGATAGGCGGAAAATCCGTCCAGCCGACCCTCGATCCCAAAGGGGGAGTAGCCGATGGCATCAAAGCGGCCGATGGCCAGGAAGGCCTGGGCCATGCCCTGCACGCCCGACCGCGATTCCGGCACGAAGAGCGGATTGCCGGGCCGGACATACTGCTCACAGATCTCCTGGAAATCGGGCAGGTAAATATCCGGGCAAAGGAGATCGATGTGGGGCGCCGCAGCCTCCCACAGGTCGAGCACATGGGCCTGCGGGCCGCCGGCCGGGTATTCCCCCGGATGCTCGTCCTGGGGCTGCACGATCCAGGCGTTGACAAAGCTGGGGATCGGATATTCGGCCTTCCCGGCCGCCGCCACCGCGTCGATGTAACGGCCATAGTGCCAGGCCATGAAGGCTTCCTCCGCCGCCTCGCCGGTACCCAGGACGTCCGCCCAGCTTCCCCGGTCCGGAAATCCCTGTCCGCGCCACAGTTCATGTAGTGATTTTCCCAGGCGGTCCCGGTTGTTTTGCAGATAGGTCATCAGCTCCCGCGGCACCTGCTCCGCCCAGGCCGCATCAGCCGGCGCACTGCGGTCCCGCGAATCGCCGTGCAGCCCCACCTCGTTCTGGACCTGGACCATGATCACCGTGTGGGAGTCACCGTCGACCTCGCGCACATGGCGCATGAAGGCGGCGTAGGCGCGCGCGTCGGCTTCCCGGTTGGACTCGCTGAAGACGGAAAGGATCTCCGGGGAGCCGTGGCGCGTCCTGGCGAAGGGAAAGCGCTCCCGGTCCCGCTTGACCCAGTCCGGTATGTAGTGGCTGAGCCCGTTCTTCCAGCTCCCGAACCAGAGCAGGACCAGCTTCAGGTCATGGGCCCGGGCATCCTCGAGAAGGCCGTCGACCATGGAGAAGTCATAAACGCCCTCCTCCGGCTCCACCAGGTCCCACGATACCACGGCCAGGACGGTGTTCAGGCCGTCCTCCGCCAGTTGGGGCCAGAACGGCTCAAGGTAGGCCCGGCTGCTCGATGTGGAATTATGTAGCTCCCCGCCGAGGACCAGGAAGGGCTCGCCGTCGACCACCAGCTGCGTGGCCTGACCCGTGTCCGCAAGGTGGGGAACAGCGGCGGGATCCGTGGCGGCCTGCAGCAGCCCGGCGGTGAGACAATGTGTGAAAAGCAGGAATAGGATACGGTGAAAGTCTGCGTGAATCATGGAACACGGGGGTAAGGGTTGAATTCGGCCGGACGGCCCGAAAAGTTGCCTGCATCCTTGAGTATTCCAGGGCGCAAGGCAAGGAAGGCCGATTCAGACTGTCTACATGGATCCAGTATCGCGATTCTTCCTCGTGATTGAAAAATATCCCGGTTCCCCTGTAAGATAAGCAGATTCCAAATCCTCACGGTTAAAACCTTCCACCCATTCCCACGGCATTATGGACCAATTGAAGACCTCCTGCGCCCGGTGCTTTGCCACCCGCCCCGCCCGCCTCATTGCAATTTCGGCCAGCCTGTTGCTCGCCGTCGCCCCTGCCGCCGGCCAATCCATGGGAGAGGACGCCGCTCCCGGCATGGGGCTGTGGCGTTCCGCCCCGGAGTACCCGGTCCCCTATGGCATCCCCGATCCGGCCGACATTGAGGAAGCCCTGAAACGGGTCGGCGAGTACATCGACCGGAACTGTCCGATCCGCTGGGTGGACCTGGATACCGGGCTGGCGGTCAATCCCGAATCCCCCGGGGTCGCGCATCCGGGTTTGGAATTTGGGTTGTTCCAGCCGATCAGCTATGAATGGGGGGTCACCTACGCGGCCATGCTGCGGGCCGCCGAGGTCACCGGCGATCCCTTTTACCGGGAATACGTCCGCCTTCGCCTGGAAACCATCGAGAAGCTGGGCACCCATTACCTGGGGATGGACCCCGATGTGCGGCCCCGCCGGTTCATTCCGCGCCGCCTCCTGGAACCGCACAGCCTCGACCAGTGCGGTGCCATGACGGCGGCCCTGCTCAAGGCCCGGTCGGCGGGCATCGGAAAGGATCTTGGCAGGTTCATCACCCCCTCGATTCAATATATCTCCGAGGGACAGAAGCGGCTTGCCGACGGCACCCTGGCCCGGGACCGGCCCCTGCCGGACAGCCTCTGGCTGGACGACCTCTACATGAGCGTCCCCGCCCTGGCGCAAATGGGCAGGGCGACCGGGGAAACGAAATACTTCGACGATGCCTGCGCCCAGATTATCCGGATGACGGAACGGATGTACCTGCCGGAGCTCGGCCTGTACCGTCACGGCTGGGTCAGCGCCATGGAGCAGCATCCCAGCTTTGCCTGGGGACGGGCCAACGGCTGGACCATCATGGCCACGGTGGAGCTGCTGTCGGTGCTGCCGGAGGACCATCCGCGCTACGGGGAAATCCTTTCCATCTACCGGCGACACATCGCCGGGATCGCCCACTGCCAGGGAACGGACGGGCTCTGGCACCAGCTCCTGGACCGCCCCGGGACCTATGAGGAGACCTCGGCCTCGGCCATGTTTGTCTTCGCCCTGGCCCGCGGCATCAACCGTGGCTGGATCGACAAGAGCGCCCATGGGGCGCGGGCCATTCTCGGCTGGAACGCCATTTCCACGAAGATCGACGACTCCGGCGCCGTCCAGGGGACCTGCGTGGGAACCGGCATTGGCTGGGATCCCGCCTTCTACGCCTATCGTCCGGTCAGCCCGCACGCAGCCCACGGATATGGCCCGGTCATCCTGGCCGGCGCCGAGGTAGTGGAAATGCTGGCACAACTGGGTGACGACGCGAACTTCCACGACAGCGCGGTCCACATCGGAAGGACGCCAGACTGGTAACCGCGACAAAGTTCGAATCATTGGTTTCCACAACCATGCAATTGCGAGGAAAACAAAAATGCCAAGTATCTCCCTGATCGGTCCGGGTGCCATCGGCTGCACCCTCCTGGGCAACCTTGCCCGCCGTTCCCGGCACTCCCTGCAGGCCGTTGCCCGCACGCCCTTCGAGAAGCTGAAAGTCGAAACCGAGGAGGGACCGTTCGAGGCTGATATTGAAGTAATTACGGACCCGTCACAAGTTTCGGGCCATGCCGACTGGATCCTGGTTTGCGTGAAAACGTACGACTTTCCGGCCGCTCTGCCCTGGCTCGACCGGTTGGCCGGACCGGAAACAAAAGTCGCCATCATCCAGAACGGGATCGAGCACATGGAGCGGATTCCCGGCGATTCCGAACTGAAGGAAATTGTCCCGGTGATCATTGACTGTCCGGTGGAGCGGATCGGTCCCGGCCATGTGCGGCAGCGCGGCGATGTCCTGATGACAGTCCCGGACACGGATTCCGGGCACGGCTTCCGCGCCCTGTTTGAAGGCACCCCGGTGACGGTCGGGACCACCGATGACTGGAAAACCGTGGCCTGGAGGAAACTTTGCCTGAACGCCATCGGGGCCGTCAATGCGGTGACCGACAAGCCGGCCGGTATCTTTCACCTCCCGTCGGTGGAGGCGCTGGCCCGCGCCGAGGCGCTCGACAAGCGGGACCTGTCATCGCTTCGCCAGTCGATGTCGGCGGCCGAGGTGCTCTCGGAAGACATCTACAAGGCCTGGAAGGCGCAAACCGGTCACGGCCCGACCGAAGGTCTCGGTTCGACAGAACTTTTGCATATCTATCTGTCGAACACACTGGATGACCACCGGATAGGCGCTGCCGGAAAACGCGTGCCGGGATACGAGGTGCGCCTCGAAACACAGGACGGAAAATTGGCAGCACCCGGCGAAGAGGGCGTGATGCTCGTGCGCGGCCATTCCTCGGCGCCAGTCTACTGGAACCGTGTCGACAAGACACGCGACACCATGCGCGGCGACTGGATCTATACCGGGGATCGTTTCATCGAGAAGGACGGCTACTACTATTTCCAGGGCCGCGCCGACGAGTTGATCAAGGTATCCGGCCAATGGGTCTGGCCCCTTGAGGTCGAACGCTGCCTCAACGAACACGCCGATGTGCATGAATGCGCGGTTCTGGCTCACGAGTTGCCCGACCGGCGCATGGCGCTACGGGCGGTGGTCAGGCTCCGAGACGGCCGGTCCGGCTGCGATGCGCAAAGCGACATTCTGAAGTCTTACGTCAAGTCGAAACTTGCGCCGTTCAAATATCCG
>CAJXMX010000121.1 GCA_913056355.1 uncultured Opitutales bacterium
AGGCCGGGCGGCAGGGCGAGCGCCTTCTGGCTGCCGGTCAGGAGGACGTCGATGCCGAGCCGGTCCTTCTCGATCTTGACCGCGGAGAAGGAACTGACGCTGTCGATGATGGACATCACCCCGGGAAACTCCCGGACCACCTCCATGACCCCGGCGATGGGATTCATGGTCCCGGTCGAGGTCTCGTTGTGGATCATGGTAATGGCGTCGTAGTCGCCGCTGGCCAGCTCCCTGCGGACATCCTCCGGGTCGACCGGCGTGCCCCATTCATACTGCAGGGCCTTGGCCTCCAGTCCGCAGCGTCTCGAGACATCGTACCACTTGTCGGAGAAGGCGCCGGAGCAGATGTTGAGGACCTTTTTGCGGACCAGGTTGCGGAGGGAACCTTCCATGACGCCCCATGCGGAGCTGGTGGACAAGTAGACCGGATCCTGGGTAAAGAACAGCTGCTGCAGGCCGGGCTGGACGGACTTGTAAAGCTCGACAAAGTCCGGGCTGCGATGGCCGAAGACGTGTGTCGTCATGGCCTTGTAGGTCTTTTCGGAGACCTCGATCGGGCCGGGAATGAACAGTTTGTACGCCATTTTGTCAGTTTCGGTTGGAAGGGTTCTTCCGGAATTTCGGAATGAAGTGCCTGTAAAGAGGCTCGGATCAAACCCGTCAAGGAACTTTGCAGGGAAGTTCGTAAACAGGCGGGACGCCTGTTGTCCTTGCCGGCCCCTCGCGATGGAGGGCAGGCATCCCGCCTGTCACGTTTAACATTGCCAAAGGGGCGGGGGCCTGTACCAAGCCATGAAAGATGGCAAAAGACTGGTTAGCAGGGGTCGGCGAGGCCTACGACGTGGTGGTGATCGGGAGCGGGATCGGCGGCCTGACGGCGGCCAACATCCTGGCCCGGGCCGGTCGCAAGGTCCTGGTCCTGGAGCATCATTACCAGTTCGGTGGCCTGGCGACCTGGTTCAAGCGGCCGGGCGGGCACATCTTCGACATATCCCTGCACGGTTTCCCTTTTGGCATGGTCAAGTCCTGCCGGAAGTACTGGACCCGGGAGATTGCCGATTCCATTGAGCAGTTGCAGGACATCCGCTTCATCAACCCGCAGATGGACATCAGCACGACCTTCGACAAGGCCGACTTCATCCGCATCCTGGTGGAGGAGTTCGGAATCGAAAAGGAGCGGGTGGAGGCCTTCTTCGCCCGGCTGGCGGAAATGAATTTCTACGACGACGACCGGCAGACCACGGGCGAGCTATTCGAGGAGTACTTTCCGGGCCGGAACGACGTCCACCGCCTCCTGATGGAGCCGATTTCCTACGCCAACGGCTCGGGGCTGGAGGATCCGGCGATCACCTACGGGATCGTTTTCTCCAACTTCATGAGCAAGGGGGTCTTTATCTACAAGGGCGGGACGGACACCCTGATCAGGAAGATGACCGGCGAGCTGAAGCGCAACGGGGTGGAACTGCGCAAGTGCGCCCTGGTGGAGCAGGTCCTGACCGGGAAAGGTGAAGACGGCCGGCCGCGGGTGGTCGGGGTCCAGGCCAGCAGCCAGAACACCGGCGAATCCTTCCCGCCGCGCCTGATCCGGGCCAAGGCGGTCGTTTCCAACGCCAACATCAAGAGCACCATCCTGCACCTGGCCGGGCGGGAGCTGTTCCGGGAGGAATTCCTGCAGGAGGCGGAGGCGGTGCGGGTCAACACCAGTTCCTGCCAGGTCTACATGGGCATCAAAAAAGGGGAATCCATTCCCTTCATCGGCGACCTGGTCTTCACCTCGGAGTCGGAGCAGTTCTCGACCGACGACCTGACCCGGATGCGGACCAGCAGCCGCACCTTTTCGGTTTATTACCCGGACACCCGTCCCCACCAGAGGGAGCCGCGCTACGCCATCGTGGCCTCCATCAACGCCAGGTGGGTGGACTGGAAGAACCTGACCGAGGAGCAGTACGAGCGGGAAAAGGACTGGCTGGTGGAAAGCTCGGTCTCCGCCCTGGAGAAGCTGATCCCGGACATCCGTGCCAAGCTGGACCACACCGAAGCGGCCACCCCGCGGACCGTCAATTACTACACCCGGCACCCTGGCGGGACCTCTTTCGGGACCAAGTTCGAGGGCCTCAAGGTCTCCCAGCAGCTCCCGGAAGAGCTGCCCGGCCTGTTCCATGCCGGGAGCGTCGGGATCATCATGTCCGGCTGGCTGGGAACCATGAATTACGGGGTCATTGTGGCCAACAAAGTTGACAAGCTGCTGGCTGAGGAGGAAAAGCGCAGTAGGGCGGAATGAACCGCCGGAGGCATTACCATGGAAGAAATTTACCAGACCATTCCCCACCGCGAGCCGTTCCTGTTCGTCGACAAGATTGTCGAGATGCGCGACGACGGCATTGTCACCGAGCGGGAAATCCGCGCCGAAGAGCCGCATTTCCAGGGCCATTACCCGGGCAACCCGATCATGCCGGGAGTGCTCCTGTGCGAGTCCGTTTTCCAGACCGCGGCCCTCTACATGGCCAACAAGTTCAAGGCCGAGGGTGACCAGGGCGGGCAGAAGACGCCCATCCTGACCCGGATCCAGAACGCCAAGTTCAAGCAGATCGTGCGGCCCGGCGACGTGGTCCGGATCGAGGCCACCTACGGCGAGGCGCTGGGGCGGTTCCACTTCATGAAGGGGAAGGTCTCGGTCGGCGGAAAAACGGTCCTGACCGTCGAGTTCGGACTGGCCATGCTGGACGCGGAATAACGAATTGATTTTGGACAGGCGGGACGCCTAGCCTCCTTCACGACACTGATTTCATGGACTACCTGAAACTGGCCAACAAGCAATTCCTGGTCTGCGGGCTGGGCAACCGCCGCAGCGTGGCCTGGGCCATCGGCCAGGGCCTTGAGGAAGCCGGAGCGCGGGTCATCTACACCGTCCGCAACGACCAGCGGCGTGACGAACTGGAAAAGCTCCTTGGGGACCGGCCCTGCCTGACCTGCGACGTCGAGTACGAGGCGGACATCGCCTCCCTCGGGACGCGGATCCGTGAGGAGTTCGGCGAGCTGGACGGTTTCGTCCATTCCATCGCCTTTGCCAATTTCAGTGCCGGGGCGGCGGCCTTCCACGAGACCCGCCGCGAGGACTTCCTGCAGGCCACCCAGATATCCGCCTTCTCCCTGGTCGAGCTGGCCCGCAGCCTGAAGCCGGTCCTGAACAAGGAGGCCTCGGTGGTGGCAATCGGGATTTCCTCTTCCGTCACGGCCGCCAACTACGGCTACATGTCGCCGATCAAGAACGCCCTTGAGGGCTGCGTCCGCTTCCTGGCCAAGTCTTTCAGCTCCGACACCGAGGTACGCTTCAACTCGGTCAATGCCGGGCCGCTCCGGACCAAGTCCTCGGCCGGGATTCCGGGATACCTGGAGAACTACCTTTTTGCCGAGAAGCTGACCTACCGCAAGCGGGCCCTGACCACGCAGGAGGTGGCCGACACGGCCATTTTCCTGCTCAGTCCCCGCAGCTCCGGCATCAACGCCCAGGGCATCGTGGTCAACGCCGGGATGGACTGGAACTACTTTGATGAGAGCGTGGTCGCCGAGGTCACGAAGCCGGGCAGGCCCGCCAAGCAGGATCCGCAATGAGGTTCAGTTGCGTCGCGATTAACGGCAGTGCGGTGGTGGTTCCGCCGGTCCCGGTCAGCTCGGCCTTCATCGAGGAACGCCTGTCGCCGATGTACCAGCGGCTCCGCCTGCCGGAGGGTCGCCTGGAGCTGATGACCGGCATCCGTGAGCGCCACTTCTGGGATTTCGACATCCTTCCCTCCCAGGCCAGTGCCGAGGCCGGGGAAAAGGTGCTACAGGCCAGTCCGGTGGACAAGTCGGAGATCGACCTGCTGATCCACTGCGGAGTCTGCCGCGACCGCATGGAGCCGGCCACCGCGGCCTACGTGCACGGCCTGCTGGAAATGCCGGCCAGCTGCCAGATCCTGGACATTTCCAACGCCTGCCTGGGCTTTGCCAACGCCATGGTCCTGGCCGGCGGGCTGATCGAGAGCGGACAGATACGGCATGCCCTGCTGGTCTCCGGGGAGAACGGCAAGCACCTGCTGGAGAACACCATCCGCACCCTGCTGGAGAAGGACCTGAGCCGCAACGCGGTCAAGCCGTACTTTGCCAACCTGACCATCGGGGCCGGGGCCGCGGCCATGCTGCTTTCCCGCGACGACCTCGCCTCCGGTCCGGCCTGGCGCCTTCTGGGCGGCGTGGCCCGGACGGATTCACTGGCCAACAAACTCTGCCAGGGGGATTCAACCGGCAGCGACGGATTCGAAATGCAGACTGACGCCGAGGCGCTCCTGGATGCCGGCATCGCCCTTGCGCAATCCACCTGGACTTCCTTCGGGGAGGAGCTGGGCTGGGACCGCGGAACGCCCGGTTGCTTCGTCTCCCACCAGGTCGGCCGGACGCACCAGCGACGGCTCTTCGACAGCCTTGGCCTGGACCGGGAAAAGGACTTCACCACCTTTGAATACATGGGCAACGTGGGCTCCGTCTCCCTGCCGTTCACCTTTCACCAGGCCATCGTGGCCGGCCGGATAACGCCCGCCACCCGGACGGCGCTGCTCGGCATCGGCAGCGGCCTGAGCTCGGTCATGCTCGGGGTGGAGGGGCTGGCATGAACCGCCTGCCTCCCTGGCTGAGCGTCCAGTATCCCTTTGCCGGCAACAGTTTCCAGACCCCTGCCGGCCGGCTGAACTATGTCGACGAAGGGGATGGCCCGGCGGTGGTCATGATTCACGGAAATCCGAGTTGGTCCTTCCTGTACCGCAACCTGGTCCTGGCCCTGCGGCCGAAATTCCGTTGCCTGGCCCTGGACCATCTCGGCTGCGGGTTGTCGGAGAAGCCCCGGCGGGCCGACTACAGCCTGGCCGGCCACGTGGAGCGGACGGCGGCATGGATCGAGTCCTGCGGGGTGGAGGATTTCCACCTGGTGGTCCACGACTGGGGCGGGCCGACCGGGCTGGGAGCGGCGGCCCGGATGCCGGACAAGGTCCGCAGTATCAGCATTCTCAATACGGCGGCGTTCAGCTTCAAAACCATCCCGTTCCGGATCGCGGTCTGCCGCTGGCCCTTCGTGGGAGCCCTCCTGGTCCGCGGGGCCAACGGCTTTGTCCGGGCGGCCCGGACCATGACCACGGTCCAACCGTTGCCGGAAGCCGTGCAGGAGGGATTCGCCTGGCCTTACGGCAACTGGCATGACCGGGTGGCCATTCACCGCTTTGTCCGGGACATTCCCATGTCCCGGAGGCACCCCAGCTGGAATGCATTAAAGGAAATCGAGGCCGGCCTCCCGCGTTGGAGAAAAATCCCCGTGCAGATCCTCTGGGGGATGCAGGACTGGTGTTTCCATGAGGAATTCCTCAAGGCCTGGCAGGAGATTCTTCCGGAAGCGGAAGTCTCGGAATTTCCCAAGGCCGGCCACTATGTCCTGGAGGACGCCGGGGAGGTGGCCCTTCAGTTGATCGCCGGATTCGCCGCTTCGGGAGACTGACGGCCGTAGAGCCGGCCCAGCTCGCGCAGGTAGGGGGCGGACTGGCGCTGCTGGTGGAACTGTTCCCAGGTCATGCGCCATTTCCAGTTGCCCTGTCCCGTGCCGGGGGTGTTCATGCGGCATTCGGTCCCCAGGGCCAGCAGGTCCTGCATGGCAACCACGGCCAGGTTGCTGACCGACTGGTAGGACCAGCGGATCAGGTCCCAGGCGATATCCCGTCCGTCCACCCGCAGGTAGCGGCGAACATGGTCCTGCACGTGGGCGGGAGCGCTGTCGTACCAGCCAATGGTCGTGTCGTTGTCGTGAGTTCCCGGATACACCACGGAATTGGCCTCCAGGTTGTGGGGCAGATAGAGGTTGTCCGCTCCGCCGCCGAAGGCGAAATGCAGGATAGCCATTCCCGGGAGACCCAGGTTGTCCCTGAATTCGCGGACGCCGTCGTGAATGTCCCCGAGGTCCTCGGCGATCAGCCTGGCTTCCGGGAACCGCCGGGCAATCGCCTCGAAGAGCGCTTCCTGCGGACCCTTCTTCCAGGTGCCGCTGCGGGCATCCCTGGCGCCGGCGGGGATGCGCCAGTAGTCGTAGAAGCCGCGGAAATGGTCCAGGCGGACCACGTCGAAGAGGTCGAAATTGGCGGCCATGCGGTCCAGCCACCAGGAGAAGCCGTTCTCCTGCATCGGACCCCAGTCGTAGAGCGGATTGCCCCAGAGCTGCCCGGTCGAGGAGAAGTAATCCGGAGGGACCCCGGCCACGAAGTCCGGCTTGCCCGGACGGCTCATCTCGAAGATTTCCGGCGTGGCCCAGGCATCGGCACTGTCCAGGGAAACGAAAATCGGGATGTCCCCGACGATCTCGACCCCGGAGGCCCGGGCATAGGAGCGGACCTGCTGCCACTGGCCGAAAAAGAGGTACTGGAAAAAGGCATGGGCCTCGCGGGACTGTTCCGTCTCCTGCCAGTATTTGGATTGCTTCGCGCCTTCCAAGGTCCGGCATTCCTCCGGCCAGTCTCCCCAGAAGGCCCCGTAGAATCGCTCCTTCAGGGCCATGAAGGCGCAGAAGGGCTCCAACCAGCCGGCCTTGGCCTCCTTGAAATCCTTGAGCAGGCCGTAATTGGGAATGTAGGCCCGGTGCATCTGGACAAATCGCTTATGGGCCAGGCGAAGGAGGGGCCACTTGATGCGGAACATGGCCTCGTAGTCCACAGCCCGGGGATCGTGTTCCTGCAGGGGAATGAGGTCCTCCTGCTTGAGAATGCCGTACTCGGTCAACGGAACGAGATCGACCAGGTAGGGATTGCCGGCAAAGGCGGAATAGCTGGAGTAGGGGGAATCGCCAAACCCGGTCGGGCCCAGGGGCAGCACCTGCCAGTACCGGATCCCGGCCTCCTGGAGGAAGTCAATAAAGGCGTGGGCCTGGGGGCCCAGCACGCCGATGGCATGGTCCCCGGGGAGGGAAGTCGGGTGCAGCAACAGCCCGGCTGAACGTTCTTTCAGCCATGCAAAGGGTTTGGACGGAGCCATTCGGTCAGGAATTTAGCGGGGAGGCTACGGGAATCCTACATCTGGGGGATCCGGCGGATCTTGGCCACGTCGTATCCCAGTTGCTGCAGGTAGAGGACGATATCCGAATAGAGGGCGTCGGGCATGGTCTTCTGGCGGGAGAGGATCCAGCAGTACTTGCGGCTGGGTTGGCCGATCACGACCGCCGAGTAATCCGGCTCGACGTGAAGGAAACGGTAATCCGATTCAAAGGGCCAGGTGAAGTACGTTATCTGCCAGTCGGTGTTGATCCCCGGATTGTCCACCATGGCCTTGATATTGTAGGTCCGGAGGTCACCGTCCGGAGCACCTGCATTAAACTGGTAAGTGATGGAGATTCCCCGTTCGGCCCGCTCGTAGATTTCAACCGCGTTGTAGGGGTCGCGATCAACCAGGGTCTGGATGGAGGCGATGACGTACCATTGGCCCATGAAACGGTCCAGGTCGAGACTTTGAGCTACCGGCAGCGGCTCGTAGCTTCGACATCCGGCAAGGGCAACCAGCAGACAGGTGGCAAGAATCACTTTCTTCATATTGGCCGCAGCATAGGTAGAGACCCTCACGATTCAAGCTTCTTCAACTTCGGGACGATAACATAGCGGCAGTAGGGCGCGTCGGGATTGTTCTGGAAGTAATCCTGATGGTATTTTTCAGCCCTGTAGAAGTGTTTCAGCGGCTCCAGCTGGGTCACGATGGGGTCCCGGAATTCCTTCTGCGCGGCTTCCATGGAGGCCTTGGCGGCCGCCTGCTGCTCCGGGGAATCGTAGAGGATAATGGAGCGGTACTGGGTCCCGACGTCGGCTCCCTGGCGATTCAGGGTGGTCGGATCATGGGCCTCCCAGAAAAAGCCGAGGATCTCGTCGAGGGAAATTTTCGCGGGGTCGTAGTCGATGCGAACCACTTCCGCATGGCCGGTCCGGCCGGTGCAGACATCCTGGTAGCTGGGATTGGCGACATGTCCCCCGGCATAACCGGAAACGACCGACTGGACGCCGTCGAGGGTCTCGTAAAGGGCCTCCAGGCACCAGAAACAGCCGCCGCCGAGGACGATGCTGGCCGTGGAGGAAGGAGATTTGGCGGAGGACTCAGCTTGCATGGGATGGATTAAACTGAGGATTAGGACGAGGGCAAGGGACCCGGGAAATCTTTTCTTCAAACAACTCATATCCCTAAGACGGTTCAGTTTTCCAAATATTCCTTGCTGAGCCGGGTAACCTGCATTGAATGGCCATCTTTTAACAGGAATCCTGACCCTCCCTAGATGTATTTAAAAGAACTCCGGATACACGGCTTCAAGAGTTTTGCGGATCCCATCCGACTGGACCTCCAGCGCGGGGTGACGGCCATCGTCGGTCCCAACGGCTGTGGGAAAAGCAATATCGCCGACGCCATCCGCTGGGTTCTGGGGGAACAGAGCGCCAAGTCGCTGCGGGCCGGGGCCATGCAGGACGTCATTTTCCAGGGCACCGCCACCCGCAAGCAGATCAACCTCTGCGCGGTCTCCCTGGTCTTCGCCGACTGCGAGGACAAGCTGGGGACGGCCCACGCCGAGGTGGAGGTGACCCGGCGGGTGATCCGCGACGGCGGCAGCGAATACCTGCTCAACGGCAAGTCCTGCCGGCTGAAGGACATTCACAACCTCTTCCTGGATACGGGGGTGGGCCAGGTCAGCTACTCCTTCATGCTGCAGGGCCAGATCGACCAGGTCCTTTCCAGCAACCCGAGCGAGCGGCGGGCCATTTTCGAGGAGGCGGCCGGTATTTCCAAATACAAGGCCCAGCGCCGGGAGGCCCTCAACAAGCTGGCCCAGGTCGACGCCAACCTGGCCCGGGTCACGGACGTCATGGAGGAAGTGGCCCGGCAGACCGGATCGCTCAAGCGGCAGGCCGCCAAGGCCCTGCGCTACCAGCGGATCCACCACCGCCTGACCCACCTCGACCTGTCCCACAACGGCTTCCGATTCAAGGAAGTCAGCGGGGAGAGTGTGGCCGGGAAAAACAAGTTTTCCGTCCTTGAGGAGCAGAAATCCAAGCTGGAGGGGGAACTGGCCTCGACCGAGACGGCCCTTTCCGGGCGTCGCGAGGAGGCCCAGGTCCTGCGGGGGAAGCTGGAAGAGGCCCAGAAGCGGGTTTACGACCTGCGTTCCGAGAAGGAAAACGCGGCCAACCGGGTGGAAATGGCCCAGCTCCGGCGCGAGGACATGCAGGAGCGCCTGAAGCGGATCAGCGAGGAACTGTCCCAGCTTTCCCAGGAGGAGGAGATGCTGGCCCAGCGGCTTTCCAACGAGAGCAAGCTGAAGCAGGAACAGATGGACCTCTTCGGCAACTCGGACGAGGAATTCCAGAAACGCAGCCAGGACCTGGCTGAATTGCAGAAACAGCTCAATGCCGCGGAGACGGAACTCTCTCGCGCCAAGCAGGGTCTCCTGGTCAAGGAAAGCGCGATCAGCCGCCTGCGCAGCAACTGCACCAGCCTGGAACTGGACCTGAAGACCTACCAGGTCCGCCACGCCAACCTGGCCGACGAGCTGCAGTCCCTGGCCAACGACCTGGAGGTCTTGGAGAAGGACCGGGACACCATCGACCGGACCCGCGAGGCACGCCAGGAGGAAAAGAAGAAGCAGGAGGCCCGGCTGGAGGAATTCCGGGCCAAACAGCAGGAACTGGTGCACACCTTCCGCGACTTGCAGAAATCCATCCAGGAAGGGGAGCGCCAGCGCGCTTCCCTGCAGGCCCAGGTGGGCGTGCTGGAGGACCTGCAGGCCAAGTTCGAGGGCTTTTCCGAGGGAGCGCGGGCGATTTTGCAGGGCAAGCTTTCCGATGTGGTCCCGGCCGAGTCGATTACCCTGTTCCTCAAGCAACTGAAGGTCGGCGACGGCTTTACCCAGGCGGTGGAACTCCTGCTGGGCTCGGCCACGGACGGGATCTACGTCCGGGACACCGGCCAGGTCCGGATCCTGGCGCGGGCCCTGGCCGAGAAGCGGATCGGCCGGGCCAGCCTGCTGGCGCCCACGTCCAACGGACGCAAATCCAAGGCGGTCTCCCTTCCGGAGGGCATCGTGGCCGCGGAGACGGTGGTCAGTTCACCGGACAAGGATATCCAGGGCTTTGTGGAATCCTACTTTGCCGGCTGCTTTATCGCCGATGACCTGGACATTCTCCTGACTCACCTGGAACAGAACCCGGATTTTGATTTTCAGCTGGCAGTGACCCGGGAGGGGGAGGTGGTCGATCCGCGCGGGGTGATCCTGGCCGGCACCACCAACGCCAAGAAGGAGAACAGTTCCTTCCTGTCACGCCAGAACCAGCTCAAGAAATTCGCCAAGCAGCTGGCCGAACTCGACGACACCCAGGAGCGGCTCCGTCTGCAGGCCGAACAGGCCCAGGGGAAGCTGGATGCGGCGGACAAGCGCATCGAGGAGCAGCGTCGGCTGATTTCCGAGATCGGCACGGAGGTGACCACCCTGGTGGCCCAGAAACAGGCCGCGGAGCGCAACATCGAGGCCAACCGTCGCAACCACGGCTCCAGGGACGTCGAGTTGAAGAAGCTGGAGGCCACCAAGGACCAGTCGACCGGCCGTCTGGAGTCCGCGCGCAAGGAACTGGACGAGACCGAGGCCGACATCGAGGCCCAGAAGAAGAAGATTACGGACGCCGAGGAGGCGGTTGAGAATTTCCGCAAGGAGCGCGAGGCCAAGCGCGAGCATTTTGACGAGGTGCGTTTCGAGGTGGCGCAGAAGAAGCAGCGCCTTGAGTTGCTGGACCGCGGGCTCAGCGAGCTGCAGCGGATGTCGAAGGAAAACGAGGAATCCCGGATCAAGCGGCTGGAGGAATCCGAACAGCTGCGCCGCCAGATCGGCGAACTGGAGAAGGAAGCCGCCACCCACAAGGAATCCCAGGGCAAGGTCCAGGAGCAACTGGACAAGCTGATGGCCCAGCTGGAAGTGGACCGCGAGGCCCTGCGGGAGATCGAGAAACGGATCGCCACGGTGGAGGAGGGGATCGCGCCCAAGCGGGCCAGCCTGGCCCAGATTTCCAACGAGCTGAACAAGACCGAGGTGGCCCTGGCCCGCCAGGAGTCGAGGCTCCAGTTCATCCGTGAGGAATGCCTGCGCGACTACGAGCGCGATCCCGGGGAAATCGACTGGCAACTGGAACTGTGGAAGGCCGGGGAAGCCCTTCCGGACCGGATCCGGGTCGACATCGAGGAGTCCTCGCCGGAGGAAATGGAATCCATTCTGGAGCGCGACGACCCGACGGACGAGGAGCGGGCCAGCCTGGAACCGGTGGACTGGGAGGAAGTGGAATCCGAGATCGCCTCCCTGCGGAGCCGAATCCAGGCCATGGGACCGGTCAACCTGGTGGCCATCGAGGAGTACAAGGACCTCAAGGAGCGCCACGAATTCCTTTCCGCCCAAAGTACGGACCTGTGGAGTTCCAAGGAGAAGCTGCTGGAGGCCATCGACGAGATCAACACCACCAGCCAGGCCATGTTTGCCGAGACCTTCGAGGCGATCCGGAACAATTTCCATTACACCTTCGAGACGCTCTTCGGGGGCGGCAAATCCGACCTCACTCTGGTCGATTCCGAGGACGTCCTGGAAAGCGGGATCGACATCACCGCCCAGCCGCCCGGAACGCGCCTGCGCAACCTCGGCCTGCTCAGCGGCGGCCAGAAGACGATGACCGCGGTGGCCCTGCTCTTCGCCATCTACATGGTCAAGCCGAGCCCGTTCTGTGTCCTGGACGAGATCGACGCTCCGCTGGACGACGCCAATATCGGCCGCTTCACCGGCATGCTGGATCGCTTCCTGGAGTTTTCCCAGTTCCTCATCATCACCCACAACAAGCGGACCATCAGCGTGGCCGACACCATCTACGGGGTGACAATGCAGGAGAAGGGGGTCAGCCGGCTGATCTCCATGCGTTTCAACAAGGCCACCGGCAAGGCGGAAGCCGCCGAGGCGGCCGAGGCCCTGGGCTGAGGATCTATTCCGACTCTTCCCGACCGTTGTCCTTGCGCTCCGGCTCCGGAGCGACGGGTTGGCCCTTTCCAAACCGGATGTTGATGCCGAGATTGAGGGACTGGTAGGTCTGCCGGTGGGAAACCAGCTGGGCCGTCGTGCCCTGGTAGGCAATCCGGCCCGGATGGTTCATGTTGGACAGCCCCACCGAGAGGCTGACCGTATCACTGGCCTTGTAGGACAGGCTCAGGGAGTGGCTCCAGAATCCCTGGTTGAAAATATCCTGCCCCGGAACGAGGAGGTTGTTCAGGCGCAACCCCCGGTAACGGGTGCGGAAGGCGACCGACCAGTTGCCGTGTTTCCAGCGCAGGGAGCCGTTGAAGACCTCCTGGACCTGCTCCGGCAACAGGATCGTCGTCTCCGGGAAATTGGGATAAGCGGCGGAGCTGTCGGTCCAGGTGTAGTTGAGGGAAAGATCCGTTGTCTCGAGGAAGGAGGCCAGGAAACCGAGGCTGGTATTCCAGGCCAGTTCAAGGCCCAGCAGGTCGGCGGGCGATCCGTTGATCGGCTGGGACCAGGTGTAGCCGGGCTCGCCCAGGTACTCCGCCTCCTCCTC
>CAJXMX010000122.1 GCA_913056355.1 uncultured Opitutales bacterium
TGCCGGGAAGGGCTTTTGGGCCTGCATATGCGCTTGCCAGAGCAAGTCGGCAACCTACGCTACCGCAGCATGATGGATGATTTTGATGAAACGGTAGAAACGGTTGAAGAGGGCTCCCGCGGCAGCAAGATGGGCCTGGTGGCGGTCATCATCGGCGTGGTGGGCATCATCGTCGGCGTCACCGGGATCGTCCTGGCCAACCAGGCGCAGACCAAGGTCCGGGCCATCGAGGCCAAGCTGGCCTCCCAGCCGGACAAGACGCCCGAGCTGCAGAAGTCGGTGGCTGATGTGAACGACCGGCTGGAAAAGCTGGGCACCGAGTTTGTCAAGCTGGGCCGGGCGGACCGGCAGATCCAGGACAACACGCAGGCCGCCTTCAACGAGGTGACCGGCAGCATCAAGGCCAACCGGGACGCGCTCAACGAGCTGTCCGGGAAAATGACGGAGCTGGTCGGGAAGCTGGAAAACTGGCAGCCATCGGGCCGGGTGGCCCGCACCACGACCGCGTCCAGCTCGCCCGCCACGGCGGATACCTCCACGGATGGTGAGAGCGAGGCCCCGGGCGCGGAGCCGGCCCTCGACGAGGACGTCTATGTGATCCAGAGCGGCGACACCCTGAGCGGGGTGGCCAAGCGTTTTGGCGTGAGTCTTTCCGCCCTGCAGGCAGCCAACCCGACGGTCAATCCCCGGGCCCTGCAAATCGGCCAGCGCATTGTCATTCCCGGCAACTAGGCAATTCCTTCCGGAGGTCCGTACATGAAGGACAGCGACATCACCCCATGGGAATGTCTGGATTCCTCTGTCCACGCAGACTGCAAGGTCTACAAGATCCTCAAGGAGAACTGGCACAACCAGCAGCACCGGATCGCGGCCGATTTCTATGTCATGAAGGTCGGGGACTGGGCGGTGACGATGGCCCTGACGGAGGAGGGGAAATGCGTCCTGATCCGGCAGTTCCGGTTTGGCACCGGCAAATTCAGCTGGGAGCTGCCGGCCGGGGTGGTGGATCCCGGGGAAAATCCGGTCGAGGGAGGCGTCCGGGAGCTTTACGAGGAGAGCGGTTACCGGGGCCGATCCGCCCGGGTCCTGGGCACGGTCCACCCCAATCCGGCCATCCAGCGCAACCGCTGTCACTTTGTCCTCGTCGAGGGTGCCCGCCGTGTCGACGCCGGGGATCCCGGCCCGCACGAGTTCATGGAAGTCCGCGAGCTCTCGATCGGGGAATTGTTTGAGTGGGCCCGCAACGGGACCATCACCCACGCCATTGTCCACGCCGCACTCTTCTACCTGCAGGAATACCTCCGGGAAAGCGGCCAGCTATCCCTTCAGGCCGACTGATCCCGGGGGGAGGCAGGCGGCCAGGGTAAACCGGGTCGGACTGGAACTCTCCCGCTGGAAGGCGAAGAGGCAGCATTTCTTGAAGTGCAGGCTGCCGCTGCGACGGTCCAGACCCATCAACCGCCGGGCGACCCGGGTCAGGTGGGGGTTGTGGCCGACCACCAGGACCGGCTTCCTGGACTTGGCCAGGCACTCGCTGAGGACATCCGGATCCCCATGGGGCACGAGATCTTCCATGGTGATCAACTCGCGGCTGCGGCCGTTGCGCTCGATGAACGGTTCGGCCGTCTGCCGGGCGCGCAGGTAGGGGCTGGACCAGATCTCGGCATAGCGGAACCAGGGATTGCCGCTGATGAATCCGGCCAGTCCGGCGGCCATTTGACGGCCGTTCTCGGTCAGGGGGCGGACCGGGTCGGCGACCCCGTAGGCCGCTTCGGCATGTCGCAGGAGGAAAACTTTCATGGTGGAATGCCAACTATGAAATTAACCAAGGGGATTAAAATCAAAATCGTTATCGGGATCGGGTCTCGTACTCCTCCAGATAACCCGAATTGGTTTGCCGGGACCCGATGAGGGTCAGGTATTGGAGATGGATTTCGATCCCGATTCGGACTTGGATTTGAATGAGGATACCGAGGCGCTCTTTCCTGTGATTCGCGTAATTCGTTGTGAATTGGAGTGGCTTTTAACCGTTCCATCCGTGTGATGCCTGTTTTGGTTGTGAATCTCATGCCGCACAGGGGATACATCAGGGAGCTGAAGCCGACATTGCTGTTGGCCGCCCCGATCACGGCCGGACACCTCAGCCAGATGATCCTCGGCATCACCGACACGGTCATGATCGGCCGGGTGGGGGTGGTGCCGCTGGCTGCCTCGGCGCTGGCCCATACCCTTTTCCACTTCCTGTTCATGGTCGGTATCGGCACCCTGAGTTCGGTCTCGGTCCTGGTCTCGCACGCCTACGGGGCCGGGGACAGGAGGGAAGCCGGGGAAATGCTGCGACGGGGGATGGCCATTTCCGTGGTCGGGGGCATCCTCCTGTTCCTGCTTTTGTGGAGCACCTTCCCCTTTCTGGGAATCCTCAGGCAGCCTCCCGAGGTCCTGGCCACGGCCAAGCCCTACCTCTGGCTGATGGGAGTCTCGATGCCGGTGGTCATGAGCATCATCTGCGTGCGCAATTACTCGGAGGCCCAGGATGCCCCATGGCCGGCTTTCTGGGTCGGCCTGGCGGCGGTGTTGCTGAACATCTTCCTGAACTGGATCTTTATTTTCGGGCATCTCGGGGTTCCGCCCATGGGCCTGACCGGTGCCGGGATCGCCACCGTGATCAGCCGCATCTTCAACCTGGTGGTCCTCATGTACTGGCTGCGGCATGACCGCCGCTTCCGGCACAGCTGGCCCCGCCGCTGGCTGGAACGGATTCCCTGGCCGGGGCTGCTCTACATGATCCGCCTGGGGCTGCCGGTCGGCCTGCAGCTGCTGGCCGAAGTGGGGGCCTTTTCCTCCACGACCCTCCTCATGGGGCTGCTCGGCGTGGTGGAAATGGCGGCCCACCAGGTGGCCATCACCTGCGCCGCCACCACCTTTATGGTCCCCCTGGGAATCTCCCTTGCGGTGGGCATCCGGGTCGGGCATGTCATCGGGGCCAGCCAGCCACAGCGGGCCCGCGTGGTGGCCTTCGGCGCGGGCGGATTCACCCTTGGCCTGGCGGGACTCTTCACCGCCTTCTTTATCCTCTTCAACCAGTTGCTGGCCCGGGCCTTTACCCCGGATCCGGCCACCATCCAGATGGCCGCCAGCCTCCTCGTCGTGGCCGGCATCTTCCAGTTCTTCGACGGGACCCAGGTCCTGGCCGCCGGTTCCCTGCGCGGTTGCAAGGACGTCCGGGTGCCGACCTGGATCATTATCTTCGCCTACTGGGGGATTGCCATCCCGTCCGGCATGCTGCTGGCCTTTATCCTGGAGTT
This sequence comes from uncultured Opitutales bacterium, assembly GCA_913056355.1. GTDB lineage: Bacteria > Verrucomicrobiota > Verrucomicrobiia > Opitutales > Oceanipulchritudinaceae > Oceanipulchritudo. The sequence goes on from CAJXMX010000122.1 coordinate 3,306, forward strand.
GGGGGCCGTGGGCCTCTGGATCGGACTGGCTTTCGGGCTGCTCTCGGCGGCTGTCGGCCTGGTCAGCCGCTTTGTCTGGATTACCGGCAAGATGACCGAGATGATCGACGACTGGATCGGGATCACCTGAACCGGCGAGGCTATCCGGCAGATTGACTCCCTTCGGTTGATGCAAATGATGACGCCAAATCATGCTGATGCGCTCCATTCTCCTCCATACTTTACTGGTTTTCCTCCTCTGTGGCTGCACCACCTTCAGCCCACGCCGGGCCAACTACGTCTACGAGGAGGTCTTTTACCTGACCACGCGCCTCGATACCGGGGTCATGGATCCCCCGGAGGATCGTTTCAGCGAGGAGCGCGGCCAGCCCTCCTTCGGCGTGGCCATGATCGCCATTGACCCGGAAAAGGCCCTTTCCCGATTTGCCCGCCCGCAACCCAATCATGTCCTGGAACAAAGCTCCCTGCTCCGGACCCGCCAGATCCAGCAGCTGGAAAAGCTGGACGAGGCGGATTTCCTTTCCGGATTGCACCGCTATCCCGCGGAGCAGGCAAAGCCCATGGAGCTTCTGATTTTCATCCACGGTTACAAGCGCACCTTCGAGGATGTGATCAGCAACGCCGCCCACCTGCGTCATGAGCTGGATTTCCCGGGTCCGGTCATTGCCTTTTCCTGGCCCTCGACGGATACGGTCTCCGGTTACCTGGTTGATATGGAAAACCTGGACTGGTCGGAACCCGAGCTGAGGCGGCTCATCGAGCTCGTCTCCGATTCCTTCCCGGGGGCCCGGATCCACATCATGGCCCACAGCCTGGGCAACCGGGCCCTGATCCATTCGCTCTTCCAGATTGTCCGGACCAAGCCGGACCTGAACGACTGCTCCCTCGGGGAAATCATCTTCATGGCCCCGGACTACGACCGGGCCAGCTTCAAGACCAACGTGGCGGACATGCTGGAATCCATTCCCGCCCGCAAGACCCTTTACGTGTCTTCCGAGGACATCCCCTTGATGACCTCGACCCGCCTTTTCCAGTATCCGCGGCTGGGGGATTCCAGCGAAGGCATTCCGGTTGTCGAGGGCGTGGAAACGGTGGATGTCTCCGATGCCATCACCATCATGGACGGGCACGGCTATTATGAGGCCGACCCGTCGACGATCGAGGACCTTTATCACCTGCTCCGGGAGGGGCTGGGGGCCGAGGAGCGTCCGCGCCTGATCAAGGTGGAAACCGATGAGGGACCCTACTGGCGGCTTGAGGCCACCGCGGTAAAGGAAAACCCTCCCGGACACTCGGGGCCGTCCGGTCCTTGAACCGGCTGAAGGATTCCGGCATGCCGGTGCTTTACATCAAACCCGGGCCGCCTAAGCTGTGGGGATTATGCGTTTGATCGCCCTGCTCCTGAATGTGCTCTGGTTCATCCTTGGCGGATGGGCGGTGGCCTTGAGCTGGTTTTTCGGCGGCCTGATCCTGGCCATCACCATCATCGGCCTGCCCTACGTGCCGGGAATCTGGCGGATCGCCATTTTCGCCGCCTTCCCCTTCGGTTACGAAATGATCAGCGTCCCCAAGGGGGTCGCCGGATCGGCCTTCTCCGGGATCCTGAATTTGATCTGGCTGATCCTGGCCGGCATCTGGATCGCCCTCGGGCATATCCTGACCGGCCTGCTCCTCTGCCTGACCATCATCGGCATCCCCTTCGGCGTGGCCCACTTCAAGCTCGCCGGGGCCGCCTTCATGCCGGTCGGCAAGGACATCGTGACCAAGAACGCCCGCTCCGTGGTCCGGCTGGTCGAGGTCCGGCGCTGAGGCATCCATTGGACGGATCGAGGGGTCCTGCCCGTGTGTCCCGGATACGGCCTGTGGTCAAGGCAGTGTGCACGGCAGACATTAGCCTTGCTGATCGGGATTATTAATATTTTTCTTGCCATAGGGTTGATTCCTCATGATCATCGGGGATTCCCCCTGTTGCGGAGCTGGGGCAGTCCATGATCGTACCGGATCCGGACCAGGGTGGGGTATTGGCTATTGAATATCCACCTTCAACCCGACCGATGCGATGAAAATATCTTCTCTCCTCTTCCTGAGCCTGATCCTGGCCCTGCCGGCGGCCGGCCTGAACGCCCAACTGCCCAATTTCACCAAGCCCGACTGTGACGGCAATACGGTCGACCTTTATTCCGATCTGGCTGCGGGCAATGTGGTCATCCTGAACTTCTGTGCGGGCTGGTGCGGACCCTGCCGCCTGGCGGATCCCCTTCTCGAGGAAGTGTACCAGCAGACCTGCGCCAACCAGGCCGGCATCAAGGTTTACGGCATGCTCTACCAGGACAACGACGCCCAGCCCACGGACTGCGCCTTTGCGAACGCCTACGCGGCCGAATACAGCCTCAACTTTCCGCTCATCGCGGATTGCGAGGACGTCTTTGAGGCCTACGAGGCCGTCTATGAGGTGAATGCCATCCCCTCCTTCTTCATCATCGTCCCGAATACGGCTGACCCGGCCAGCAGCGATGTTTATATCCAGGTCGGCTTCATCGAGAGCCTGGCCGACGACATCCTGGGCCTGCTCAACTCCCTCGGGTATCCGGTTGGTCTTTCCATAGAGAAAACAGGTGAATTCTGTTCCGATGAGCCCTATGCGGTCCTGACCTCAAGCCTGGCCGAGGGGAACCACTGGTCGACGGGAGAAACGACCCGGAGCATCACGGTCACCACTCCGGGGACCTACACCGTCGACAACGAAGGATTGTGCGGACCCCTGTCCGCCTCGGTGGTGGTGGATTTCACGACGTCCCCGCAGGCGGGAACCGTTTCGGCCTCGTCCGAAGTGGTTTGCGCGGACGAGACCTTCTACTTGGCCAGCGAGGGTGCCCAGGCGGCCTACGCGGAGTGGGTGTTCACGATTGCGGGTGATCCCGGGCAAATCTATGGACTCGGTCTGCCTGTCGGTCCGGAGCCGGTGGACTTGGCGATCCCGGATGACTTCGGAGGCTATGTCATCGAATTCTTTGTCGCCGCCCTGAATTTTTACGGGGAGGACTATTGCCTTGAATTCTCCAACAAGGCCTCGGTCTCGCTTCCCCTTTTGACCGGGGAGGCGTCCATCTCCAGCGCGGAAGTCTGCCTGGGAGAGGCGTTCACCTTGGAATATGTTTCGGACCAGCCGCTTTCGGGAGCCGTCTGGCAGATGCGCCTGGACCAGAACAATCCCTGGGAGGATATCGGCCCGGCCGACGCCGGTCCCTTGCCCGTCAGTTTGAATGAGCCGGGGGAGCACACCTTCCGGGTCAAGGCCTTCGATCCCGGGCTGGGCTGCCACGCCTACCAGATCGCAGGATCCATTTATGTATGGCCGACCTCGGCCTACATTGATGCCCCGCCCTGTGTGGTGAAGGGCACCAGTGCCACCCTCGAGCTGGTGGGTTATGATCCCGCTTATCCGGTCACCTGGAGCACGGGGGACCGGAATACGGGATCGATCACGGTTTCCCCGGAATCGACGACGACCTATTCCGTCACCTTCACCGACCTGAGCGGGCGCGGTTGTGAGGTCACCCTGTACAGGGAACTTGTCGTGGAGGTGGTCGAAGTGGGAACCTTGTCCGCCTCAACCAACCTGGTCATGGTGGGCGAGCCGCTGATCCTGGACTATTCCGGAGGGACCAACTTCTTCGCCGCCTGGGAAATCAGGCCCGAGGGAGATCCCAACTGGTACTGGCTGGAAGCCACCGTTGCGGAACTAAACCCGTTGGATATCTGGATTCCCGACACCTTTTTCCGCTCCTTGGAATTCAGGGTCACCGAGGTGGCTCCCGGATTCGATTGTGCGGTTTCTTCAAACGTGGTCCGGGTCTTCGTCATCGATGAAAACGACATTGATCCCAAGCATCCCGACAAGGTGATCCTGTGCCTTGATAACGGGATCAAGAGCCGGCGGATATCAGTCAACCGCGAGAGTGCCGCGGATCTCCTCTTCAACAATCCCAACGCCCACCTGGGCCCCTGTAGTCCCTGAGCGGTTCCGCGATCCAATATGGGAATGGGGCTGCTAAGCCTGGGCAGCATCACCGGACGCTTCCTCAGCGGCCCGGATCATGGTCTCGGAAAGGAAGGCATAGGTCTTGCCCCAGGCGGGGACCGCCCGTTCGGCCATGTCCGGGCTGAGCTTGGCGGACAGGGTCCTGACCAGGGCCTCACAGACCGTCTGGTAGTGCTCCGGCCGGACCCGGTAACCGGCATGCCGGATCCCCAGGTCCTCGACCGCGGGAACCAGGACTTCCGGATGGCTGAGGTGCACCGCAATAAACTCCAGCATGTCGATGAACTTCTGTCCCATGGCCACCATGTCCCCGTGGAAGAGACCGGCCAGTTTCGGATCCAGCTGGAAAAGGGTCTGGTAGAAAGTCAGGGAGACGACCCGGCCGTTGGGCAGGATTTCCTCAATGGAGGCCTGCACGGCGGCGATTTCCTCCTCTGTCAGGTCGAGACCGGTCGTGTTCGTACTCATCGCCAGAAGGTTAGCAGGCCCGGGGTAAATGCGCAATGGGCCTTTTGGCCCATGGGATGTCCGGGCTTGCCATCGGGCATGGCGATTGGTTTATCCAACCTGTAACACGGGGCAAAATTCAGGGCCATGGCTGCGATGAAATCCAAGGGGGAGGAAGCAATGGAAAGCATTTTCGAGCGATTGAGGAAAGTGCTTCCGCAGCCGCGCGTGGGCAACGCGGTGTACTTCACCGGAACCGGCGAATGGGTCTGGTCGCCGGAGACCTACGGGCTTTTCCGTCTGGCCGACAGGTCCGCGCCCCCCTCGATGAAAGTCCTTTTGGCCCGGATTCATCCGGCCGACCTGCTGTCCTGCCGGGATGCCCTCCGCGACTGGCATGCCGGGAAGCCGGTGGAGGGTAAAATCGAGTTCCGCGTCGTTGACCGGGACGGGACGCGACACTGGCTGAGGATTGAACCCGGCTCCTGCCGTGAAAGCGAAGCGGAGAAATGCCTCCTTTACGCCATCGAGGACATCTCCCGGGAGAAAGCCCTTGAGGAGGAGATGCTCAAGGCCATGGAACATGAGCGGGAACTGGCCCGGATCAAGATGGAGTTCCTGCACATGATCACCCATGAATACCGCACGCCGCTGGGCGTTATCCAGTCTTCCGCCGATATCCTGATCCGCTACCACGACCGTTTGGGGGAACGGGAACGCCTGGAACGCCTTGAGGACATCAAGCGCAGCACCCGGATCCTGGCCGACCTGTTGGAGGATGTCCTGATGATCGGCAAATCCGATTCCGGAAAGGCGGTGATCCACGTCAAGGCCGTCAATCTCTGCCAGTTGATCCGCGAAGTGGCGGACACGGTGGTCGATAATTTCGGCTTTCCGAGGAATATTGAGATCAGGTCACCGGATCCGGACCCGACCCTGGCCTCGGATGAGCAGCTCCTGCGGCATGTATTCAGCAATGCCATCAGCAACGCGCTCAAGTACTCCACCCTGGACAAGTCGGTGTATATCACGATCGAGCCCCGCCGGGAGGAGGTTGCGGTACACATCCGGGACGAGGGGATCGGGATTCCCCGGGAGGAACTTTCCCGGCTCTTCACCATGTTCTACCGGGCCAGCAATGTCGGCAGCATCGCCGGAACCGGCCTCGGGCTGGTGGTCCTGAAGCGCTGTGTGGATCGCCTCAACGGGAAGATCGAGGTGGAGAGTGCCAAGGGGGAGGGGACGACTTTCACCTTCCTGCTGCCCAATGGCGGTGTTCCCGCCACGGCCGGAAAGGAGGAGGCATGAGTACCCGCATCCTGGTCATCGAGGACGACAACCGGATCCGCCGGAACATCCTGACCATCCTGCAGATGGAGGGATACGAGACCCGTGAGGCGGAAAACGGGCGCCTCGGCGTGGAGCTGGCCCGGAAGGAGCTCCCGGACCTCATCATCTGTGACATCCTGATGCCGGAGCTCGACGGGATGGCCACCCTTGAGGAGCTGCGCAACGACCCGGCCACGGCGCGGATACCCTTCATATTCCTGACTTCCCGTAGCGACCGGCAGGACATTCGCAAGGGGATGGTCCATGGGGCCGATGATTACCTGTGCAAGCCGTTCGAGACTTCCGAGCTCCTCGAGACCCTGGAATCCCGGCTGAAGCGGGTCAGTCAGCTGGCAGGCGACGGGGCCAAGCCGGAACCGGTTCCGGAAATGCTCGTCGAGCTGGGGCTGACCGGACGCGAATGCGAGACCCTCTTCTGGGTTTCCCAGGGAAAGTCCAATTCCGATATCTGCATCATCCTCGGGATCAAGCTGACCACGATCAAGAAGCACCTGGAGAGTATCTACCTCAAGCTCGGGGTGGAGAACCGGACGGCCGCCGCAGCGATGGCCCTCGAGGTGCTCAATCGTTGACGGCCATGGCCAGGGCGGGCTGCTCCGCGAAGGAGCCGGCTTCCCCCCGCTCGATGTAGTCGCATTCCTCGTTCATCAGCCTGCTCAGGTCCTTGTGGGCGGCCTGCAATTCGGGCAGCGGCATGCGGTAGGCGGCAATCCTGTCGGAGAGGTCGACGAAGGCGCGGGCAAAGCGTTCGTGGCCGGATTCCCATTCCTGCCAGGCCTGCGGGGTGCCGCGAACAACGGCCCGGGCCAGCTCGCTGGCATCGCGCAGGGCGTCGGTCATGCCGTGGGCGGTGATCGGATCCTTGAAGCAGGCCGCATCCCCGACCAGGGCCCAGCCGGGGCCGGAGATTTGGCGCATGAATCCACTCCGGCCGCCGAACTTGATGTAGCCCCCGTCCAGGCTGCCATGGCGGAGATAAGCCGCGAAATCAGGATTCACCTCGGACAGCACCTCCTGGAAAAGCCGGGGCAGGGCGGAAGGCTTGATGCCCTCCAGGCGCTCGGGCCGGAAGGAGGTAAAGACGCAGCATCCGCCGTTGGTGGGAATGGCCCCGGCGGCCGATTGCGGGCCGTAGAACCAGTGCGTGCCGTCCAGCGGGATATTTTTCCAGTAACTGAAAATGACGCCGCTCCGGTTGCGGCCTTGGTGGAGGATCCCGGAACCGCAGGCGGCGGCCACCCGGGAATCAATGCCGTCGGCCCCGACGACCAGGCTGCCCGAAACGGAATGCGAAACGCCGTCCGGACCGGTCATGCGGATCCCGCAGACACGGCCCCGGCCGTCGCGGAGGACGTCCTCGAAACGGGTCCGGTGGAGGACCTCGGCCCCGGCATCCGCGGCCGCCTCGGCGAGGATCCGGTCGAGGACGTAGCGCCGCGGGGAATACAGGGCATCGACCCCGCCGCGTTCCTTGATGAAGACCGGAAAGCTCGCCTCGCCGTAGTGGAAGGTCGTCTGCCGGATGGCCGGCGTATCCAGTTCCTCGATACGGGAAAGGAGGCCCCAACGGTTCAGGATCATGACCCCGCCCCGCATCATGGCATGGGTGGAAAGGGTGTCCCGGCCCGGCGGGTCGCGGTCGATGACCAGGGTCCGGAGCCCGGCGCGGGCGGTTTGCAGGGCCAGTCCGGCGCCCGCCACCCGGGCTCCGACAATGATGATTTCGTACGGTGTTGAAAGGGATGTCATTTGAGTCGTCATGTCAATTTCCTCGGATCAGCAGGCTTGGGGAAGCAGGTCGCGGGAGCGGGCCGCCAGGTGGTCGGCCAGCTCGGCCGCGTCCCGTCCCACGCCGTCAATAAAGCTGGAATTGCGTCGGCGCATGAAATTCAGGCCCATGGCGTACAGCCCCGGTGCCGGGGTAATGCCGCCGCGGTGGATAAGTTCTCCTGAGGCGTTCAGGACCGGGACCTGCAGCCAGCTGTAGTCGCGCCGGTACCCGGTGGCCCAGAGAATGGTCTGGATTCCTTCCCGACGCAGATTCAGTCCGCCGGGGCATAAAGGGACCCGAATCGGATCCGGTCGCTGGCCGTGAGGGAAGGCATACTGCATTCCGTTGACCACGATGTGGCGGTCGATGAGGTCCAGCTGGCGCTGAAGTTTGGCCTCGGCATGCTCCACGGTCTCGACCAGGTCGGTGGCGAATCCGGCCCGGCAGCCTTCCAGTTCCCTCAGTCGGCCGACCACGCGCACGCCCTCATCCTGGACAGTGTTCAGGTCCAGGCTGCGGGCGGGATGGGTGCCCACCAGCTGCAGGGAGGGCTGCCGGCGGGATGCACCCAGGTCGGGGACCCGGTCGAATCGCTGGCTGAGAACGCCGGCCCGGTCCATCCAGAACAGGATGTCCCGGTCCCGGTAATTCCGGGGAAGCCGGATATGGCGCCCCGTGGAAAGGATCACCTTGCGCCCGGAGCGGGCGATTTCCGAGGCCAGCTGGATGCCGGTGGCCGAGGCGCCGACCACGAGGACGCCGCCCTCCGGCAACTGCGCCGGATTGCGGTATCGGTTCGGGGCGACATGGGTTATTTCCGGACTGGTCCCCCGGGCCATGGCCGGAATGCTGGCCTTGTCGCAGTAGCCCGTGGCCAGAACGACGTTGCGCGCGGTCCAGTCGCCCCGAGTTGTCAGGACCCGGTAACGGCCATCCCGGCATGCGACGGAAAGCACTGTCACCCCCGTCTGGACGGGCGCATCAATGAAGCGGGCATAGCCCGTCAAGAAGTCGACCACCTCGTTTTTCCCCATGAATCCGTCGGCATCCGTTCCGGAGTACCGGTGACCGGGCAGGCGCGTCATCCAGCGTGGCGTCAGGAGGCGGAGGGAGTCCCAGCGCTGGGTCCTCCAGCGCTCGCCGATCCGCCCGCGCTCCAGGACAACGTGCTCGATGCCGCGCTCGGCCAGGCAGCGGCTCATGGCCAGGCCGGCCTGGCCGCCTCCGATAATGACGGTATGGATGGATTGCATTGCGGGTGGTCCTTTCAGGAAAAGAACCCGGACCGGGGATGGGACCCGGCCGGGTTCGGGGGAAGGGTTTAGTTGGCGTCCACGGAGATGGAAACCGGAATCCCGTTGGTCAGCACGTCGTAGACGGCGGAGCGGTTGCGGGACTGCATGACGATTTTCTCCAGTTCTTCAGCCGGGGCGTCGCCCTTGATAGTGAAGTGGATGTTCATGTCCTGGAATCCGTTGCGGACTTCCTTGTCCAGGCCGAGCAGGCCGAGGAGGTTGATGTTGCCCTCGACGGTCGATTCGACGGACTCGAGGGTCACCCCGCGGGCGGCGGCGATGTTGCCGATCCCGGCGGTGAGGCAGGAGGCCAGGCCGACCATCAGGTACTCGACCGGAGTCGGGCCGT
>CAJXMX010000123.1 GCA_913056355.1 uncultured Opitutales bacterium
GATTTTTCTCCCGCGCACGAAATAACCGCAATTCATGTTTTTTATTCAAACCATTCCTATCTGGAATGTTATAGTTGTGACAAGCGAATTACCGCTGCCAAGTACCTTGTTAACCCAGGCCTGAGATTTCGGTGCAAAGGCCGGTGAGCGGTATGGCTTTTCCGGACACGCCCACAAGTACCTCCCTGTAGGGCTCGACGGTCCGGAGAAGCCATCCCCCACCCCGTGTTTCACTTCATCCTCGGCAGACTGGTTGTGAAACAAGGTGAGAGACAGCTCATGGTGCTCCCCCGGCAGGTAGGCCACCTTTCCGAACGCCCCCCAGTTGACGCTCTGGGTGGATTTCGTCACGCCGAAGGGAATCCCGCCGCCGTAGGGATCGGCATAATTCCCATAGTAGTTGGTATACCAGTACATCCGGTCCAGGATTTCCGGATCGGTGGTGTAGACCTGGGCGTTGTACTTGAATTCCTCGGGAGTCTGCCAGCGGGTCTCGATGCCGTCCTCGTAGTGCGAGTAGTCATGGTCCCAGGTGAAACTGACGGTGTACCCCAGCTTGCTGCTGTTTTCAAACTCCAGGGTATCCCCGAATGAGAGGCTGCCCCCGTAGGCGGGCAAGGCGCTCTCCGTTGAGGGATAGAAATGCCGCGGAAACTCCTTGGTGATGGCGTCCAGCCGCTCCGCCACGCTGAGATCCCCCTGCAGGGCGGCACCCGTGGCAGTGTTGCTGCCGCGTCCGCTCAGCTGGGGAATGTCATCCGGATCGACCATGGTCCGGGGACGGTCGTCGATGCCCCGGGCGTTCCAGTTGACGCCCTGCTCCGTGACATAGATATCCTTGCCAGTGGTCTGGCTGTTGTACTCGGCGGAGGCTCCCAGGGTGACAAAGAAGTGTTCCGGGAAGGACTTGGTCTTCACGTTGACGGAACCTCCCGAGAAGGAGCCCGGCTGGTCGGGCGTGAAGGACTTGGAGGTCACGATCGATTCCAGGAGGTCGCTGGGAAACTGGTCCATCTGGACCGAGCGCTTGTCCGGATCGGCGCTGGGAATGCTGGCCCCGTTGAGGAGGGGGTTGGAATAACGGTCACCCAGGCCGCGGATGAAGACATACTTGCCATCCACCACGGAAGCCCCGGTGACCTTGGTCATGGCCTCCGCCGCATCCCCCAGGCTGAGCCGGGAAAAGGTCTCCCCGCCGATGGCGTCGCTGAGGGAGGTCGAGCGCTGCCGGGAGGCCAGAAGCGTGGCCTCGGTGCTGCGGATGATCTCCGCGGTAACCTCAAAGGCGGCCATCTCGAAGATATCCGAGTCGTCCGCCGTCAAGGCAGTCTCCTCCGGAGCGGCATAGGCCTCCTCAGCTGGTGTTTCCCCTGCGGTTTCCGCCTCCTGCCTCCTGGGCAGGGGGATATTCACCTTGGCCGTTGTCTCGGAGTCGACACCGACCCCGGTCACGTCATAAGGCTCATAACCACCCTTGAAAACACGGATGGTGTAGGTTCCCGCCGGGACATCCTGAAAGGCGTACCGACCATTGAGGTCGGTCCGGACAAAGAAGACCGGATCTTCCAGCAGGGCCACGCTGGCCCCGGAAACGGCCTGTCCGGATTGGGCATCGAGGACCTGGCCGCCCAGGCGGCCGTATCCCTCCTCGGCGTAAATAGTTGGGGCGGCCCATAGCACACCCCAGAGAACAACGGTATATAATCGTCTCTTCATAGACATCATTCAGATACGCACCGTTCGTGTTGAAAGATGGGCTGCAAACCCTAATCGGGGCCTCAATCTGATTATCACACCGGCGTAACTCGTCAGTCACACTGTCACCTCCGTGTCACAAACAGGCTTTGTCTCCTTAAAAAATACTGCCGGGAAAATTGTTAATTGCCTCGATCTGGATGAGACGTTTGCGTCACTAAAGTGCCCGCCCGCGGGTGCGACCCAATTACCAGAAACAAAACCCTTCTGCAGACGCATGGAATCCCCTTTGAATGTACTGATTATCGGATCCGGCGGCCGGGAGCACGCCCTGCTCAAGGCCTGCCTGGAGAGCTCCCTGGTGGCCAGGGCCTGGGCGGCCCCCGGGAACGGCGGGATGGCTGCCGAGGCGGAATGCCTCCCCCTTGATGTCGAGGATGCGGACGCCTGCGTGAAGCTGGCCCGGGACCTTGAGGCCAACCTGGTGGTGGTCGGGCCGGAGGTGCCGCTGGCCCTGGGGGTGGCCGACGACCTGCGCGCGGGGGGCATCGCCACCTACGGTCCCGGCAAGGCCGGCGCCCTGCTGGAATCCAGCAAGGCCGCCTGCAAGGCCTTCTTCAAAAAGTACGACATTCCGACCGCGGCCTGGGACACCTTCACCGAGGTCGAACCGGCCCTCGCCTACCTGCAGGGCTGCAAGCTCCCGGTGGTGGTCAAGGCCAGTGGCCTGGCTGCCGGGAAAGGCGTGCTGATCTGCGAAACCGCGGAGGAAGCGGAGCAGGCGGTCCGCGGAATGCTGGAGGGCGGCCAGTTCGGCGAAAGCGGCAAGGAAGTGGTCATCGAGGAATTCCTGACCGGCCAGGAGGCCTCGATCATGGTCATGGTTTCCGGCGACCAGTATGTCTGCCTGCCGCCCAGCCAGGACCACAAGCGGGTCGGCGAAGGCGACACCGGCCTCAATACCGGGGGCATGGGCGCCTACGCCCCGGCGGCCGTGGTAACCGAGTCGGTCATGCAACAGGTCCACGAGCAGATCATGGCCCGGACCCTGGACGGCTTCCGGGCCGAAGGCATCGATTTCCGCGGCACCCTTTTCATCGGACTGATGATCGACGATGACGGCGTGGCCAAAGTCCTGGAGTACAACGTGCGTTTCGGCGACCCGGAGTGCCAGGTCCTGATGCCGATGTGCGAGACCGATCCGGTCCGGTTGATGTGGGACTGTGCCAACGGCACCTTCAAGCCGGCGGAAGTGAAAATCCGGGACGGTGCGGCGATGATTGTCGTGCTGGCGGCCAAGGGCTATCCGGGTTCCTATCCCAAAGGGGACCCGATCGGCCTGCCGGCGGAATTGCCGGAAGGCGTCCACATAGTCCATGCCGGGACCAAGCTCGATGCCGAAAGCCGTCTGCTCAGCAGCGGCGGGCGGGTCCTGGGCGTCGTGGCCATGGCCGGCAGCCTGCAGGAGGCGGCCGACAAGGCTTACGCGGTCTGTGACCAGGTGCGATGGGAGAACAAGTATTTCCGCCGGGATATCGGCCACCGGCAGTTGAAAGCCTGAACCGGTCGAGCAACATTTACCGACATGAAGAGCGCATACGAACTGGCGATGGAACGCCTGAACAAGGAGGATCCGGAATCCGCGGTCTCCCTGAGCGATGAACAGAAGGAGGCCCTGGCCGGGATCGACAAGAAGTTCCAGGCCCGGATTGCCGAAAAGGAGATTTTCCTGAAGAAGAACCTGGCCGAGGCCCGCCGCCAGCGGGACTCCGAGGCGGTCCAGCAGCTGGAAAAGCAGCTTCGCAACGAAAAGCTGCGTCTCCAGGAGGAATGCGAGGCGGCCAAGGAAAAGATTCGCAAGGAGGCCGCCCAGGGATGAGGGAATACCTGAATCTCCTCCAGCACGTGCTGGACCACGGCATCAAGCGGGAGGACCGGACCGGCGTGGGCACCCTTTCCTGTTTCGGGGCCCAGAGCCGCTATGACCTGAGCGAGGGCTTCCCTCTGGTCACCACCAAGAAACTGTACCTCCGGGCCATCATCCACGAACTGCTGTGGTTCCTCAAGGGGGACACCAACATCAAGTACCTGAACGAGAACCGGGTCACCATCTGGGATGAATGGGCGAAGGAAAACGGGGACCTGGGACGCGTCTATGGAGCCCAGTGGACCGATTGGCGAAAGCCGGACGGCGGCAGCGTAAACCAGATCGAGGAGGTCATTCACTCCATCAAGACCAATCCCACCAGCCGGCGCCACATCGTCTGTGCCTGGAATCCGGGCGAGCTGGAGCAGATGGCCCTGCCCCCCTGCCACGCCTTTTTCCAGTTCTACGTCAACGAGGCGGAAGGCACCCTCTCCTGCCAGCTCTACCAACGCAGTGCGGACCTTTTCCTGGGGGTCCCTTTCAACATCGCCTCCTACGCCCTGCTGACCATGATGGTGGCCCAGGTCTGTGACCTCAAGCCGGGCGAGTTTGTCCACACCTTCGGCGACCTGCACATCTACCTGAACCACCTGGAGCAGGTGAAGCTGCAGCTCTCCCGCGAGCCGCGCCCGCTTCCGACGATGCACCTGAATCCGGAACGCCGGGCAATCACCGACTTTGTCTTCGAGGACTTTGAGCTGCGGGGCTACGATCCCCACCCGGGCATCAAGGCCCCCATCGCAGTCTAATCACAAGCTCTAGCTCAATCTCTAGCTCAATCTGAATCACCTCCCCCCATGCCTCCCCAATTTCAACGTCCCTGGAAAGCCATCGCCGCCATGTCGGAGAACCGGGTCATCGGCTTCCGCAACAAGCTGCCCTGGCACATCCCGGAGGATTTCCAGTGGGTCAAGCAGTGCACCAAGGGCCAGGCCATCGCCATGGGACGAAAGACCTTCGAATCGATGGGACGTCCCCTGCCCGGCCGGGAAAACATTGTCATTTCCCGCTCGGCCACGGAAATCCCCGGATGCACGGTCCTGGCTTCACTGGAAGAATTGCAAACGCACCATACCGACCGGGAGATCTGGATTTTCGGAGGGGCCCAGATCTACGAACAAGCCCTGGACAGGATCGGCGAGTTGTACCTGACCGTGGTCAAGGGCCGCTTCGAGGGAGACGCCTTTTTCCCGCCCTTTGAGGACCAGTTTGAGCTGGCGGAGGTGATCCGCGAAGAACCGGCCTTTCGCATCCTCAAGTACGTCCCCAAGACTAGTCCCTAGAGGGCGGCCAGGTCGATTTCCTCAAAGACCAGGCGCTCCGGGTCCATGCACTCCACCGGCCACGGACACTGGCCGTTGCCCATGGCCTCGAGGACATAATCGGCATGGTTGCAGTCCTTGCTGAGGTGCCCCAGGAGGACCCGGCGCCAGAGCGGGCGCTCCACCGAGGCCAGGAATTCCCGGGCCGCCGCGTTGGACAGGTGCCCGTGCCTCCCGGCAATGCGCTGCTTGACCGAAAAGGGGCGCTTTTGGTCCTGCTCGAGGAGGAGCGGATCGTGGTTGGCCTCCAGAACCATGACCTGGACATCACGGATTTTGGCGGCCAGGGAGCGCGGGGCATGGCCCAAATCGGTGATCCAGGCCAGGCTGCCGGCCGGCTGGAAGAGGTCCTCGCCGCCGGTACGGAATATGAATCCCACCGGCTCCATGGCATCGTGCGGGAGGAGTACCGTCTCGATGGCCAGGTCCTTGTAGCGGAAGGTGGTCCCGGTCTCGAAAATCCGCCATTCCAGTTCACGGGGAACCTTTCCCCGGGCCGCCTGGGCCGTCCCGTAATTGGCGTAGAACTGCAGGTGGCGGTGGCGCGACAAGCCCCGCAGGCCGGCGATATGGTCCCCGTGCTCGTGGGTCAGGAAAACCGCGTCGATGGTGTCGATGGGCTTACCGATCTCCTTCAGGAGGCCCTCCAGGCGGCGGCCGCTGAAGCCGGCATCAAGGAGGATCCGGGTCTCCTCGGTCTCGATCAGGGCGCAATTGCCGGAGCTGCTGGTGCCGAGAACCTGGAAGCGGAGACCCATGCCGCTTATTCCAAAGAGTCCCCGCCCGGTGTCACGCATTTTCCGGGGAAAACTTTTGGCTTTTCATCTGCCCCTGTGGATTATGTGCTCTTTGTGATTATCTTTCGAACATCGTGAACACCGAATACAGACAGTCGCTGCCGGACACGCAGAACCGGGACGCCTCCGAGATCCTCGGGGCCAATGTCCCGATCATGCAGGTGGGAATTTCCAATTTTCGCCTCCCTCTGCGTTACATGACCGCCAAGGGCGAGCCGGTGACCCTCGAAACCTCCGTCACCGGGACCGTTTCCCTGGCCGCCGACAGGAAGGGCATCAACATGTCCCGGATCATGCGGGTCTTTTATAATTTCAAGGACCGCGTCTTCACCCCGGAGCTGTTGGAGGAAATCCTTCTCGCCTACAAGGAAAGCCTCGGATCCAGCCGGGCCCGCCTCAGGCTGGGCTTCAGCTATCCGATCATCAAGCAGAGCCTGCGCAGCGGCCTCGAGGGCTTCCAGTATTACCAGTGCGCCTACGAGGGCGTTGTCGACGACCTGGGCCGTTTCCGGAAGATCATCCATTTTGATTTTGTCTACAGCTCGGCCTGCCCCTGCGCCTCCGACCTGTCCGAACATGCCCGCGAGACCCGCGGCCAGTATGCCATCGCCCATTCCCAGCGCAGCAAGGCCCGGATCAGCGTGGAGGTGCGCCCGGGCAAGACCCTGACCATCGAGGACCTCCAGTCCATGATGGATCAGGCCCTCCTGACCGAGACCCAGGTCATGGTCCGGCGCGAGGACGAACAGGCATTCGCCGAGCTCAACGGCGACCAGACCAAGTTTGTCGAGGACGCCGCCCGCCTGGTCTACGAGGCCCTCGACGCGGACAACCGTATTTTTGATTTCCAGGCCGCCTGCGCCCATCTCGAGTCCCTGCACAGCCACGATGCCGTGGCTGTCATCAACAAGGGCGTCGACAAGGGTTTCTCCGGGCACATCGACGATTTCCAGAGCCTGATTTGCTGATTTCCCAATTTGGGAATAATCCGGCCGGGCCCTTCGTCACAAGGATATGCGCCTGTCGAATTCAATTACCTGTCATCTAAAGATTCTCCTCGTCCTGCCGGCCCTGCTGGCCACCGTCAACGGGCTGGCCGCCGGGGATGCACCCAAGGGCCCCATGCAAGAAACTGACAAGACTCCAGACAAAGTGGAAAACCCGGACCGGCTGGACAGCCGGGAATGGCAGGAGCGCCTGACTCCGGAACAGTTCCGGATCCTGCGCCAGGCCGGGACGGAGCGCCCCAACGGGGCCGTCTACTCGCAGTTCAAGAAGCAGGGCGGCGGCACCTACTATTGCGCCGGCTGCGGGGCCGAGCTCTTCCATTCCGACCAGAAGTTTGATTCCCATTGCGGCTGGCCCTCCTTCTGGGACCCGGCCGAGATCGACAGCGTGGAAACCCGCACCGACTACGCCGGCGGCATGATCCGCACGGAGGTCGTCTGCGCCAACTGCAAGGGGCACCTCGGCCACGTCTTCAAGGGGGAGGGATTCGACACCCCCACCGACCTCCGTTACTGCATCAACGGCACCGTGCTGGTCTTTGTGCCCGACGATGCGGGGGACTAAGAGGAATAAGGGGTCAGCCCTTGGATTTTGACATGGCTCCCGTTATACCAAAATCCAAGGGCTGACCCCTTTACTTTAACGGCTCGGGAGCCTGGTCCCTGGGGACGTTGGGGGCGGAAGTGATGTCACTCCACCAGGTATTGGGGGCCAGGTAGCGGACGGCATTGTGGAGGACCCGGCGGATTTCCGGGTTGTGGTAAATGGGATAGGTCTCGTGCCCGGGGCGGAAGTAGAAGATCCTCCCGTTGCCGCGGTGCCAGCAGTTGCCGCTGCGGAAGACCTCCCCGCCTTCGAACCAGGAAATGAAGACCTGTTCCTCGGGCTCGGGAATGGAAAACGGTTCGCCGTACATTTCGGTATGGGGCAACTCGATACAGCGGCCGATGCCCTGGGCGATGGGATGGCCGGGATTGACCACCCAGAGCCGTTCCCGCTCCCCGGCCTCGCGCCATTTCAGCGCGCAGGGCGTCCCCATCAGCCGCTTGAAGGGCTTGGAGAAGTGGCCCGAATGGAGGACCAGCAATCCCATCCCCTGGTGGACCCGGTGAACGACTTTCTCGACAACGGCGTCCCCGACCTGGTCGTGCGCGCAATGTCCCCACCAGAGGAGGACATCGGTTGAGCCCAGCACCTCGTCGGTCAGTCCGTGCTCAGGCTGGTCGAGGGTGGCGGTCCGGATTTCAAGCTCCTGGCCGGAATCCAGTTCCTCCAGGCCGGCGGCGATGCATGCGTGGATTCCATCGGGATAGAGTTCCCGGATCTCCTCGTGTTGGCGTTCGTGGACAAACTCGTTCCAGACGGTGACTCGGATCATGACTTGGCGTTGTTGAGATACTCGGTGATGCGATCAAGGGAAAGGGTGTTGAAGACCTGCTCCGCGGTCAGCCCGGCCTTGCGGGCGGCCTGGACCCCGCAACGGAGATACTCCAAGTTCTCCACCGAATGCGCGTCGGGGGTGATGACACAGGGAACCCCCGCCTCGGCCGCCTGTCTCCAGTGACGCCAGTCCATGTCCATGCGCCAGGGATTGGCGTTCAATTCAATCAGGACCCCGTTGGCCGCCGCCGCCTCAATCAGCTTGCGGATATTGACCGCGTAACCCTCGCGCCGGAGAAGCAGGCGGCCCGTCGGGTGACCGAGGATCTTCAGGCAGCCGGTATCCGCCTCGATGGCCCGGATCATGCGGCTGGTCATTTCCTCCTCGGAAAGGCCGCTCATGGAGGCGTGGACCGAAATGACGCAGTAATCCAGCTTTGAGGTCACCTCGCGGCCAAAATCAAGCGTTCCGTCCTTCAGGATATCCACCTCGCAACCGGCGAAGAGCCGGGCTTTGTCCCCGTCCTGGCTGTTGATTTCCGCGATTCTCTCCACCTGTTCCAGGAGTCGGTCGGCATCGAGCCCGTTGGCCTGGAAGCTGGCCTTGGAATGGTCGGCGATCCCGATGTAAGCCAGGCCCATTCCGGCCGCCGCGCGGGCCATGTCCTCCAGCGTGTTGTGTCCGTCGGAAGCCTTGGTGTGGTTGTGGAAAGTTCCCTGCAGGTCCTCGAATTGCACCAGTCTGGGAAGCTGGCCTTCCTCGGCCAGCTCCAGCTCGTCGAGTCCCTCCCGCATTTCCGGGGCGATAAAGTCCAGCTCCAGCACCTTGAAGAGATCCGCTTCCTCCTTGATCCCCTTGCGGGCCAGGGGCCGGTCGTAGGCCTTGCCGCTCTCGGGCTCCTCGCCCTTGTTGAAAATCCCCCACTCGGAGAGGGAAAGCCCGCGCGCCAGGGCCCGCTGGCGCATCTTGACGTTATGGTCCTTGGATCCGGTAAAGTGATGCAGGGCAAAGACAAAACGGTCGTCCGGGACCACCCGCAAGTCGGCCTGCAGGCCGCCCTCGAACCGAACGCTGGACTTGGTCTCCCCGCGGGCGGTGACCTCCACCACGTTGGACTGGCCGGTGAACCATTTCATGACCGGCTCCGGCTTGGAAGAGGCGACAATGAAGTCCAGGTCCCCGACCGTCTCCATGCTGCGGCGGAAGCTGCCGGCCACCTCCGCGCGATCGACCGCCTCCAGCTCACGCAACCCCTCCAGGATGGGCAGCGCCACCGAGCGGACATCCCACCAGAGGTGCCGTTTGCCATAGGCGATGCGGTTGGCGATTCCGCTGAGGATGTTTTCCGCCGATTTCTTGCCGAAGCCCGGCAGTTCAGCTATCCGGCCCGATTCGCAGGCGGCTTTCAATTCCTCCATGGTCTCGATACCCAGCTCCTCATGGACCTTGCGGATCTTCTTGGGCCCGAAACCGGGGATCTCCAGCATCTCCACCAATCCGTCGGGAATGGACTTCCGCAGCTTGTCGTAGAACTCCAGCTTTCCGGTCTGTCGCAGGCTGATGATCTTCTCCGTCAGGGCCTTGCCGATGCCCTTGACTTCACCCAGCCGGTCTTCCTCGATCAGGACATCGAGGTCCTCCTCAAGGCTCTCCAGGGCCCGGGCCCCGGACTGGTAGGCGCGCACCTTGAAGGGGTTTTCCCCGGTCAGTTCCAGAAGGGTTCCGATTTCCTCGAGACGATCCGCTATTTCCCGCACTTCCATGGGCCCATCGAACATCAAAATGCCGGGCTCCGCAAGAATGGGCTTTATTTCAGGCCGCGCTGGCGCCGGAGGGCCTTGAAGAAGTCACTCACAAACCTTCGGATCGCCGGTGGATGCAGGCCGGTCGCGGCATTGGCCTCTCCGATCTCAAAAGCGGTCCGCCACTGGCGGCAAAGGGTCCCCCAGGCGTAGAAGAGGCTGTGCCGGGCATCATAGATGTGGGTCTCCTCGGAGGTCAGGCCGTTCAGTTCCAGGATTTTCAGGAACCGGCCCGCCCGCAAGGCATCCTCATCCGGAACCTTGAAATCGAAGCGGCCGAAAAAGAACCCCTCCCAGGTCCGGGCCAGGGCGTCGACGGCCCCGGTCAGCTCCCGGGTGATGAGGTGCCGGCCGTCGCGGAAGACGGCCCCGCGGGAGTGGGTTCCCAGCTCGCCCAGGGGGATGATTTCCCCTTCTTTCGGAATGCGGTCCAGTTGATCCTCGAACCGGTTCAGGAAGGTCGAGAGCAGGACAATGGCCCGCGGATGCTTGAAAATGAGGGTCTCCAGGTCGTCCCGTCCATTGCCGGTTACCGTGACCTGTTCCTTGATCGTGACGGAGGTGATCCGGCCCGTCGCCTCCCCGGGATGGCGGACGTAGAAGACCCCGTATTCCCTGCCGCCGACGAATTCCATGAGGATGGCCTTCAGGGAGGACTGCTTCAACCAATCCACTGCCTCGTCCCGCGCCTTGATGATCGCGATCCCCGCCCCCCGCTGGCCCTCATCCGGCTTGAGGACCACCGGATAAGCAAGGCCCAGACGGTCCATTGCCCGGTCAAAGGCCGCCAGCCTCTCCTCTGCGGTTCCCGGCGGGAGAGACGCCCACCGGGGAACGGCTTCCCCGGCCCCGGCCAGGCCCTTCAGGATGTCGCTTTTGCTTTCCCCGAGGAACCCCCCGTGCGGCATGCAGGGATTGCAGAGGGTGAAGAGCAGCGGACGGCGATAGCGCAGGAAGCCGAGGTAGAGGGCGTAGAGGAAAACCAGCCAGTTGACCTGCCACCAGGGCCAGTACTCCCAGCGCATCGCCCGGATCCACTTGCCCTTCAGGCGTCGCCGGCCCTTCCAGGTGAAGAGCGGAATCCCGTAGTGAAAAATTATATACAGGAGTAGCCCGGCCGCCAGCAGGGCTGGCAGGGCCAGCCCCTCGTAGTGCTCGTACAGTTCCAGCAGGCGGCTCCCGACCAGGCAGCTCAAACCGACCAGGAAGGGAGTCCACAGGGCCGCCGCGATGGCGAAAGCCCCGACAAAGCGGACGAAGGGGGCATGCAGGGCGCCGCCGGCGAAGTAGGTCGCGCTCCGGGTCCCCGGGATGAAGCGGGTGGCGATGATGATCCAGATCCCGTGCCTGTGGAAGAGGGTCTGGGCGTGGTTGACGGCCCGTTCCGAGACGAACCAGCGGGCCCAGCGGTGGCGTAGCAGGGGACGTCCGAAATAGTAGCCCAGGCCGAAGATGATCAGGTCGCCGACAAAGATGCCGCTACAGGCGGCGACCACCGCCTCCCAGTATTCCAGCTTGCCGGATGCGGCGAGGAGCCCGGCCCCGATGGTCGACAGGTCCTCCGAGGCCAGGGTGCCCACGGCAATGCCCAGCATCAGGAGCAGGCGATCGGTCCAGGTACCGGCAGCCGGGACAGGATCCGCGCCCATGCAGAAAAGAAGAAGCGGGAGCAGCAGACAAAGGACCCGGCCGGATGCGTGAGCGGATTTCAACATGGATGCTCAGGCCGGCAATTGGATCGACACGGGCTTCCCGTACCCGGTACCCTCGGCTTCCCGTTGCCGGTAGACAAAGGTCAGGCCTTGCGGCGCAATCCGCAACTCGATCTGGCTCAGGGTGCGGGCCTCCATCCGGTCCATGGTCAGGCCGTAGGCCGGTTTCCCGGGCCAGGCCTGCCGCATCAGGCGCGAGGCCTCGGCCAGTTTCAGCTCCCGGTCTTCAATCCGGGCCAGCCACCAGCCGGTCCGCCAGGCCAGCACCTCCTCCGGCTTGTAGGAGGACGTGGTCCAGAAGGGCCGCTCGCAGGCCAGGGG
Source organism: uncultured Opitutales bacterium (assembly GCA_913056355.1). Taxonomy (GTDB): domain Bacteria; phylum Verrucomicrobiota; class Verrucomicrobiia; order Opitutales; family Oceanipulchritudinaceae; genus Oceanipulchritudo. The sequence goes on from CAJXMX010000123.1 coordinate 11,966, forward strand.
CTGGAGCTGGTCGCCATCCCAGGCGAAGGCACCGGTCCCCTCCATTGAAAGCAGGAACAGGCAGAACGGGGCATAGGGGGCCAGGTCCGCGCCGAGAAGGATCTCATGGGCCCGGGCCTCACTCGCCGCCTCCGCCAGGTCGATCACCAGTTGCCCCCGGCTCCGGGTGGGCGCCTGAACGGGGGCCTCCGCCGGATAGTGGTTCAGCAGAGCCACCGCAAAGCCGGCTTCACTGGCGGCAAACCAGGTTCCTCCTCCCTGGGGATCCCGGGCGTAGACGGTGGCCGGTCCGGCTCCCCGGTGAATCGCGGGCGGCTCCGCCGGCTGGCGCTTGCGAAGCTCGTCCCGGTTAAAGCAGATCCAGAGTGAATTGTCCTCTTTACCCCACGCCAGTGTGCACATGCCA
>CAJXMX010000124.1 GCA_913056355.1 uncultured Opitutales bacterium
AGGAGGCCCGGGTCCGCGACGCGTTCGAGCGCTACGTGGACACCATCCCCGAGGACCGGCGGCCGCGTCGCGAGACCTTCCGGGTCCTCGACGTCGTCGGGATCTCGGGCATCGGGATCGGCTCGGCCGACATTGCGGAAATCGAGCGCTTCAACATCTACCAGGCCAATACCCTGGCCATGCGCCGGGCGGTAGCTAGTTTGTCGGACCTGTCAGACCTGTCAGGCCTGTCGGACCTGTCGGACAATTCCGCCATGGACCAGCCCGTCATCCTCATCGACGGCAAGCCGATCCGCAATTTCCCGCTGCCCCACCGCGGCGTGGTCAAGGGGGACCGGAAGTCCCTGGCGGTGGCCCTGGCCGGAATCCATGCCAAGGAATGGCGGGACACCCGGATGCGGGAAATGGACAAGGCCTTTCCGGATTACGGGTTCGCGGTACACAAGGGCTACGGGACCCGGCAGCACCTGGAGGCGATTCGTCGTCTGGGACCCTGCCCGCACCACCGCCGGACCTTCCTGCGGCGCATCCTGGAGGTCCCGGATGAGGCTGCGGATGCAACCCAGTGCTCGCTTTTTGAGCAGTAAGCCATTCAATTGAGGGAATGATGAAGGGAGATGAACGGATACGGCTGGGGGTCAATATCGACCATGCCGCGACTTTACGCCAGGCCCGCTACAAGGGCTATCCCCGCCTGCGCGGGGAGATGGTGGAGCCGGACCCGGTGGCCCTGGCCCTGGAGGCGGAGCGGGCCGGCGCGGACGGCATCACGGTGCACCCCCGCGAGGACGGCCGGCATATCCAGCAGGAGGATGTCCTTCTCCTGAGGGAAGTGCTGCAGGTTCCGTTGAACATGGAAATGGCCTGTACCCGGGAGATGCTGGAGTTCGCCCTCAAGGTCCGGCCGCGGACCGTCTGCCTGGTGCCGGAGAAGCGCGAGGAAGTGACCACTGAAGGAGGCCTGGACCTGCTTCCCCAGGAGGACTGGATTGCCGAAATCGTGCAACGGCTCTTTCAGGAGGGGATCCACGCCAGCTTGTTCATTGATCCGGAACGGTCCCAGCTGGAAGCGGCAAACCGGATCAAGGCCACCTATGTCGAGTTGCACGCGGGCGCATTCGCCAATGCCTATTACGGCCCGGAAGGCGAGGGCGAGGCCAAACGCATCGAGACGGCGGCCCGCGAGGCCCGGCAGCTGGGCCTGGTGGTCAACCTCGGCCACGGCATCAACTACACCAATATCGACCGCATGCGGGTGGTTCCGGGCATCCACGAAATGAACATCGGCCACAGCATCCTTTCCCGGGCCCTGATGACCGGAATCCGCGAGGCTGTGCGGGAAATGAAAGCCCGCATGAACGGGGAACTGACGGCATGAATTTCGACCTTCCGGAAGGAGGCGCGGTCCGCGGTGTCGGCACCGATATCATCGAGTGCAGCCGCATCGCCCGTGCTTACGAGCGCCAGGGAGAACGGTTCCTGAACCGGGTCTACACGGAGGGAGAGCGCGAATACTGCCTCCGCATGAAGAACCCGGTACCGCACCTGGCGGCCCGCTTTGCCGCCAAGGAGGCGGTCTCCAAATGCTTCACCACCGGCATTGGCAAGTCCCTCGGCTGGAAGTCCATCGAGGTGCTCAAGGGCGAGCGCGAGGAGCCGCTGATCCGTCTTGATGAGGCGGGCCAGGCCCTGTTGGAGAAGCTCGGCGGCTCGGAAGTCCTGGTCTCCCTGTCCCATACCGAGAACTACGGCCTGGCCTTTGCCGTCATCGTCGCGGCCAACTCCTGATCCCTTTATGTCCTCCCTTTATCCCATCCTTTCCATCGAGCAGGCCAAGTCCTTCGAGGAGTCGGTCCTGGGCGGTGACCGCAACCGGACCGGGCAGGCCATGCAGAACGCCGGCCGGGCCATCGGCGAGGCCCTCCTGGCTGATTTCCGGGAATTGAGGGAGTGGCCGGAAAAACCCTCCATCCTGGTGCTGGCCGGAAAAGGGCTGAATACCGGGGATGCCTTTATCGCCTGTGAGACCCTTCATCGCGACCTGCCCGACCTGCGGGTGAAGATCGTCATGACGGCTGAGGCGGACAGTCTCAATCCCCTCGCCGCGGGAGCGCTGGAGCGGCTCCGGTCGACGATGCAAGAACTGTTGGAAAGTGTTTCCCTGGAGGCCTTCATGGAAGAGGAGGAAGAACCGTTTGAAGTGGTCCTGGACGGCTTGTATGGCCTGGGATTCCGTCCTCCCCTGCGGGAGGGCCCGGCGGCCCTGCTGAGGCGGATCAACGGCTCCGGCCGGATCGGCCTGCGGGCCTCCGTGGACCTTCCCAGCGGGATCGGGGACAGCACTGATCCGGGTTCCTTTGAAGCGGATTTCACCTACATCCCGGGCGTGGCCAAGGCACCCTGCTTCCTTCGGGAAAACAGCCGGTATGTGGGCCGGCTCCGCTTTCTCCGGATTGATCCCTTCCGCGGCGCCAAGCCGGGTGCGGAGCCGCCGCAAATGCTGGCACCTCCGGATTTCTTCCGGCACCGCAACCAACTGCGCAAGGCGCAGTCGGACAAACGGTCCTTCGGCCACTGCCTGATCCTGGCCGGTTCCAGGCGCATGCCGGGGGCCGCCCTGATGGCCACCCGGGCGGCCCTGCAGGCCGGGGCCGGGCTGGTAACCACTTTCTGCCCGGAATCGGTCGGCCTTTCCCTGGCCGGATCGGCCCCCGAGGCCATGTGGCATCCCGTGCCGACCAACCACGATGGCGGTCTTGAAGTGGAGACGGTCCGGATCATCACCCATATGGCCGGCAAGCGCGGGGCCCTGCTGGTCGGGCCCGGCCTGGTTCCCGACCGGGGCACCATCTTTACCATGAGCCGCCTGATCCGGGATATCGCGCTCCCCGTGGTGGTGGATGCATCCGCCCTGACGCGGGAGGTCATCGCCGCGGTGCTGGGACGTCCGCCCGGTGCCGGCCCGGTTATCCTGACCCCCCATGCCGGTGAATTTGACCGGATACGGGGAACCAGCGAGGAGACGGAGCTGCTCGGGCAGCTCCAGCTTTACTGCCAGAAGCACCGGGTAGTGACGCTGTTGAAAGGCTCCCCGACCTGGATCGCCAACGGGAGCAGCCTGGTGGCTGTCCCGGCCGGTGGACCGGTCCTGGCCCGTGGGGGATCCGGTGACATCCTTTCCGGTATCCTGGTCACCCTGCTGGGACAGTCTCCCGGGGATCCCGTGGGGGCCGCGCTCGAGGCCGCCACCTGGCACGGGGCGGCGGCGGACTCCCTGGCCCGCCAGCAGGGGCAGAACGCGGTTCGCACCACCGAGCTGCTGCCCCATCTGGCAACGACCCTGCGCGCCTGAATTTGGGCAGCCGGCGCCGTTTACGGCGTCCCCGAAACGACTAGAACCATCTGCCGATGAAGCTCGACCGGCGGACTTCCCTGATGATCCTGGCCGCCCTGCCCGGATTCGGGCCGGTCCGGATCCGCAAGCTGGACCAGACCGTTCCCGGCGGCGCGGACCAGCTTCTGCGGATGGACGAAACCCGCCGGCGCCACTGGTGCCCGCCGGGCATGGCCGGGGAACTGGCCCGGTGGCGGGTGCACTTTGACCCGGACAGGGTCGGGGAGGAACTGGAACGGCTGGACGCGGATTTCGTGACCTTCGAGGACGCGGATTATCCGGAATGCCTGCAGCCGTTTTCCGACCGCCCGGTCGGGCTCTACCGGCGGCGGGCCGGACTGGTCCTGAGCGGCCGGCAAGTGGCCGTCGTCGGTACCCGGCAGCCCAGCGCCTATGGCCGGAAGGTGGCCCGCGACTTTGCCGCCGGTCTCGCGGGAAGGGGATTCACCATTGTCAGCGGCCTCGCCGAGGGCATCGACACCGAGGCGCACCGGGCCGCCCTTGAATGTGGCGGGCGGACCCTGGCAGTCCTGGGCGGCGGCCTCAACCGCTGCTATCCCTCCAGCAACAAGCCGCTCCTGGAAATCATCAAGAAGAGCGGGGGCGTGTGGACGGAGTTCCCGCTTTGGAGAAGCGCCGACCGGCGCAGCTTTCCCCAGCGCAACCGGATTGTCGCGGCCCTTAGCGAGGCGGTGGTGGTGGTGGAATCGGGATCCGCCGGGGGGAGCCTGATCACGGCCCGGATGGCCTCGGAACAGGGCCGGTCGGTCTATGTGGTGCCTGGCCGGATCGATTCCCCGGAATCAATGGGCTGCCACGCCCTGATCCGGGACGGCGCCCAGCTGGTCACTTCGGTCGAGGAGATCCTGCAGGACCTGGACTACCTGCCGGCCGGCCTGAGCCCGGCCCATCGGCAGCCGGCGACTTCGGGCCGCCCCCGGCCGGGTCCGGAACCCGAGTTGAGCGGGCCGCAGGCCCGGGTCTGGGAATTTCTCGGCGAGCAGCGCCAGGCCCATCCCGATTCGCTGGCCAACTCGCTGGAAATGCCGGTGGCCCGGATCAATGCCCTGGTCCTGGAAATGGAACTGGCCGGCCTCCTCTGCCGCCGGCTGGACGGCTGCTACGAGCGCGCCTGAGCCGCGCCTCTGGCTCAACCCGGGGGCCAGGTCATCTGGCGCCCGCCCAGCACGTGCACGTGCATGTGGGGGACGCTCTCGCCACCGTCCGGACCGTTGTTGATGACGACCCGGTAGCCCTTCCCCAGGTCCAGCTCGGCCGCCATTTTGCGGGCCACCAGCAGGAGGTGCCCCAGCAGGGCCTGCTCCTCCTCCGAGGCCTTGTCGAGGCGGGGAAGCGGCTTTTTCGGGATCACCAGCACATGCACCGGAGCCTGCGGGTTGATGTCGTGGATGACAAAGGCATGGTCATCCTGATAGGCGATTTTGGCCGGGATCTCCCCGGCCAGGATGCGTTCAAAGAGGGTCATAAGTCTGAACTAAGGACAAAGGACAAAGGACTAAAGACTAAAGACAAAGGACTAAAGACTAAAGACTAAGGACTAAAGACTTAAGGCCAAGGTGAAGGCTCAGCGAATAGGCCAACTTCAGGTAACCTTAGTCCTTTGTCCTTCGTCTTTTGTCCAAAAACTACATCCCCTCCTCCGGGACATCGAGGACGGTGAACATCAGCTCGGCGGAGGAGGCCAGCTCGCCCTCGACAAAGCACTGGGCGGCGGCCTGGGCGAGGCGGTTGCCGCGGATCTTGAGGAGCTTGACGGTGATGTCCAGCCGGTCGCCGGGGATGACGGCGCGGCGGAACTTGACCTTGTCGGCGCTCATGAAGAGGGCCACCTTTCCCTCGGCGGAGACCTTGCGCAGCATCAGCAGGCCGGCGGCCTGGACCATGGCCTCGATCTGCAGGACGCCCGGCATGACCGGATTGCCCGGATAGTGCCCGACGAAGTAGGGCTCGTTGATGGTCACGTTCTTGATGGCCTTGATCTCGATGTCCTCGACGAAATCGACCACCCGGTCGACCATCACGAAAGGATAGGCATGGGGCAGGATGTCGAGGATACGGCGGATATTGATCTGATTCTCCTCCGGGGCGATCATCTGCCCTTTCCGGGAACGGGTATCCTTGCGGATCGGTTCCAGGGCCTTCGGCTCCGGCTTGGCGTTCATCTTCTTGAAGAGGGCCTTGGTCAGCTCGGAGTTAAGCTTGTGGCCGGGCCGCACGGCCACGATGTGGGCCTTGATCGGTTTTCCAAGGAGGGAAAGGTCCCCGACAATATCGAGGATCTTGTGCCGGACAAACTCGTCCTGGAAGCGCAGCGGCTCCTTGGAGAGGATCTGGTCGCCCTTGATGACAATGGCGGAATCCAGGCTGCCGCCCTGGATCTTGCCCATCTTGAGCAGCGGTTCGATGTCCTCGTAGACGGTGAAGGTGCGGGCCGGCGCGATCTCGGCGATGTAGGTCTCCGGATCGATGTCGATGGAAAGGTGCTGGGTATGGATGCCACGGTCATCGGCGCTGGTGCAGGTCACCTTGAAGCCGTCGTAGGGGAGGGCGATGATGCTCCGGTTGCCGTCCGTCACGGAGATGGCCTCCGGCAGCACATAGTAATCGCGTTCCGCCTCCTGCTCAACGGCTTCCGCCTTCTGGAGGAGGTTCACGAAGTGCTTGGAGGAGCCGTCCAGGATGGGCGGCTCGGAGGCGTTCAATTCCACCAGGCAATTATCGATTCCGCTGCCGACGAGGGCACTCAGAACGTGCTCGATGGTGTGCAGGCGGGTGTGTCCGGTGACGATGTCGGTGCTGCGGACGAGGGTGTCCTCGACAAACTCGATGCGGGGCTGGACTTCCGGCTTCCCGTACAGGTCCACGCGCCGGAAGACGATGCCATGGTTGACCGGGGCCGGTTTGAAGGTGATCTGGACTTCCTGTCCCGTGTGAAGCGCTTTTCCGTGAGTGGAGACTTCGCGCAAAAGGGTTCTTTGCCGCATGATTGGTTAGTATGGCGAGGGCAATCCGACTTTGTAAAGGCCTGAATCCGAGCGGTATTGACAGAGCAGGCCGAGGATGGTTTGACCGTGCTTTAACTTCTTAGAAATCAAATGGCTTCACCGACAGATATTCGCAAAGGAAAGGTCGTCCTTTACAATTCCGCCCCGCACCTGGTCCTGGAGATGCTCCACCGGACCCAGGGCCGGCAGGCCGGCTTCGTTCAGGTCACCTTGCGCAACCTGAGCACCGGCTCCAGCACCACCACCAAGCTCCGCAGCACCGATAACGTCGAGATCCTTATGACCGACACCCGGAAAATGGAGCTCAGCTATATCGACCAGGAGGGCTGGCATTTCATGGATCCGGAGACCTTTGAGGACGTGGTCCTGCAGGACAAGCTGATCGACGAGGCCAAGAATTTCCTTTCCGAGGGCAATTCCGTGGACGTCCTGTTTGTCGACGGGGAGCCGGTCCAGGTCCAGTTGCCGGCCTCGGTCGAGATGGAAGTCACGGAGGCTCCGGACGCCATCCGCGGGGATACTTCCGGCGCGGCCATGAAGCCGGTCACGGTCGCCACCGGTCTGATTATCCAGACTCCGCTTTTTATCAAGACCGGTGACCGGATCAAGGTCTCGACCGCGGACAAGAGTTACCTCGGGCGCGTCTAGGAAGCGCCTTTTCATGAGCACTACCCCGATTCATCCCACCGCCATCATCGAGGCGGGAGCCAAAGTGGCTCCCGGGGTGGAGATTGGGGCCTATGCCTACATCGGACCGCGGGTGAAACTCGGGCCGGGTTGCCGGATCCATCATCACGCCAGCATTGAGGGCAACACCACCCTCGGGAGCGGCAACGAGGTCTTTCCCTACGCCCTCCTCGGGGGGCGCACCCAGGACAAGAAATGGACCGGCGACGAGGCTCCGGTGATTATCGGGGACGACAATATTTTCCGGGAATTTTCAACCGTCCATACCGCCACTTTCGACCATTGCCGCACGGAGATCGGTTCCCACAACCTGTTCTGTTCCTATAGCCATGTGGGACATGAATGCAGCGTCGGCGACCATTGTATCTTCAGCAACAACGCCACCCTCGGCGGGCATGTCCGGGTCGGGGACCACGCCATCATTGGCGGGCTGACGGCCGTCCACCAGTTCTGCCAGGTCGGCCCTGGGGCCATGATCGGCGGTTGCTGCAAGGTCCTCCAGGATGTCATGCCCCACATGCTGGCCGAGGGCTACCCGGCCACCCACCGGACCATCAACAAGGTCGGAATGCAGCGGACCGGATTCAGCGAGGATGAAATCCAGGTCATGGCCCGCATCTACCGGCTGGTCTTCCGCAAGGGACTGAACAAGAGCCAGGCCATCGAGGCCCTGGAGGCCGGACAGCTGGGCGGGAATCGCCTCGTGGCCGAGGCCATCGCCTTCATGAAGGCCAGCCAGCGCGGCCTGGCCTGAGCCCGTCGAAGGCGCCTGGCCTGAGCCCGCTACTGGATGCTGAAGCGGTACTCGGTGAAGGAGGTGAAAGTGTCGCCCGGATCGAGCCGGGTGGAGGGATATTTCTCGAAATTCGGGGAATCCGGGAAGTGCTGGGTTTCCAGGCACAAGCCGGCATGTTTGGGGTAGTAGAAACCATTCTTGCCGGCCAGGGACTCGTCCAGGGCGTTGCCGGTATAGAACTGGATTCCCGGCTCGGAGGTGTAGATCTCCATGCGGCGCCCGGAGGCTTCCTCAACCACCACCGCGACCGGGTTGGAAAAATCCCGGTTCTTGTTGAGGACGAAGTTGTGGTCGAAGCCGCCGACCAGCTCCACCTGGGCGTTGGGGGAGTCGAGGCGGGGATCGAGGGACTGCAGTTCCCGGAAATCGAAGGGGCCATCCAGCACGGATTCGGCCTCGCCCCTGGGAGTGGCGGTGTCCTCGTGGATGGGCAGGTAGGTATTGGCCATGATCTGGACCAGATGCTGCCGGATGCTGCCCGAATCCTGCCCGGCCAGGTTGAAGTAGGGGTGGGTGGTGAAATTGACGATGGTCGGCTTGGAGGTGGTGGCCGTGTAGTCGTAGCGAAGGCCGTTGTCCGGGGTCAGGGAAATCTCCACCTTGAACTTCAGCTTGCCGGGATAGCCCATTTCGCCATCCGGACTGGTGTAGCTGAGGACCAGGACCTGCCCGTGCTTCCCCTCGCGGATTTGTCCCTCGAAAAGTTTGCGGGAAAAGCCCTCCGGACCGCCGTGCAGGTGGGCCTTTTCCTCGTTCAACGGAAGTTCGTATTCCTCGCCCTCCAGCTTGAATTTACCCATCGCGATCCGGTTCGCGAACCGGCCGACCACCGCCCCGAAATAGGCCGGATTGTGTTCCACGTACTCTTCCACCGAATCCAGCCCGAGGGTGATGTCGTCGGGGACCCCGATCTTGTCCGGGACCTCCAGTTCGACGAGGATTCCGCCGTAATTGAGAAAGGTCGCCCGCAGGCGTTGATCGTTTTGCAGCGTGTAGGCCTTGATGGGACTCCCGTCCGGCATTTCGCCAATGGTTTCTTCGTGTATGGGTTCAGTCATTGATGGACTTCCTTCCGTTAGCAGCGGAACGCCATGGAAACGGGGGAGGCTTCCAGGCTGTGCCGCGTCAATTGGGTAGACTAAATCCTCCCCCGCAATGTGCAAAGCAAAAATCCGGAACCGGTTGGCGGGCCCTGTTTTACTACAGCTGCAGGGACTGGCCGACACTGAGCACGCTGAAGACGACACTGACGGCAATGACGGCCACCAAAAAAATGGCCCCGCCGAGGGCGACGGCGACGGTGGTATTGGTCAGGATGTTGAGGGACTTGGTCAATTCCTCCCGGTAGATCTTGTTGATGTCGTTGAGGCTGGTGACGATGTTCCCGGTGTTTTCCCCGACGGTCAGGATGTCCATGGCCAGGTCCGGCATGTAGTGCACCCGCTGGATGGCGGTGGCCATGGAGACCCCTTCCTGAATCTGCTTGCGGGCGGAGGCAAACTTGCCCCGGAGAATGAGGTTGGGGATGGTCCGCTCAACCAGACGCAGGGTCTCGGTGGTGTTGACCCCGCTGCCCAGCAGGGTGGACATCAGGTTGGTGGTCCCGTAGATGTTTGAATAGAGGTAGATGCGGCCGATGATGGGGGTCTTCAAGAGCCAGAGGTCGGTGGTCCGCCGGCCGGAGGCGCTTTTGCGCCATTGTCGCAAACCGATCACTACGCCGATAATCCCGAGGAGCAGGTAGGGACCGAAGGTGATGGCCGCGTTGGAGCCGGAAATGAGCATCTTGGTGATCAGGGGCAGTTCCCCGCCCAGCTGGTCCAGCATGGTCTCGATGCGCGGCAGCAGGAAGGTCAGGAGGATAATGATCACCACCACCGCCGTGGAGAGGACAAAAGCCGGGTAGGTGAGGTTGCTGATCAACCGCTTGCGCACATCGCGAACCTCCTCCATGTAGGCCACGACCCTCTCCAGGACCGGCTTGAGGTTGCCGCTGGCCTCGCCCGCCTCGACAAGGTGGACCGTGGAGGGCTGGAAAATGGCGTTCTCGGCCCGCATCGCGGAAGCCAGGGTGTGGCCTTCGCTGAGGCGCTTCCAGACGGATTCGCAGAGCTCCTTCATCTGGGGGTCGGAAAGCCGCTGGCTGAGGAGGCTGACGGCATCCCCGATGGACATTCCGGAGGAGAGGAGCACGTGCAGGCGCTTGAGGAACTCCAGGGCGAGGGTGCTTTTGCCGGCTTTGAAAAACTTGAAACGGGACCGGCGGGCGGACTGGCGGAAGAAGTCGATATGCTCGACTTCCTCGTCCGAGGCCACCTGTTCCCCGAGGAATTCCACGGCCACCGGCTTGAGGCCTTTCTGGGCCAGTTGCTGGAGCAGGCGTTTGCGGTCGGGGGATTCCGCTTCCCCGGAAAGGGTGCGGCCGGTGCTGTCGAGGGCTTTGTAAGCGAAGCGCGGCATCGGGCAGGCTATTCCTCTTCCTCGTCGGCCCTGCTGTAGCGCATGATCTCGTTCAGGGAGGTCCGCCCCAGGGCGAGCTGCTCCCAGCCGCTCATCTGGAGGGTCGTCATGCCGTACTTCAAGGCTTCATGGCGAATCTCCCGGGCGGAACGTTTCTGCACGATCAGCTCATGGATGGAGTCGTCCACGCGGAGGATTTCAAAGATGCCGACCCGGCCACGATAACCGAGGCCGCGGCAGGCCTCGCAGCCGACCGGATCGAGGATGGTCGCCCCGAGGCGTTCCGGGGTCGGCTCAAGGTCGAGGGCGTGGAGGCACTCCCTCAGGTAATGCTGAGAATAATCGCCCGGCTGGGCGCACTTGGAGCACAGGCGGCGAACCAGTCGCTGGGCGAGAATCATTTCCACCGCGGAGGCGATCAGGAAAGGCTCGATCTCCATGTCGATGAGCCGGGTCAGGGCGCCGGGCGCATCGTTGGTGTGCAGGGTGCTCAGGACCAGGTGGCCGGTCAGGGCGGCCCGGATGGCGATGTCCGCGGTTTCGGAGTCGCGTACTTCCCCGACCATGATGACGTCCGGGTCCTGGCGGAGAATGTGGCGCAGGGCGCTGGCAAAGGTAAAGCCGATCTCGCTGTGGACCTGGGTCTGGTTGACCCCCTCGACCTCGTATTCCACCGGATCCTCGACGGTGATGATGCGGCGGGCCGGGGAATTGATCTGCCGGATGAAGGCGGTCAGCGAGGTGGATTTGCCGGACCCGGTGGGGCCGGTGACGAGGATAATCCCGTAGGGCAGGTCGAGGACGCGCTTGATGCGGTTCTGGTCCCCCTTGAGCATGCCCAGTTCCTCCATCGAGAGGGGCTGGTTCTTCTGGTTCAGGAGCCGCAGGGAAACGCTTTCCCCGTACATGGTGGGCATGGTTGAAATACGGATGTCCAGCTCGGTCCCCTTGCCCTTGTAGACGATGCGCCCGTCCTGGGGGCGCCGTTTCTCGGAGATGTTGAGCTTGGCCATGATCTTGAGCCGGGAGATGATGGCTCCCTGGAAGCGGATCAGGTTGTCCGGAACCCGGATCGGGACCAGCTCCCCGTCGATCCGGTAGCGGATCTGCAGGGAATCCTTGAGGGGCTCGAAATGAATGTCCGTGGCGCGGTCGTCCACCGCCTTGGCGATGACCTCGTTGACGAAGCGGATCAGGGCCGCGTTCTCGTCCTCCTCGACTTCCTCCAGGCGGCCGGAATCCTCGGTGGCGATGTCCGACTCGATGAGGGAATCGGCGCCGACCCCGTAGCGCTGGGTAATGGTGTCGCTGATACGGTTGGGGGGGCCGAGATACCAGACCGGCTGCCGTCCGCTGACGGCGTAGACCCATTCGTCCATCTCCGACGAAGGGGGCCAGACCGTGACCAGCTGGATGAGGTCGTCGCGATCCCCGTCCTCGAGGAAGGGCAGGCACTGGTACTCGTGCATGATCCGCAGGGGAAGGATCTCCGAGGCGTCGTCGGGCAACTCGAAATCCTCCCGGACCTCCAGCCCGGTCTCCGCGGCCAGGGACCGGAGGACTTCCGATTCCGGCCGCCGCCTTAATTGGGCCAGCAAGGCCAGGCGGTTCTGCCGGGGGGCGCTTTCCAGGTTGGCCAGCTGGTCGGGATCGAGGCTGGCCAGGACGGGTTCGGGTGCGGATGGGTTGGGCGAAGTCATTGGTTTGGCGTTCTGCGACGGATGACGGGACGACGGGCGGTGGTGGTGCTGCCGGTGCGCGAGGTGGGCCGGATGACCCGGCGGCGCGGGGGCGTCGGCCGCGGCGAGCCCTGGGTCGCGGCCGCTGGAGTCACCTGTTGCGGGGCGG
>CAJXMX010000125.1 GCA_913056355.1 uncultured Opitutales bacterium
TGTGGATGCGGACATCGTGGAGTACGCCGTCCAGGAGGAATCGCGGGCGGCCGGGATGCGGATCCGGGACCTCCCGTTCCCCGAGGGGTCGCTGGTGGCCATGGTGGCCCGGGAGCACCGGACGGTGCCGCCGGGAGGGAATACCGAGCTGCGCCGGGGCGACTTCGTCTTCGTCATCATGAACCGGGAGCTCCGGCCCCTGGTGGACCGGCTGTTCACCGAGGCGGCGCCGGAACTCCCCCATCTGGTGGAGTTTCCCCTCCGGGGGAGCACCACTGTGGGAGAGCTCAGGGAGTTCTACGGGCTGGAGATCGCCGCCCCGCCCGACGCCCTTGAAGCATTCCTGCTCGTGCAGGCCGAGGGGATAGTAAATTTCGGAGCCGATGCCGCGGGAGGCCAGGTGTTCCCGGAAGGCGTCCCGTTTCTTGTCCGGGATCCGCAGGGTGTACTGGTTCCAGACGGAGTGGGCCTTGGGAATAATCCGTGGACAGATGACTCCACCGTGCCCCTTGAGGTTGGCCGTGTAGGCCTCGGCATGGACGGCCCGGGCGGCATGGTAATCCTCCAGGTGGGGCAACTTGATCCGCAACAGGGCGGCCTGGATGGAATCCAGCCGGAAGTTGCCCCCGATGTACTTGTGGTAGTACTTCGGATTCATCCCGTGGTTGCGCAACCAGACGGCGCGCTCGGCCAGGTCCCCGTCATTGGTCACCAGCATGCCCCCGTCGCCGAAACCGCCGAGATTCTTGGTCGGATAGAAACTGAGGGCGCCGAAATCGCCGAAACTGCCCACCTTCTGGTCGCCATACCGGGCCCCGATGGCCTGGGCCACATCCTCCAGGACCCGGAGGTTGTACTTTTTGGCGAAGGCCATGACGCACTCCATCTCGGCGGCCTGGCCAAACAGGTGGACCGGAATGATGGCCCTGGTCTTTTCCGTGACCTTGTCGAGGGCGTCCGCCAGGTCGATGTTGTAGGTGTCCGGCAGGACATCCACCCAGACCGGAACGGCGCCCAGGCGGGCCACGCTTCCGGCGGTGGCGAAAAAGGTGAAGGACGGGCAAAGGACCTCATCGCCGGGACCGATCTCCATGGCCATCAAGGCCACCAGGAGGGCATCCGTTCCGGAACTCAGGCCGACGGCGTATTGACAGTCGCAGTAGGCCGCCACTTCGGCCTCGAGGGCCTTGACATCCGGTCCGAGGACAAACTGGTTGCTGGCAATCACCCTGTCGATAGCCTCCTTGAAGGCTTTTTCAAGCGGTGCATGCTGTCGGGTCAGGTCAAGCAACGGTACTGGCATAGCTCCTTTTTGACGGAACCAAGTGCATTTTCAACAACAACCGTAACCGGCCTTCCGGGATTATTCCTGAAAGCGTGAACTTGCGACCGGGGAGGAAGCTGTTATGCAGAATTCATGTCTCAAGATCGCGCCATCGGCCTTTCCTGCCGTCCCTATCGCCGGCGCATGATCCGGACCCTGCGGACCTCCCGTGGGGAATGGTCCCAACGGCACGGCTGGTTGATCCGCTGGCAAGACCGGGATAGTGGCAGCGCCGGTTACGGGGAGGTTGCACCGCTGTCGGAATTCGGCTCGGAATCCATGGCCGAGGCGGGAGATTTCCTGCAGTCCGTGGAGGGGGATTTGACGGAGGAACAATGGCGGGAAGCCCTTTCCACAGCCCCTCCCGCGACCGCCTTCGGCCTGTGGTCGGCGGCCTTCGACGCCAGTCCCCAGGCGGGGCAGGCGGAGGCCTGCCTGGCCGGGCTCCTGACCATCGGGCCCAAGTCTGCGGAAAGCGTGGCCCTGCTCCGGGCTTCCGGAATGAAGACCTTCAAGATCAAGCTCGGCTGCGAGTCCGCCGACCGGGAGTGGAACTGGTTGACGGCGATCATCCATACCTTGAAGCCGGGGGAGCGCCTGCGGCTCGATCCCAACCAGTCCTGGGACCAGGAATCCTGGCACTTCTGGCAGCATCACCTGGGCCTGTTCGCCGAGCAGATCGAGTTCATCGAGGAACCGTTCCCCTATGACTGTGCTCCCTCGGACATGGTCCGCATGGCTGAGGAATCCCCGGTTCCGCTGGCACTCGATGAATCCCTTTCGCGGGATGGCTTGTCACAATGGCTGGAACTGGGCTGGCCCGGGTACTGGATTATAAAGCCGTCCCTTTCCGGCCTGCCCGACCGCTGGCTGGCCGCCCTCGCCACCAGGCCGGAGAAGGTGGTCCTCTCCTCGGCCTTCGAGACGGGAATCGGGTTAAGTTCCCTGGTTCGCCTCACGGGGCCTTTCAACAGTGTCGACCATGGTTTTGGCACCCAGGACTGGTTTGCCGATCCATTCCGCGCCCCCCAGGACAACGGATGGATCCGCACGCTCCGGCCGGCGGAAATGGAAAAGATATGGAAGGACTTGCCGGAAAGCTGAGGAAGACCCTGGGTCCCCTGCCCGCCGCCGGGCCGCTCGGGGAAACGCTGCACCTCGCGCAGGCCGAGCCCCGGCTCTTCTGGACCGGTTTCCTGGCGGGACTGGAACGGGAACGGGATCTCATCCTCATGGATCCGGCCTGGCCCGGGGATTGGAGAAGCAGGCTGGAGGAACAACTGGCCGGCCGGCCGGCGGAAGCTGGCCCGGTCATCCTGGTCCCGACCGGCGGAAGCTCGGGCCTGCCCCGCTTTTGTATCCACAATTCCGATACGCTATCCGCCGCTGCCCGGGGCTTCGAAGAAAAGTGCGGATCCGCCGGTATCCTGCACGCGGTCAATGTCCTGCCGCCGCACCATGTGGGGGGACTGATGCCGGTGTTCCGGGCCGCCGCCTGCGGGGGCCGGGTCCACTTCGCGAATTACCGGGACGCCGCCTCCCTGGAAGAGGCGCCCTTCCCGCTCCGCCAGGCCTCCCTCTCCCTTGTCCCGACCCAGCTCCGGCGCATGCTGGCGGAACCGGAATCACGCAGGCTTCTGCAATCTTTCGGCCAGATCCTGCTGGGCGGGGCGGGCTGCCCCCCGGATCTCCTGGCCGCCGCCCGCGAGCTGGGCCTGCGCCTGTCCCCCTGCTTCGGCTCCACTGAAACGGCGGCCATGGTGACCCTGCTCGACGCGGAGGACTTCCTCTCCGGGGTTGAAGGCGTGGGCAAGCCCCTTCCCCATGCCCGGATCGGGATTGGCCCGGACCATCGGATCCTCATTCACTCCCCGTCCAACCTGCTGGGCTACTGGCCGGCCTCCGGCGAATTTTCCCGAGACCCGTTGCGGAGCGGCGACCTCGGGCACCTGGATGCTGAAGGGCGCCTGCACGTTCACGGCCGGGCGGACCGGGTCATCATCACGGGAGGTGAAAACGTGCATCCGGAACAGGTGGAAGCGGCGGCCTTGTCCTCCGGTCTGGTGCTGGACGCCTTTTGCACCGGGGAGGACGATCCGGAATGGGGCCGGGGCGTCGTCCTGGAAGTGGTGCCGATGGAAGGAGAGTTCAGCGAGGAGCCGTTGCGGGAGGCCCTGCGGAACCGCCTGCCGCGCTACGCGCAGCCCAAGCAGATCCGCTTGCGGGCCCACATTCCGCGAAGCGAACTGGGCAAACTCCGCCAGCCGGGCGCGGGAAATTAACAAAGCCCCGTCAATCCGCGACGTGGATCATGGCCTTGCGGACCCCGGTCGCCGGATTGGCCCAATCGCCGAACACTCCCGGCACCTCGGCCAGGGGCGCCCGGTGGGTGATCCAGGGATTGGTATCGATCCGCCCTTCCTCGATCAGGCGGATGATCCGCGTGAAGTCTGCGGGAAGCGCATTGCGGCTGCCCATGATGGTCAGCTCCCGCCGGTGGAACAGGGGATCCTCGAAGGAAAGCTGGCCCTGGAAGAGGCCGACAAAGACGATCCGTCCCCCGTGGGCCGGCAACTCGAAGCTCTTGTGCATCGCGGCCGGGCTGCCGGTGGCGTCGAAGACAGCCGTCGGCAGGTCGCCGTCGCCCAGCTTGCGCAATTCCCCCGGGAGGTCCTCGACGTCGGCCCGCAGGGTGAGTTGAACGCCGAGCTGGCGTCGGCAGAAGTCAAGGCGCTCGTCGTTGATATCCATGACGATGACCCGCGTTTCGCGCTCGAGGGCAAACTGGATGACCGCCATACCGATCGGGCCGGCCCCGATGACCAGGACCGTCTCCCCGGCCCGGGGATTGCCCCGGGCCACGGCATGGCAGCCGATGGCCAGCGGCTCGATAAGGGCCAGCTGATCGTGGCTGAGGCTGGCCGAGGGATGCAACTTGCGGGCCGGCAGCACGAGCTTCCGGGTCATTCCCCCGTCCTGGTGAACCCCGAGGACCGAGATCGCCTCGCAGCAGTTGGGCTTGCCGTTGCGGCAGGCAATGCAGGTCCCGCAGTTCAGGTAGGGCTCCACGCAGCAGCAGTCGCCGGGCTTTAAATGCTCCACGCCATCGCCGACCTGCAGGACCTCGACCCCCAGCTCGTGGCCGAGGACCCGGGGAAAGGCAAAGAACGGCTGGCGGCCGTGGAAGGCGTGCAGGTCCGTCCCGCAGACCCCCACCCGGTGGATCCGGACCAGGGCTTCCCCCGCGCCGGGAGCGGCCGGTTCGGCTCGATCGCCGGCCAGGAGCCGGCCGGGTTTTTCCAGGATCAGGGTTTCCATGGCTCAGCCTACGATTTGGTCCCGGTGCTCGGGCAGGCCCCGGGTAAAGTTGAAATTGTGAATCGGACCGAGGATCTCCAGGACCGCCGCGAGGGCGTCCTGGTCGATCAGCTCGTCCACGTACTCGATATTGTTGCGGATGTTCTGCGGCCGGGCAGTCCCGACCAGGGTGGTCGCGATGTCGTCGTGGGCGCAGGCGAACTGGACCGCCAGCTTGACGATATCGATGCCCTTTTCCTTGCAGTAGGCGACCGCCCTGGCGCAGCCCTCCCGGATGGTTTTACTTGAGGGATGCCAGTCCGGCGCGCCCTGGGGCGTCAGCAGGCCCATGCCGGTCGGGGAGGCGTTGATGATGCCGACCTGCTTCCCTTTCAGGTAGGGGATCATGTCCGCCAGCATGGTGTTGTTCAGCTCATAGTGGCAGAAGGACAGGATGGTGTCGATGGTGCCCACCGGGACCCGGTCGAGGATCTTGGGGAATATGTTCAAGGGGAGTCCGGTAATCCCGATGAAGCGGACCAGTCCCTGATCCCGCAGCTCGGCCAGGGCCGGCAGGGTCTCGTTAACCACCACGTCATGGTCGGCAAACTCTATATCGTGACACTGGATGATGTCGACATGGTCCACCCCGAGACGCTCCAGACTGGCCTGGACGCTGTCGATGGTCCGCTGCCGCGAATAATCGTAGTCCCCGCGGGCCTCGGAATAACTGCCAATCTTGGTCGCCAGGTAGTAGCGGTCCCGATCAATGCCCTGCAAGGCCTTGCCGAGGTTGGTCTCGGCCAGGGTTTCCCCGTAGGCGGGCGAGACATCGATCAGGTTGATCCCACCCTCAAGCGCCGCATGAACCGTCTCGATGCAATCGGCCAGGCGGATCTCATGGAAGACGCCCCCCAGGGAGGAGGCGCCGAAACTGAGGGTGGAAACTTGCAGGCCGGTCCGGCCCAACTCTCGGTATTTCATGCCATCACCTTAGCGATTGCGGAACGGATCTGTCCAGCAGGATGGTCCGGCCGGGACGGTGGGGACCCTGGCCTTGGCAGCCCGGCGCCCGCTTTTTTCCGGCAACAGGCAGATTCTGCTTGATTCAAGAAATTCAGGTCCTTTCAAGTGGACAATGGCGCAGCAAAACCAACTTTCCGAAACGGACCTGCTCTTCTACAAGGACGCCGATGCGTTCTTCCACGACAACGCCGCCGTTGGCCTGACCTATGACGACATCACCCTGGCCACGCGCTACAGCGAGATCCTTCCCAGGCTGACCCGTCTGGATACCCGCCTCTCGGAGCGACTGGTGCTCAACATCCCCATGATCTCGGCGGACATGGACACCGTCACCGAGGCGGAAATGGCCGCCGCCATGGCCCGCAACGGCGGACTCGGCATCATCCATTACAACATGTCGGAAAAACGGCAGGTGCGGGAGGTGGCCAAGGTCAAGAACGACGTGCACGGCCTGATCCAGGACCCGATCGCGGTCAGCCCGGAGAGCTTTATCGGCGATGTCCTGGAGATGATCGAGGCCCGCGGCTTCAAGTTCCACACCTTCCCGGTGGTGGATATCAAGAACCGCTTCCTCGGGCTGCTCCGTGGACGGGTGGTCAAGAACCGCTACCGCGGGGTCAAGGTGGCCGACGCCATGACGCCCCTGGAGGACGTCTACACCATCCAGGAAAAGGAGATCGCCGACGATCCGATCGGCGTGGCGGACAAGTTTTTCACCGAGCACATGGGCATCCACAAGCTGATCGTCCTCAACGACGAGGGCCTCCTGAAGGGGCTCTTCACCATGTCCGACATCGAGCGCATCCGGGATGAGGAAAACGCCGAGGTCCGCCCGGCCCGGGACGCCTCTTTCCGCCTGGTTTGCGGGGCGGCCATTTCCGCCACCCGGAACAAGACCGGCGACCTCGACCGGGAACGGATCCTGGCCCACGCCGCGGCCCTGGTGGAGGAAGGGGTCGATGTCCTGGCAGTCTCCACCGCCCATGGCCATTCCGCCGGAGTCGGCGACATGGTCAAACTGCTGCGCGGCGAGTTCCCGGAACTGACCCTGGTGGCCGGCAACGTGACCAGCGCCGAGGGGGTCGAGTATCTCAGCAAATGCGGGGCCGACGCGGTCAAGGTCGGCCAGGGCCCCGGATCCATCTGCACCACGCGCATCGTGGCCGGTGTCGGCATTCCGCAGCTGACGGCGCTTTACGTCTGCTCCCAGGCCGCGGCCCGGACGGGCACCCGGATCATCGCCGACGGCGGCGTCACCAAGAGCGGCGACATCGTCAAGGCCCTGACCCTGGCCAACGCGGTCATGGCCGGCGGGCTCTTCGCCGGTTGCCGGGAGGCGCCCGGCACCCTGATGGAAATCAACGGCAAACTCTACAAGCAGTACCGCGGCATGGGCAGCCACGGGGCCATGAAGGCCGGTTCGGCCGCCCGCTACGGCCACGACAAGCAGTCCCAGAAATCCTCCAAGGTGGCCGCCGAGGGGATCGAGGCCCTGAAGGAAGTCTCCGGCAGCCTCGACGACGCCCTGCGGGAGCTGGTCGGCGGCCTCCAGAGCGGCATGGGCTACCTCGGGGCCAGGGACCTGTCCGAGCTGCGCCAGCGGGCCCGCTACATCCGGGTCTCCCCGGCCGGCCAGCGCGAATCCGCCCCCCACGACGTGGTCGAGGTCAAGACCAGCAAGGAGTGAGGGAGGGGACAGGGGACTCATGGGATATGGGACCAACGGGACATAGAGGACCAATGTGTTTTCCGGATATGCGCTCCTGAATCCAAGTGAGATATCCTCTTTCCTGTTGTCCATCAGTCGCATAAGTCCCATCACATAAGTTTCATAAGTTCCCTTGGTCCCATTTCCCATCCGTCCCATGTCCCATTGACATTCAGCCAAATTAGCCAACCTTATACACCATGATCGTCATCAGGGCACAGAGTGCGGGATTTTGCTGGGGCGTGGAACGGGCCATTGACATAGCCCGGGACTTCGCCACCAGCGGCAAGCGACCGGTCTACACCGACGGACCGTTGATCCACAACAGCCAGATGATGGACAAGCTGCAGGCGGAGGGCATCCGCGAGGTCGGCGATTACCAGAGCTCGACCCAGCTGGACCTCAACGCCGGCCAGGAGAACGCGGTCCTGGTGGTGCGGGCCCATGGCATCTCCCCGGAGCGGCGCAAATACCTGAAGAGCCTGGGCATCGAGTTCAAGGACGCGACCTGCCCGGACGTGGGCATCGTGGCCGGCAAGATCCGGCTGCACGCCAAGAAGGGCTACAACACGGTCATTTTCGGGGACAGGAACCATCCTGAAGTCATCGGCCTGCTGGGTTACACCGAGGGTCGCGGCTATCCGGTACAGTCCGAGGAGGATATCGACGCCCTGCCCGATCTGGGCGACAAGGTGGTCATGGTCTCGCAGACCACCATGTTCACGGACGACTTCCAGAAGCTCGGCTCCCACCTGCGCCAAAAGTACCCGGAGGCGGTGGTCATCGACACCATCTGCGGCGCCACCAAGGACCGTCAGGGGGACATAGCCATTCTCTTCGAGGAGGGGGTGGAAGCCTTCGTGGTCATTGGCGGACACCATTCGGCCAACACCTGCAAGCTGGCCCTGCTGGCCCGCAAGACCGGCCTCCCCACCTACCACATCGAGACTTCGGCGGAAATCGAGGAAACCGGGTTGAACCAGTACCGGAAGATCGGCGTCACCGCCGGCGCTTCCACCCCGGAATTCCTGATCCGCGACATCTGCGACAAGCTGGCCGCCGTCGAGCCGCGGGAAACAGCCGGCCAGGCCTAGGATTCCAGGGAGGCCAGGAAAGCGGTCCAGGCCTCGACCGCGCGGCCCCGGTGCGACAGCTGGTGCTTCGTCTCGCTGTCGAGGTCGGCAAAGGTCAGGGAATAACCAAGCGGTTGGAAAAGCGGGTCATAACCGAAGCCCTGGTGGCCGGAGGGAACCGTCAGGATATGTCCCTCGCAGGATCCGGAAAAGTAATGTTCCCCGCCTTCACGGGCGAAGTAGAGCACGCAGCTGAACCGGGCGGTGCGTTTATCCATGGGAACCTCGTGCAGCTCGTGGAGGAGCTTGATGTTGTTGGCGGCCGCGTTGCTGACCGGACCCGCGTACCGGGCGGAGTGGACGCCGGGCGCACCGTCCAGGGCGTCGACCAGCAGCCCGCTGTCATCGGCCAGGACCCATGAGCCGGTCGGAATCCTGGCCAGCAGGGCCTGTCCCTTGATCCTGGCGTTCTCCTCCAAGCTGGTCCCGGTTTCCTCGACCTCCGGCATGCCGCCGATCTCGTCCGGGCTGTGCAGGCGCACCGGCAATTGCCCCTGTTCCACCATCTGCCGGAACTCCTCCAGTTTGTGGGCATTGCCCGTTGCCAGGTAAACCTCCATCGGCCCTTACTCCTGATCCTCTTTCTGGTTGGGATAAACCACGAATCCGCGCATCAACTGGTCGTCGCCGAAGCCAGCCTGGCGAATTGCCCGCAAAGTGACGGTGTCCTGCATGGTCACCGGTTCCTGCCCGGTGAAAGGAGCCAGGCCGCTGGCATCCGCCAGCAGCTTCGGGGCGCGGTAGGCGAACAGGTAATCCAGATACCGGAAATTGAGGAACGAACTGAGCAGGTGCGCCCCACCCTCGAGGAACATCCCGTCGATCCCCTCTTTATGGCAGCGCTGGGCAAACTCCGGAAGCCCGCCATCCTCCAGTCCGGACTCGATGGCCCAGAAACGGATTCCGGTCTCCTCTTCCAGCTTGCGGATCCGGCCCAGGTGGGCCCGCGAGCTGACGACAATCGTTCTCTCCCGCCAGGCATCGCTGTAAACCTTGAAAGTGCCGTCCTTGAAGGTGATCAGGTGCCGGTCGAATATGAACCGTACGGGGCACCATTCCTCCTCACCCCCGATCCGGGCCGTCAGGGCCGGATTATCGGCCAGGACCGTGCCGGCCCCGACTGCAATGGCGGGGAAATAGCGTCTCCAGCGGTGCACGTCGGCCCGCGCCTCGGTCCCGGTGATCCATTTGGAAAGCCCCCCCCGGGTGGCGATCCGGCCGTCCAGGGTGGTGGCGATCTTGCCGGCGAAAAAGGGCCGTCCCTCCGTCATCCGCCAGTTGAAAATCAGGTTCAGGTCCTCGCAATCCCCGGCCAGGATGCCCGGCGTCACGTCAAGGCCGGCCTCTTTCAGGACCTCGAATCCCCGCCCGGCGTGTCTCGGATTGGGATCAACGGCTCCGGCTAAGACCTTCCGGATGCCGGATTCAATAATGGCTCCGGTACAGGGCGGCGTCCGTCCCCGGGTGCTGCAGGGTTCCAGGGTGACCACCAGGGCCGTGCTTGCATCTACCTGCAGGCCGGTCTCACGGAAAGCGTCGAGGGCGACAATTTCCGCGTGACGGCCGCCGGCCGGTTCGGTGTGCCCCCGGGCCACGACCTGTTCCCGGTGGACCACGACCGCCCCCACCGCCGGATTGGGATGGGTCTTTCCCATCGCCTTCCGGGCCTCCTCGAGGGCCGCCAGCATGTAGGCTTCATTTTTCATCTGAGAGTCATCTGCGGACAAAGGGGTTGGAAGCAGCTTCCCGGCCAACCGTGGTCTCCGGTCCGTGTCCGGGGTAAAGGACCGTCTCGTCCGGCAGCGTGTAGATCCGGTTCAGGATCGAATCCCGCAGGAGCTCGAAGGAACAGCCGGGGAAATCGGTCCGCCCGACACTTCCGTTGAAGAGGGCGTCCCCGGTAATGGCCAGGCCGTCCTCGACGAACCAGTAGAGGATGCTCCCGGGACTGTGTCCGGGCACGGAACGCACCTCCACCGGGCGGCCGGCAATCTCGATCCGGAAACTGTCCTGCAGCCATTCCTGAATCCGGCAGGGGCGCATCTCGACCCCGGGGATGGAGAAGGAGGCCATGATTCCCGGCTTCTCGAACAGGAAGTCATCCCCTTTGTGGGCATGGCAAGGCACGTCCGCCTGGTTGAAAAGCCAGCCGTCCAGGGTATGGTCCCAGTGGCCGTGGGTGAAGTACAGGCCGGTCAATGTGTAGCCGCTCCGGACCGCGTAGCGCTCGACCGTCGGCCAGGCATTCAGGGGGGCGTCAAAGACCGCGAACTCCTGACGGCTGGGATTGCTCAGGAGGTAGCACTGGGTTCCGATCGGGGGCAGTTCGAAGCTCTCGATTTCGATGCTCATTAACGCACCGACCGTAAGGATGAGAACGGCCTCGGCAAACCTTCAGGCTAATTTTTTCGGCTCCCCCCGGACCCTTGACTAATTGGCCGATTCGGGTCTTAACGGAGGTTTTCTCAATTCATCAGGCCCCACGCCCTTTACCATGAAAGAAATGACACCACTGGAGGAAATCCGACACTCCGCCGCCCATGTGCTGGCCACGGCCGTGTTGCGGCTCTTTCCGGATGCCAAGCTCGACATTGGCCCGCCCACGGAGAGCGGGTTTTACTACGATTTCGACCTGGACCATACCTTCACCATGGAGGACCTTGAGAAGATCGAGGCCGAGATGGCCAAGGTCATCAAGGAGAACCAGCGGTTTGAGCGCTTTGAGTCCACGCGGGAGGAGGCGGAAAAGCTGATCCGGGAACGCGGCCAGGAACGCTACAAGCTGGGCCGCCTGGCGGACATTCCGGAAGGGGACCCGATCAGCTTCTACCGCAACGGCGAATTCGTCGATCTCTGCGCCGGGACGCACGTCAACTACACCAAGAAGATCAAGGCCTTCAAGCTGCTCAACATCGCCGGCGCCTACCACCGCGGCGACGAGAAAAACAAGCAGCTGCAGCGCATTTACGGTACCGCCTACCCGACCAAGGACGAGCTGCAGCAGCACATGGACCGGCTGGAGGAGGCGCGCAAGCGCGATCACCGCAAGCTCGGCCGCGAACTGCAGCTCTTCCACATCGACGAAGCGGTCGGCCAGGGGCTGGTCCTGTGGACCGCCCGCGGCTCCATCATCCGCCAGGAACTGCAGACCTTCATCGCCGAGGAGCTCCGCAAGCAGGGCTACGCGCAGGTCTTTACGCCCCACATCGGCAAACTCGGCCTGTACCGGACCAGCGGGCACTTCCCCTACTACAAGGAATCGCAGTTTACCCCGGTCATCGAGCGGGACAGCCTCGATGAACTGGCCAGTGAAGGCTGCTCCTGCGCGGACCTGAGCAACCGGCTCGATTCCGGCCAGGTCGACGGCTACCTCCTGAAGCCGATGAACTGCCCGATGCACATCAAGATTTTCGATTCCCAGCCACACAGTTACCGGGACCTCCCGATCCGGCTGGCCGAGTTCGGCACCGTCTACCGCTGGGAGCAATCGGGTGAATTGAACGGCCTGACCCGCGTCCGCGGCTTTACCCAGGACGATGCCCATATTTTCTGCACAGAGGAACAGGTGGAAGCGGAAATCCAGGGCTGCCTGGACCTGGT
Source organism: uncultured Opitutales bacterium (assembly GCA_913056355.1). Lineage (GTDB taxonomy): Bacteria > Verrucomicrobiota > Verrucomicrobiia > Opitutales > Oceanipulchritudinaceae > Oceanipulchritudo. The sequence goes on from CAJXMX010000125.1 coordinate 12,089, forward strand.
CAAGACCGTCTTCTCCACGCTGGGGATGTCGGACTACCGTGTCCGTATCGGGCTCCGCGATCCGGAAGATCGGAAGAGCGTCGTGTAGGGAAAGAGTGTAGATCTCGGTGGTCGCCGT
>CAJXMX010000126.1 GCA_913056355.1 uncultured Opitutales bacterium
GAGGCGGAAAACGCCGACCGCCGCATCCTCTACCAGTCGGTGGCCCAGCGTACCGGCCAGACGGTGGCGGAAGTGGGCCAGCAGCGCGCCCTCCAGATTGCCGCCCGGGCCCGTTCCGGAGTCTGGCTCCAGAAACCCGACGGAAGCTGGTTCCGCAAGCCCTAGGGCCTACTGCAGGTCGGCCGGGCGCTTGATCTCGGCCGGACCGGCGTTGCCGGCCACCCGGTGGTACTTGCCGGAAACCTTGTCCTTTTCGTACTTGGTGAATCCCGCCTTTTCCAGGCGCTTGTTCTCCAGCTTGCTCTTCGTCTGTCCGGGAGTGTAGCGGCTGGACAGGTTGGGCGGCAGAAACACCCGCCGGACCATTTCCCCGGTTTCCGGGTGCCGTTCCAGGGCGGGATCCTTCATCGACTGCTGGATCTCGAAACGCTCGCCGGCGGAGCCATCCTCATGGATGATTTCGTAGACGTAAATGGGCATGTGGCCACCGTACGCATGCCGGGTCCCATTACCAGTCCGAAGATGCAAATCCTTTGTCAAAGATAGGCCCCCTCCGAGTCGGGGCTTGAAGCATTGAGGATTCCCCCCCACACTGATAAGGAATCGTGATGCGAGCAAGCGAGCAAGCAGGGCCCAAGCGCTATCCCCTCCTGGTCAACCATGTGGTGGCCATTCTTCTATATCTGGGAGCGGCGGGAATCGGCCTGGAAATGATCCCCCGGCATGATCAAGCCGCGCTGATCTGGCCCCCGGCCGGACTGGGCCTGGTCTTCCTGCTTTCGGGGCGCCGGTACCTGCTTCCGGTAATCGTCATCGGTGCCTTCCTGTCCCGCCTGTGGATCGGCGGGGGCATCCCCGACGCCCTGCTTTTCGGGCTCGCCTACGGGCTGCTGGCTTACCTTGCGGCGACCGTCCTGCGCCGTTTCCTGCGCTTTTCCAACAGTCTGGAGCGCATCCGCGATGTCACCGCCTTTCTTTTTGTCGCGGTCCTGGCCCTGCCGCTGCTCAGCGGGTTGATCACCGCCGGGGCGATTACCCTGTTCGGCCCGGATCCGGGTATCGATTTCGCGTCCCTGCTCTATTTCCGCTGGCTCGGAGACGCCCTCGGGACCCTCATCCTGGCCCCTTTCCTTCTGGTCTGGTATTCGCGGACTGATATCAACTGGCGCAACGACCAGGCCGTCGAGGTGCTGGTCTGGCTGGCCGCACTACTGTTCCTGGGCGCCCTTATTTTCCGCAACTGGGCCCCGGTGGACACCCTGCATTACCCGCTGGAACTGGCCGTCTTCCCGATCATGGCCTGGGCCGCCATCCGCTTCGGGCAGCGCGGCGTCACCGTCGGCAACCTGCTGGTGGCCATCGTGGCGGTCTGGGAACTGGCGGAAGTCATCGGGCCCGGGGCCACCCGGACCATCTCCCAGCACCCGGGTTACCTCTGGGTCTATGTCGGGGTGGTTTCCGCCACCGCCCTCTACCTGGCCGCGACCTGGACCGAGCTGCGCAACCGCGAGGACGAGCTGCGGACCAACGAGGAACGGCTGCGGGCCTTTGTCCATGCCATGCCCGACCTGGCCCTGGTTTTCCAGGAGAACGGCGTCTGTTCCGAGATCTTCGCTCCCGTCGGAAGCGAGTTCCGGAATCGCATCACCGCCTTCCGCAACAAGCCGCTGGAATCCATTTATCCGCCCGACCTGGCGCGCAAGTTCCGGGACACCATCGAGGAGGTGGTTCGGACCCGGGACCTGTCCATTCTCCGCTACGCGATCTCGGTGGACGGCGAGGACCGGGTTTATGAGGGGCGTTTTGCACCGATCGAGTCCGAAGGGGACCATGCTCCCGCCGTGATGGTGGTTTCCTACGACCTGACCGAGAACCAGACGGCCCGGCACGACCTGCAGAAGCGGGACATGCTTCTCAAGGCCCTGACCGAGGCGGAGGGGATACTCCTGCGCGAGAAGAATTTCCACCGAGGGGTGCGCCGGTCCATCGAGTGCATCGGCAAAGGGGTCGGCCTGGACATGATCCAGGTCTACCGGATCCACGCCAACCAGCCCCTCGATGAAATGCTGGAATGCACCCACGAATGGTTGCGGGAACATCCCTACATGTTTGGCCGGCACAAGGTCCACGGGCCGGACCTGGAGCGGGTTTCCCCCTTGTGGCGGGAGTTCCTGGAACGTGGAACGCCATGGGAGATGCACTTCTCCGAGGCCAACGAGGAAACGCGCGAGTTTCTCAGCCAGATCGGGATGCGGTCGGTGACCATCATCGGATTCCGGCCCGACGGCGGAAAGCTGAAGTTTGTTCTCTTCGGCAGTTCCTTGGAGCGATCCGGGCATGACCAGCACGTCTCCTCTGTCATCCAGGCCATCAGCAAGAGCCTGCGGGCCTACATTGAAAACCAGATGATCCAGGAACAGCTGGTGCGGGCCCGGGAGATGGCGGTGGCGGCCGACAATGCCAAGGGCGAGTTCCTGGCCATCATGAGCCACGAGATCCGCACCCCGATGAATGCCATTATCGGCTTCTCGGACCTCCTCAACCAGACTCACATGAACGAGCAGCAGCGGGACTATGTCGACATCATCCTGCGCAGTGGCAAGGACCTGCTGGACCTGATCAACAACATCCTCGATTTTTCCAAACTGGAATCCAACAAGATGCAGTTGGAGCGGGTCCGCTTCAGCCTGGAGACAACCATCATGGAATCGATGGAGATGGTTCTTTTCCGGGCCCGGGAGAAGGGGATCGACATGGATTACGAGGCTGGCGAGGATGTGAAAGGCTACTACTGGGGCGATCCGTTGCGCCTGCGCCAGATCCTGCTCAACCTGCTGACCAATGCGGTCAAGTTCACCCATGAAGGGTCCGTCCGTCTGGAGGTGGAGGCCATTCACCGGGAAGATCTCTGGATAACCCTTGAGTTCCGGGTCATCGACACCGGGATCGGGATTCCCGAGGAGAACCGCTCGGAACTGTTCCGGGCCTTCAACCAGGTGGACACCTCGACCACCCGCGAGTACGGCGGGACCGGACTCGGCCTGAGCATTGTCCAGAAACTGGTCGACAAGATGGGGGGCCGGGTCTCCCTCGAGAGCAAGGTCGGAAAGGGTTCCACCTTTATGGTGGTCCTCCGGCTGGAAAAGGATCCCTCCGACGACGAGGAGCTGGCCCAGCCCGGTGAACAGGACTACCTCGACAAGTCCTTCGCGGCGGAGCACCCGCTGAGCATCCTCGTGGTCGAGGACGATGCGGTCAACACGCGGCTCATCTGTGAAATCCTGGAACGCCTGGGCTACGCCACGGAAGCGGTCTCGGACGGTTACAAGGCGCTGGCGGTCCTGACCGAGGACCGGCACAACGTGGTCCTGATGGACATGCAATTGTCCCGCCTGGACGGGCTGGAGACGGTCCGCCGGATCCGTGCCGGGGAGTGCGGGGACCGGGCCCAGGGGATCGTCATCATCGCCATGACCGCCCTGGCCCTGCAGGAGGAGCGCCGGCGCATCCTGGCCGGCGGCGTGGACCATTACATTTCCAAGCCCCTTCACCTGGGTAACCTGAAACAGATCCTCGGAGAGGTCTCGACCCAGATTTCCCAAAAATAAAAAGGCCGGATGCCTGTTCGGCAATCCGGCCCCTGGAAATTGACTGACGGGAAAATCAGGCCTCGGCGAGGATGGCCACCTTGCGGTTGGCGGCGTCCCACTTGACCTTGCCGTCCTTGAGGGCGAACAGGGTGTAGTCCCGGCCGGTCCCGACGTTGTCGCCGGCGTGGAAGCGGGTCCCGCGCTGGCGGATGAGGATCGTGCCGGCCTGTACGGCCTGGCCGTCGTAACGCTTAACACCGAGACGCTTGCTGTTGCTGTCGCGCCCGTTCTTGCTGGTTCCCTGACCTTTCTTGTGTGCCATGACTGAAAATTGGGTTGGAGGTTATGCGGTAATGGATTCGATCTTGATCACCGACAGTTCCTGGCGGTGTCCGCGCTTGTTGCGGTAGCCCTTGCGGCGCTTCTTCTTGAAAACGAGGACCTTCTTGCCCCGCTTGTTTTCGAGGATCTTGGCCTGCACGGAGGCGCCTTCAACGGTGGGGCTTCCAAATTGCATGGATTCCCCTTCGCCCACGGCGAGAACCGTATCGATGGTCACGGAGTCCCCGTCATTGGTGTTCGGGTAACGGTTGACGAACAGGACATCCCCTTCCTGGACGGTAAATTGCCTTCCCTGTGTTTTGATTGTCGCTTTCATTGGAAAAAACGGGCAACTAAAGAAGGGCCTGTCCAAAATGCAAGCAATTTTCTTTGGCACCCCCGTACTACGCGGACTGGAAAGGAATTCTGTTGATCGGCGGAGGAAAAACGCCTCTCATTGAAGTATGGCGGAACGGATCGTCAGTCAGGAACGGGAACAGGCCCTCATCCAGTTGCTGGATGACCCTTCTCCCGTGGTCCAGGAAGCCCTGGCAGCCGAGTTCAAGAGGATCGGCCCGGCCGGGGTGAGCATTCTCCAGAAGGCGGTCCGGGAAAGCGGCGAGGCGGCCCGCCACCAGGCGAGGCAGCTTCTGGAGAATCTGGTCGAGCCGGATCCGAGCCGGATGCTGGTGGAGTTCATCCGCGGCTTGCGATACGACCTGGAGACCGGCCTCTACCTGATCAACCGGGTGGTCAACCCGGGTCTGGAGGTCAAGACGCTCAAGGACGGACTGGACACCTTGGCCCGGCGCTGCCGGGAAATCGGTGTGGCCCCGATGTCTCCCAAGGAGCAGTGCAAGCTGCTCAACCGGGTGCTTTTCCACGAATACGGTTTCCGCGGCAATACCGAGGATTACGAGGATCCGCTGAACAGCTGTATCGACGCGGTCTTCCGCCGGCGGAAGGGGCTCCCGATCACCCTCAGCGCGATTTACCTTCTGGTCGCCCAGCGGCTGGGCATGCAACTGGAGCCGATCAGCCTGCCGGGACATTTCATGGTGGGCTGCTTCCAGGGCGGGGAACCGTTTTACATCGATCCCTTCGAACGCGGCCGGTTCCGCAGCCTCTCCGAGTTGGGGGAACTGCTGGAGAGCCAGCATGTCTCGCCCGAGTTCTACCACATTGCCCCGGTCCCGGTCGGTGAGGTCCTGTGCCGCGTGTGCCGCAACCTGGTCGTCCATTTCGACAAGCGCAACGAGCCGCGCTGGGCCAACCGCTTCCGCAGCTTTGTCCGGGAATTCGAGCAGACCCACCAGCGGCAGAGCGAGACCTGATCCGAATCGATGCACGTGCATTCGCTGGACAACCTGGATCTGAGTGCCCCGCCGGGACAGCGGCTGGTTGTTCTCGGGGATCCCATTTCCCATTCCCTGAGCCCGTTCATGCACAACGCCGCTTTGAACGCGATGTCGGTGGATTCTCCCGAACTGGCCGGATGGCGCTACGAGGCGGTCCGGGTGCCGGCGGACCGGCTGGCCGAGGCGCTGCCGCGACTCCACCAGGCCGGCGTCCGGGGAATCAACCTGACCATCCCGCACAAGGTCCGGGCCCTGGAGCTTATCGGGGATGCGGATCCGCTTTCCCGCGCCATGGGGGCCGTCAATACCCTGGTCCGGACGGAGACCGGCTACCGCGGCACCAACACCGACGGGTACGGCATCGTCCAGGCCATCCGGGAGCATTTTGACTGCGGTCTGGAGGGGGCCGATGTCTGGATCTACGGGGCCGGCGGGGCCGCCCGGGGCATCGTGGTGGCCTGCCTGGAGGCCGGGGCGCGGAGAATTACCGTCCTCAACCGCTCCCCGGAGCGCCTGGGCGAGCTGCAGGTGGATCTGGCCGGACGCGTGGGGATCCGGTTCTTCAGCCTGGCCGCAGCGCCGGATGATTTTGATCCGGAGGCGATCCTGGTCAATGCCACCTCGCTGGGTTTGAAGGCTTCTGACCGGAGTCCCGTAGAGCCCTCCGTGCTGCGGGCGGGGATGCGGGTCTACGACACCACCTATGGATGCTTTAACCGGCTGGCCTCCGCCTGCCGCGAGGCTGGCATCCCCTACGCGGACGGGCTCTCGATGCTGGTCTGGCAGGGGGTCCGGAGCCTGGAGATCTGGACCGGAAAGTCCGTCCCGGCGCAAATCATGCGGGTGGCGGCTGAAAACGAACTGAAGCTAAGGAATCAAGATGGATGAGGCAATGTGGCTGAACCTGTACTTCGGGAGCCTGGTCGTGCTGATCGGGGCCTGCGTGGGCAGCTTTCTCAATGTGGTCATTTACCGCCTGCCGACCGGGGAGTCGGTGGTCACGCCGCGTTCCCACTGCAAGTGCGGGAAGCCGATCGCCTGGTACGACAATATACCGGTCCTCAGCTGGTTCATCCTGCGCGGCCGCTGCCGCCATTGCGGTGAGCGGTTCAGCTTCCGCTACCCGCTGGTCGAGGCCGGCACGGCCCTGGTCTTTCTCGGGCTCTGGCATGCCGGCGGCTGGCCGGTGGGCCTGGTCTGGATCGTTTTTGCCGGGCTGATGATTCCCGCCGCCCTGATCGACCTCGATACCATGGAGATCCCGGACCGCTTCTCCATCGGGGGTTTCATCCTGGGCATGGTCTTCAGCGTAGCGGTTCCCTCGATACACGCCGTGGAGCCTTCCGGCCTCCTCTTCATCGACGCCACACGCGGAGGCGTGGCCGGGCTGCTGGGGGCCTTTGTCGGTTCCGGGCTGGTGCTCTGGGTGGCCCTGACCGCGGAAGCGATCCTGCGCAAGGAGGCCATGGGCTTCGGCGACGTCAAGCTGATGGGGGCCATCGGGGCCTTCTGCGGCTGGCAGGGGGCGGTATTCTCCTTCTTTGGAGGAGCGGTCATCGGCTGCCTGCTGCTGGTGCTCTGCTGGCCCTTCATGAAGCGGGAGAAGGACGATGAAGGGCACCGGATTCCCTTTGGTCCGGCTTTGGCCGCCGGGGCCGTTGTCTACCTGCTCTTTGCCAAGCCCTATGTCAGCGCCTATTTCGCCAATATCCAGGATGTCCTGCAGAATTTCTAGCATGCGTCGGTGTCCCGCCATTTTCCTGGTCCTCCTCGCCGGTCTGGCCTGTTCCGCCGCCGGTCCCCTCTGGCCTTTGCCGGAGGATCCGTTCGAGAAGGGCCAGGAGTACCCCGAGTTTGTCCAGCCCACCGCCTCCGGGCAGTCGGAATCGGCCCTTTTCGGATGCATCCGCAACGGAGGAAACCGCTTTCACGAGGCCATCGACCTGGCTCCGGTCCTGCCCCGCAGCAAGGGCGAGGTCACCGATCCGGTGGCGGCCATTTACGACGGAGTGGTCCGGCATGTCAGCCGGGTTTCCGGAAATTCCAGTTACGGCCGCTACGTGGTGCTGGAACATCCCGGACAGGACCTGGCGGTGTATTCCCTCTACGCCCACCTGAGCAGGATCGAGAAAGGCCTGGAGCCGGGACAGATTGTCCGGGCCGGTCAGCAGATCGGCGTCATGGGCCGCAGCGCCGGCGGGTATACCATTCCCCGGCAACGCTCCCACCTGCATCTGGAGATCGGGCTGCGCCTGACCGATGCCTTCGAGGAATGGTACCGCCGCCAGGGCTACGACACGCCCAACCAGCACGGTCCCTTCAACGGCATCAACCTTGTCGGCTGGGATCCGCTGGACTATTTCCAGGCCTTCCGGGAGGGCCGGGCCGAGTCCCCCCTGGGCTACATCGGGAGCCTCCCTCCGGCTGTCATGCTGCATGTCTTCACGACCCGGAGGCCCGATTTTCTGGAGCGCTATCCGGAACTGGTCCTGCCCGGTTGCGAGCCCTCGGAGCAGGCCGGTTGGGAAGTCCTGCTCAGCGCCTGGGGACTTCCGCTCTCCTTCAAGCCGATCCGGCAGGAAGACCTCAACGGGGTGCGCAATCCCGGCGATATCAGCGTGGTCGGGATCAATCGCGAGGCGCTGGAGGCCTATGCCTGCCGGGACATCATTGACGAACGGGGGGACCGGGTCCTCCTCGGGCGAGGCGGCCAGACCCTCATGGAAATCCTCTTCATGCCCGATCTGCGGGACGATTAGAGGCCACCGGGATGGCCTCCAGCTCGCCGGCCTTGGCATCGATCAGGGGCCGCAGGGGCAGGAACAGGATGGTCGACAGCGAGACCAGGCAGAGGGATATCCAGGCGGCCAGGGCCGGATGGGTGAAATGGACCACGCTGTAGCCGATGAAAGGGGAGAGGGCCATCCGCAGGCCGGTGGTGGAACCGTGCACGCTCATGTAGGCGGCGACCTTGTCCGGCGGTGCCAGCTTGGTAACGTAGAGCGACCACAGGATACCCCCTCCGCCGAAGGCCGTGCCCAGCAGGGCGCAGCCGATGCCGATGCTCCACAGCCGGTCGGTGAAGAAGAAGAGGATGACGCTGGCCATGATGATGGAGTTGATCAGTATCCGCAAGGTCACTACATTCATCCGGTCGAAGAGGCCGCCCCAGAGCTTGGTGGAGAGGAGGCGGAAGGCCAGGACGGTGGAGATCAGGAGCAGGCTGACCTCGGCGTTGCTGGCGTTGATGCCGTAGACCGGGTTGGCCAGGTACTCGACCCGGATCGGGATCAGCATCAGGCTCCCGGTGCCGAGGAGCATCCAGGCGATCAGCATGCGCCGGAAAAGCAGGTCCTTCCAGGCGATGGCCATGCAGGTGAAGGGGTTGCGGGAACCGAGGTGCAGGGCCGGTTCGGAGGGAATGTTGCGCACCGACCAGGCGTAGAGGAGGGCGGCCGCCACACCGGCCCCGAAAATATAGGGGTACAACCGCTCGTCGAGGTCGAGCAGCCTTCCCCCGAGGTAGCCGAAGACGATCCCGCAGGAGCTGGCGATGACGAATGTAGTGGAAAGGCGGCTACCGCGGCTGGAGGACGGGTAGTTGTTGGAATAAATGTGGGTCAGGAGCGGGATGCCCTGGCTGGCCAGGATCTGGGCGGCGGCGATGCAGGCCACGAAGGTGATGATGGAATTGGCCAGGCACATCAGGAACAGGGCCACCGCGACGAGGCTCCAGAGGATGGCGATGATGGTCGCCACGGGCAGTTTTAGCCGGTTGAAAAGGCTCAGGCCCAGGGGGGAGAGCAGGAAGCCGACTCCCAGTCCGGCCGGAATGAACTGCTTGACGGACTCGTCGGCCTGGAAGACGCGAATGGCGACCAGCAGGGCGAAGACCTGCCAGCAAGTCTCGGTGATGCCCTGGCCGGCCCCGCGGACGCGGTCCCAACGGTAGGTGGTGGCGGCAATCTGCTCCCGTGTCAGCTGCGGCTCCATTCCAGCATCCGCTCGATGGGAACAGCGGCCCGGCGGCGCAGGTCCTCCTCCATGGTGATCTCGGGGCCCATGTCCCGGAGGGCGTTGCGGACCTTTTCGAGGGTGTTCATCTTCATGAAGCGGCAGTCGTTGCAGGCGCAGTTCTCCGTCGGCCCGGCAATGAATGTCTTTTCCGGGATCTCCTTCTGGAGACGGTGGATCATGCCCGACTCGGTGACCACGATGATACGCTCGGACGGGGTGTCCTTGCAGAAAGCCACCATCCGCTCGGTGCTGCAGACCTCGTCGGCCAGGTCGCGCACGGCCTCGGTGCATTCCGGGTGGGCCACCACCGGGGCGTCGGGGAACTGGCGGCGGACCTTTTCCAGGGCCCGGGCGGTGAACATCACGTGGGCATAGCAGCTGCCGGGCCAGAGGCGCATTTTACGGCCGGTCTGGCGGGCCACCCAGGCGCCCAGGTTCTGGTCCGGGACGAAGAGGATTTCCCGCTCGGCGGGGACCTTTTCGATCATCCTGACGGCGTTGCCGCTGGTGCAGATCAGGTCGCTTCGGGCCTTGACCGCGGCCGAGCAGTTGATGTAGGCCACGGTGTAGGTTCCCGGGTGGGCCTCTTGCCAGGCGGCCAGCTTGTCGGCAGGGCAGGAATCGGAGAGCGAGCAGCCGGCGGCCTCGTCCGGCAGCAGGACCGTCTTGCCGGGATTGACGATCTTGGCCGTCTCGGCCATGAAGTGCACCCCGCAGAAGAGGATCACCTCCGCCTCGGCGCTCTTGGCGGCGTAGGCCAGGCCGAGGGAGTCCCCAAGGTAATCGGCGATCCGCTGGATCGGCTCGATCTGGTAGTTGTGGGCCAGGATGACGGCGTTCCGCTGCTTTTTCAGTTCCAGGATTTCCTCCTGAAGGGCGCTCAAGGGCTGGGATTCCCGCACCGGCGGGTAAACCCTTGGTTCAAAGTCCATTAATTCAACAGGCATGGCGGGTATAAGAAAAGGTGTCAGGAATTGCTGGCCCGGAACTCGGAAACCAGGGCGCTGAAGGCCGGATTCTGGTGCAGGCTGAGCAGGTCATTGTCCTTCATCAGCCAGTCGAAGTCGTCGTAGCCTCGCTCGAGGGCCATGCGGAGGGCGGCCAGGGCTTCCGCGGCGCGGTTCTTCAAGGCCAGGCTGCAGGCCAGGTTGTAGTGGCTTATGGCATTGTCCGGGTCCAGCTCGACGATCTGCTGGTCCATCTCCAGGCCCTCGTCGATTTGTCCGGACTTGGTCAGGAAACCGGCCAGCATTTCCATGACGGGAATGTTCCTGGTATCCCGCTTGAGGATGCTGCGGCAGAAATCGATTTCGAACTGGAGGTCTTCGTCCATAGGTGGGTGAGATGAGGGGTGGCCCGGTTCAATTCCCGGGATTCTGACCCTTTTCCCTTCCTTTGCGGATGGGGCGGGCCTGCACCTGGAGCCGCTGGCTGATCGGTTCCAGTCCCACCTTCTCGGCGACCGAGCGGGCATACCACTCGAGGAACGGGGCGTCTATTTCGTAGATCTTGTTGGATTCAACATCCACCACCTGGGCCTGGTCAATGCGCTTCCCGTGGCTGGCCAGGTAGAACTTGTAGTCCCGGCCGACATCGATTTCCCGGACCAGCTGGCTCTCGGTGAGGATGGGCAGGGTCCGGTAGATGGTGGCGCGGGAGACGGAGGCGTCGATGGCCCGGGCATGGACCAGCAACTCCTCGGCGGTGAAATGCTCCTCCTGGCTGAAGGCGGCCTCGAAAATGGCCAGTCGCTGGTTGGTGACCCGCAGGTCGTTCTTGGCCAGAAAGGCCTTGAAGGTTTCGCGGGCGGTCTCGAAATCCGCAGGCGGATCGGGGTCGGATGGCTGGGCTGGGACACTCATCTAGGGCTATTTGTCCTTATTGAGACAGGGATCACAAGAAGAAAAGCGATCGCTCCCCACTCAAATGTAGAGCAGATGGACCCGGGAGGAGCGGGTGGACCATTCCCTCGACAGCTCGTCGATGAAGCGCGTGGCCTCCAGGCGGGCCTGCTCGCGGGCCTTGGTCCGGTACTGGGCGGCCGGGAAGAGGGCCTTGTGCAGCCCCTTGATGAGCAGGAAGATGTGCTCGGTACCGGCCTCCCTCTTGAGGGCGGTGATGATTTCCTGGCGGGCGAAGAGGGGATCCCAGGTGCGTTCGGAGTAATCCAGGTTGATAAAGGCGTGGGAGGCCGGAAAAGGGCTCGGGGATTCCTCCCGGAGCCGCGTGGCGAGGGTGGAGAAATTCTCGAAGGTATCCTCCGCGGCATCCTGCCGGAGGCTGGTCTCGATGGACTCCTTGAGCTGCTGGAGGAGGAAGCGGTCCTTCCCGGTCCAGTCCGGAAACAGGGCCTGCAGGCAGTGCAGGCGGGCCATTTCCTCGCTGAAGTGCCGGTCAGGGCTGCTTTTGCAGGCCGTCGATTTCCTTGGCGAGCTCATCAATATCGCGAAACTGCTTGTAGACGCTGGCGAAACGGACGTAGGCGATCTGGTCGATGGCCTTGAGGCGGCTCATGACCCGTTCCCCGATCGCGCGGGAGGGAATTTCCGTATCGAACTCGTTCTCGAGGTCGGTCAGGACATCGGCGATCAGCATTTCCACCTGTTCGCCGTCGACCGGCCGTTTCTCGATGGCGCGCTGGATCCCGTTGACCAGCTTGTTGCGGTCGAAGGGCTCGCGGCGGCCGTCATTCTTGATCACATAAAGGTCCTCGCTGACGATTTCCTCGGTGGTGGAAAATCGGTAACCGCAATTCTGGCAGGATCGGCGGCGTCGGATGGAGAGGCCGCTGGACGACACCCGGGAGTCGATGACCCGGGTATCCTTGGTTCCGCATTTGGGGCACTGCATGGTTCGATAGGGTTTCGGGGGGTTATGGCTGGTTCATGAAATTACGTCAAACCCTT
>CAJXMX010000127.1 GCA_913056355.1 uncultured Opitutales bacterium
GCCCCGGCCACATAACCTGAAGTGTCCCCGCCGGCGATGACCAGACGGTCCGTGGTCCCGGAAGCAATGACGTCCCTGGCGACCCGGCCGAGGCAGCGGCCGAAGATTTGCGGGCAGGCCAGGCGGGCTTCCTCCTTGTCGGGATAGACTTCCTGGATGGCCGTCCGGGTGGACTCGTTGCGCGGGTCGTCGGGTCCGGTAAAGGGGTGAATGAGGACGCTCCGGCCGGATTCCAGCAGCTCCCGCGCGGCCGCCGCAGTGCTGTCCACGATGGAATCCTCTTCTCCCTTGATGGCCCCGGCGGTGTCCAGCGGGATCTCCGCGAACCCATTTTCCAGGGCATGCTGGATCTGGCGGGTGGTGACGGGTGAGCAGCTCCCGGAGAGGACCAGGATCGGTGCCCCGGATTTCTGCCCGCCCTCCGTTCCCGGGGGCGTGCCCGCCGTTTCCCAGGTCCGGGTCAGGGCAAATTCCACCGCCGAGGAGCCCGCGCTGAAGAGGGTCCCGGCCTTTGCAGCGGCTTCCTCCATGAGCGCGCCCGGGACCTCCAGGTCGGCATCCACCAGGGCATCGAACAGGACGATCTCCGGCTGCTCCGATTGCAGCAGCTGGTCAAGTGCCCGGGCGGCCTCCGGACGGGGCAGGCGGCAATGAAAGAGATCGAAGAGGGCCGTCCGCCTGGCGGTCTGCTGACCGAGGACCTTGCGGAGGTCGCTTTCCTCGGCCGGGGTGACCGGATGGCGGCTCATGGAGGGATGCCGGTCCACGCGGAAGACCTGTCCCTCCGGGCCGGTGCCCAGGCGGGCGTAGAGGTTGCCGAAGACACAGTAGCGCCCGAGGTCCGGCACGCCGACCAGGAGGGGGACGCAAGGGGCCGGGAAATACTCCGCCCCGAGATCGATGGCGCAGCCGATGCTGCCGGTTGTCGGGGAAGAGTCGAAGGTCGAGCAGACCTTGTAATGGACATGACGCGGCGCGACTTCGCGGAAAAATTCAAAGACCGGCCGCAGGGCGGCCTCCATTTCCCGGGGACCCAGCGAGCGGGTGGTTCCGGCCACCCCGAAGGCCTGGGCCTCCGGAAACGCTTCCAGCTGTTCCCGGTCAGGCAGGCTGAAGAAGAGCACGGTGGGAATTCCGGCCCGGGCCAGGAGGTCCATGGCGTCTGTGGAACCGGTGAAGTCGTCCCCGTAAAAGGCGATTTTCCATTCCCGTTTCCGGCTCATCCGCCCTTTCTCCCGAACTTATCCACCGCGGCCTTGAGTTCCGGATGGCGGGCCGCCCCCTGCTCGAGGCTGAGGCCCTCCATGGCGCACTGCCAGGCCTGCCGGATGGCGGTGACCCCGGCCGGCGGTCCCATGGGATGGGCCATGATGCCGCCCCCGGCCATGTAGAGGAGGTCCGGAGTCCCGGTGCGACGCCAGGTTTCGGGAGCCTGGCCGCCCCACTGGCCGGAAGAGACCACCGGCAGGGGACTGCGCAGGGAATGCCAGTCCTTGAGGCAGCATTCGATGGAGTGGACCACCGAGTCGTCCGGCTCCCAGAACTTGTTGTCGATCCCGTTGACGTGCAACTGGTCGATCCCGGCCAGGCGCCAGATCTTCTGGTAGGCGGAGAAATCCATCCCGGTCGCGGGGTGGCGGTTGAGCATGCCCCAGCCGTTGCGGTGCCCGTGCAGGACCAGCTCTCCCCGGGCGGCGATCTTCATGACCCCGGCCAGGCCGACGGCATTGACGCTGATCATCGCGCAGACGCCGCCGTTGCGGACCAGGTGGTCGTAGTTGCGCTGCATGGTGTCCAGGTCGTCGGAAATATTGGCCGCGTATAGGACCTGCTTCCCGGTCCGCCGGGCATGATCGTTGATTTCCTTCAGCACCGCCGAGGTCCGTTCCACGAAGGGAGAGTGGGGCGGATTGCCCATCAGCTCGTCGTCCTTCACAAAGTCGATCCCGGCGGCGAGGATTTCCTTAACGAGTGCCGCCGTCTGCTCCGGACTCATCCCCACGCTGGGCTTGATAATGGTCCCGATCAGGGGGCGTCCGAAAACGCCGCCGGTCTTGCGGCTGCCCTCGATGCCGAAGGCCGGGCCGGAGAACCGGCCCGCCATTTCGGCCGGCAGGTCGAAGTCGAGCAGGCGGATGCCGGAGAGCTGCGCCAGCTCGTAAAGGTTGCCCTGGAGGGTCGAGAGGAGGACAGTCAGGTTGGATCCGACATTCTCGGCCGGCCAGCTGACCTTGACCCGGGCCCGGGTGTAGGTGCCGGCCCCGGCGGGACGCGAACCCGGCAGGGAGGGGCTGGAGGCCGTCTCGAGGACCTTGACCTCCTCGACGCGCGCGGCAAAGCGGTTCTTCAGTTCCTCGGTCTCGCCGGGGACCGCGACAAAGGTGCCGCTGGATTGCTCGCCAGCAATGGACCGGGCCGCCTGGTGCGGGTCAACCGGGGTCTCAATCCAGTATGTGGCGCGGATCCTACTCACGTAAGGGCTTTCTCGGCGGGGAGTTTCTTGGGGAATTCAAGGCGGATGGTGAAATGGTAGATCCCGGAGGGGACCCGGGTGGTGATGAATCCGTTGGGGGTCAGCTTGGGCAGGTCCCCGAAGGCCTTCTCGAGGGACTGCCCGGATTCCAGGATGGCGTTGCGGGACTTGACCGGGAAGATGACCCGCGCCGTGCAGTTGGCCGGGATGACCACCTGCCAGTCCAGCAGGCTGCCTTCGCGGAACTGCCAGGTGCTCTGGATCCGTCCGTGGTGGCTCTGGTAGCTGGCGTCCACCCATTCCAGTTCCGGGCGCGGATTGGGACGCAGGATGAAGTCCTGGAAACCGGGCGCATAGCTGTCGTAGTCGATTCCCGCCACATGGGTGAAAAGCCATTCCCCGATTGAGCCGAAGGAATAGTGGTTGAAGGAATTCATGTGGGCGTCGAGGAAGCCCTCCTCCTCGGTCCAGGCATCCCAGCGTTCCCAGATGGTGGTTGCGCCGTGCCGGACCGGATAGAGCCAGGACGGGTAGTCGTCGTTCAGCAGAAGCTCGTAGGACACGTCGTTGTAGCCGGCGTCGGTGAGGACCGGGTTCAGGAAGCGGATGCCGATAAAGCCGGTGCTGAGATGGGTGTCCAGGCTGCGGATCTTCTTGACCAGGTTGGCCGCGGCATTCTTCCGCTGGGCATCGGGCACCAGGTTCATGGCCAGGGCCAGCAGGTAGGCCGTCTGGGTCTCCACCTTGAGCTTCCCTTTTTCCAGCACGAACTCGTTCTGGAAGGCCTCCCGCACCCTGTGGAACATGTCCTGGAAGCGGGCGCACTCATCCTCCTTCCCCAGCTCATGGGCCATCTCGGCCATCTTGGCCGCGTCGTCCGCCCAGAAGGCGGTGGCCAGGAGGGTCTTCATCGGCGAGTGGGTGCGGAAACTGGTGTCCGAGGGAATGCAGAGCCAGTCGCCGTAGTTATTGCGCAACTCGTTCTTGCGGATGCCCTCCGGGTTGGTCCGCTCAAGGTAATTCATCCAGGCGCACATGGCCTTCCAGTGTCGTTCAAGGATACGGATGTCCCCGTAGACCCGCCAGATCGTCCACGGGATGATGATGCCCGCGTCGGCCCAGCCGGCCCCGCCGCAGAGGTCGTCCAATCCGACGAAATTCTCGCTCTCGTCGAGCCGCGGGGCGATGTCCGGAAAAATCCCCTCCTCGGTCTGGGCGTCCTCGACGTCGATCATCCATTTGCTGAAGAAGGCGGCCACGTTCATGTTGCAGGAGGCCGTCCGGATGAAGACCTGGGCATCGCCCATCCAGCCGAGGCGCTCGTCCCGCTGGGGACAGTCGGTCGGCACACTGAGGAAATTGTCGATCTGGGACCAGAGGCCGTTCAGCCAGAGCCGGTTGACCTGGATATCGGAACACTCGAAGGAACCGGTCTGGCGGGTGGAGGAATTGACCACGCAGCCGATGAAATCCTCGGGAACGGGGGCCTTGGTCAATCCGGAGACCTCGAAATACTGGAAACCGTGGAAGGTGAAGGAGGGCTCCCAGGTCTCCTTGCGGCTGCCCGCGCAGATATACTCGTCGGTCGCCCGGGCCCGGCGAAGGTTGGCCGTGAAGAGCATCCCGTCGTCGTCCAGCCGCTCGCCGTGGCGGATGCGGATGCGGGTCCCGGCCGACTCGGAAAGCCGAATCCGGACCCAGCCGGAAATGTTCTGCCCGAGGTCGCAAAGCCAGGTGTTGGGCCCCGTCTTGCGCAGGGAGACCGGCTTCAGTTCCTGGGTGATGCGGACCGGTTCGGAGCGTTGCCAGACCAGTCTGGCGTCGGTCGGCTCGGCCTCGATGACGGGCAGCCAGTCCGCGTCGTTGAAGCCGGCCTCGTCCCATCCGGATTGCAGGCGGCGGGCGTCATAGCTTTCCCCCATCATGAAATCGGAAAAGAGGATGGGCCCGGTGTTGCAGTTCCAGCTCTTGTCGCTGACCACCGTTTCCTTGGTGCCGTCCTCGTACTCGAGCTCCAGCTGGACCAGCAGGCTGTTGTCGATTCCATACCGGCAGCGGGTTTCCTGCCACCCGACATAGCCGCTGTACCAGCCGTCCCCCAGCACGGCGCCGAGGGCGTTGGGGCCGACCTGAAGGAGGGTCGTGACATCGTACCGCCGGTACTGGATGCGCTTGCGGTAATCGGTCCATTCCGGTGCGAAAACGTCCGGACTGACCGACTGGCCGTTCAGGCTGAGCTTGAAGAGCCCACGGGCGGTGACGTAGGCCGAGGCGCTCAGGAGGTCCGAGCGGACCGAGAAGGACTTGCGGAAATAGCCTGCGCTGGCGCAGGTCGACAGGTCCGAATGGCTGGCTTCCGGATCCCGGTCGATGGCCTTCGGATTGAGGGCGATCCAGTCGGCCCGCCAGTCGGATTGCTCCAGCAGTCCCATGGTCCAGGTGGCGACGGGCGATTCCGCCTCGTTTTCCTCCTCGTCCCAGACGATGACCTTCCAGAAGAGCCGCTCGCGGGAGACCAGGGGGCGACCCTCGTACTCCACCTGCGCGCTCTCTCGGGAGGCGATCCGGCCCGAGTCCCAGCAGTCGGCCCTCCGCGGGAGGAGGCGCTCCGGCTTGGTGGCGACCAGGATACGGTAAGCGGCCTGCCACTTGGAGCGCTCGTTGGAAAGCATACGCCATCCCAGCCTGGGCGCGGATTCATCCACCCCGGCCGGATCCTTAAGGTATTCGCAGGTGAGGCTGGCTACCTGGAACGGTGCTTTGTCGATTGTGGGCATGAAGCAACAGGACCTCCCGGTCCCGCTATTATTCCTCCTCTTCCAGACTGGGACCGTGCATCCAGAACGGGGCCGTGCCAAACCACAGTACCATGCCAATGGCCATCAGCACGTAATGGGTCTCGATAGCGACGACACCACTGAATACAAGGAGAGAGGGGATGATGGTCAACGCGAGACCTGCCCAGGAGATAATTTTTAGGATTTTTTTCATGCTCAGGCTTCCTGCGGTTGAGGATTCAGGTTGAGGGGGTGCTTGCGTTGCTGGATCCAGCAGAAGAGGAGGTACAGCGAAACGGCGATGACCCATTCGGGAGCGACCAGGAAGAGCAGGTCGGCCTTGATGTTGGCCAGCCACTCAGGCTGCCACGGCGCGACCAGCTTGTTCATCCACGGGTAATGGTCCTTGCCGTACATGAAGAAGGAGAAGCCGAAGGAGATGACCCAGGCCCAGAGGGCCGGCCAGCTGACCAGGAGGCCTGTCTTCTCGACGAAATTGCTCTGCATCTTCAGCCGGGGAAGGAACCAGACATCGATGAAAATGAAGGCTCCCAGGGGCATGAAGAAGAGTCCGTAGAAGCCGACGATGCGGTCCAGGTTGCGGTTCACCTCCGGAATGCAGGCGGTGATGATCATGAAGGCCCCGGCGGCAAAGGTAACCTTCCAGCGCTGCCAGTTTGGAGTGGCCACCTGGATGGCCAGGCCGGCGCGGTAGAGGGTCGGGTTGGCGGTGGTCCAGCCGGCGATGACCACGCAGACGGCGCCGGCGATCCAGGCCCCGCCCATGGCGATTTCACCGGGAGTGGTGTTGCCCAGGGCGGCGGCGCAGAGGATGGCCGAGGCGATCCAGGCCATGAAGTGGCCGATGTACATCCCGAAGGCGGAGGCAAAGCCGCTGGTCCACTTCTTCGCGTAGCGGAAAATGGTGATGTCGGACATCCCGATGTGCTGGGTGGCATTGCAGAGCCAGGCGAAGCCCATGACGTGCCAGAAGGAGTATTTGGAATATCCCGGCAGGGGATCCCCGGTGAAGATGACCTCGGTAAAGACCCGCCAGATATCGCCCACGCCCTTGGCTCCGAGCTGGGGCAGGACGGCAATTCCGGCCGCCAGGAAGACCAGCGCCATCCAGGGCGCGCAGACCTTGGAGAACTGGGCCAGCTTCTCGAAGCCGAGGACCGCCAAAAGGGCGATGACGGCTCCCACCACCAGGGCCAGGAACATCCAGGGAATGCTCGGGACCATGTCCTGGGGTCCCGGATTCTGTATCCCGTCGAATAACAGCGAGACCGCCGTCACCGAGACATTGACCATGGCCCCGGCCAGGAGGCAGAGCACGATCGCGTAGAAAACGCTGTAGGCGATGGTCAGGTAGGGACCGCACATTTTGCGCAGCTGCCAGTAGATGGTGAGCCGGGTCCGGACCGCGACCGGGGCGCAGAGCAGCGCCCAGCTGAGCACGGCCAGGAGGTTGCCGACGAGGAGACCGCCGAGGAATTCCCCGGCCGTGACCCCGTGGGCCAGCATTAGCGGACCGAGGACAAACTCGGTGCCGGCCACGTGTTCGCCGGCAAACATCGCGATGAAGGTCTTGTGCCCGTGGAGCTTCTTCTCGGAAACGGGTTCCCGGTCGAACTCATACAGGGCATCCAGCCTTTCGACGATGGTGTTTTGGTGTTCGGGATTACTCATGTGGAATCAGGTGTTCAATGTCAGGAGTTGGAAAAGAACGTGATCAGCGCAGGGGGACCCAGATGGTCATCTCCTGTTCCCCGCGGTTGCCCCAGGCAAAGTAGGGGATCCAGCGGGTGCGGATCTGGTCCGGGGCCTTGGTGGAGATCTGCCGGTAAAGTGAGGATGAATCCCAGTCCCCGCCTTTCAGTTCCAGGGCCGGCATCTCGATGGTGACCACGCTGGCGTTGTCGATCCGGTCGCGCCGGAGGGCGTAGCCGAAGTCCTTGCTGAAGGGATCGAGCGCCACGTCCAGGATGTCCACGCCTTCCGGGATGTCCGGCGTTTCCAGGCAGTAGACCAGCGGTCCGTACTTGACCGCGACCTGGTTGCGGGTTTCCTCGACGAGGGGATTGGATTCCCAGAAACTGGGCTTGAAGGGGAGGTTCAGGACGAGGGTGTCCCCGGCCTTCCAGGTCCGGCTCACGGAGTGGTAAGCGCCGGGCTTGACCGGAACGGAGTCGGCCTCCCCGTTGATGGAAATGGCCAGGCCTTCGCTGTCGACCCAGGCCGGGATGCGCAGCTTGAGGGCCACCGGGCGGTCCGGGGCTTCTTCGACCTTGATTTCAACCCGGCCGTCCCAGGGATAGTCGGTCTTCTGGCTCAGCTTGACCCGTCCGCCTTCCTTGAATTCCGTATCCAGCCGGCTGCTGCCGTAGAGGTTCACCCAGACGCTGTCCCCGGAGAGGGTGTAGACGTAGTTCTGGACCTCGGCGATGGTCCGGACCACGTTGGGCGGACAGCAGAAGCTGAGGGGAATGTTCGGCTCGCGGGTCCGGGACCAGCGCATCGGCCACTGGAAAGCGTCGATCTTGGCCAGGGCGTTGACGTAGAAGTACTTGGTCCCGTCGAGGCTGATGCCGGGCAGGACGCCGTTGTAAAGGGTCTGCTCGAAAAGGTCGGCATACTTCGCCTCGCCGGTGAGGGTGAACATGCGCCATGTCCACATGGCGTAGCCGATGGTGGCGCAGGTCTCGTTGTAGGCCGTCTTGTTGGGGAGCTGGTAGTCGATCCCGTAGGCCTGGTGGACCGTCTCGATGTGCTCGTGGTCCCATGATGCGTAGGGGGAGGCCCCGTCGTAGAGGGCGCCGGTCATGCCGGTGATGTAGAGCTTCTGGTTGGCCACGTCGTCGGCGATCTCGGTGATGGTGTCCATCAGGGTCTCGTCGCCGGACTCGGCGAAGACATCCGCCACGCCGGCGTAGAGGTAGTTGGCGCGGACGGCGTGTCCGACGGCCTCATCCATTTCCCGGAAGGGCAGGCGGTCCTGGTTGTGGTCGGTGCCGTCCTCGACGAGGTCGCGGATCTCGATCAGCTGTTCGGCCAGCTCCAGGTAACGCGGATCCCTGGTCACCCGGTACAGTTCCACCACGCCCATGTAGTGGGAGGGGCAGATGGCGTTGCGGGCCAGTTCCGGGGAGGAGGTCTTGTAGAAATTGTAGAGGTAGTCGGCGGCCTTTTCCGCCAGTTCCAGCATGTTGGTCTTTCCGGTGGCCCGGTAGTGGATGCAGGCGGTGGTCATCAGGTGACCCATGTTGTAGGTCTCGAAGTGGTAGCGGTCGAGAAACTGGGTGGCCTTCTCCTGTCCGGCCCGTTCGGGAATGATGTTCTGGGTGTGCAGGTAGCCGTCCTCGCGCTGGGCCAGGCCCACGACATGGATGATCCGGTCCATCAGGGCGTCGATTTCCGGGTCCTTGGTCTGGGCATAGACGTTGACCAGGCCCTCGAACCACTTGAGGAAGTCCCCGTCGTTGAAGGGAGGGCCGTGGTGGTGCCCGTCGAGTCCGTCATCGAGGCCGGCGGCGACCAGGAAGTTGGCCCAGGCATGGCTGCCTTCCTCGTCCTGGAAGATTTCCCACATGTAGGGAATCATGGAGTCCTTGACGACCTCGAAGCGCTCGGCCCAGAAACCGGATTCGCCCCAGCGGACGTCGTCGAGGTCGACCATGTACATGCGGGCCTGGGGGGAATCTGAAGTGTCGACGAGGCCCTTGTCGCCGGCTGTCAGGCTGAGGGGAAGGAGGATCAGGGTGGCGGCCAGGGCGGAGAGGAGAGAGGTGCTTTTATACTTCATAACTAGGTATCGGGTTAGGGGGGTGAAATTCTTATTCGGCCAGGGTCTTGCGGACGGCGGCCAGCCATCCCTGGTAATTCTTCTCGACGAGGGCCGCTTCCATGGCGGGACGATAGACCGGCTCATCGCGGGTGAGGGCCCGGATACTGTCCAGGGAATCATGGATCCCGAGCCCGAGCATGCCCATCATGGCCGCGCCCAGCGGGGAACCGTCGGAAATGGCGCTGATCTGGACGGGGATGCCGGTCAGGTCGGCGATGAACTGCATGAGGAACTTGTTGGCGGTGGGGCCGCCGTCGGCATGGACCCTCTGGAGGTTGGTGCCGGAGGTCCGGCTCATGGCCTCGAGGGCGTCCTTGAGCTGGTAGGCGATGGCCTCCAGGGCGGCCCGGACAATATGGCGCCGGTCGCTGTGGTTGCTCAGGCCGCAGATGACGGCCCTGGCCTTGGGCGCCCAGTGGGGAAGGCCGAGACCGGAAAAGGCGGGGACCAGGTAGACGCCGTCGTTGCCCTCGAGTCCGGCGGCCATTTCCTCGGCCTCGCCGATGTCGGCCAGCAGTCCCAGTTGGGAACGGAGCCAGGCCAGGGAGGCGGCGGCGGTGACGATGATGCCCTCCAGTGCGTATACCGGCTTGCCCTCGTGGACCCAGGCCATGGTGGTCATGACGCCCTCGTCCGAGAAGACCGGCTTGTCCCCGATGTTCATGAGGATGGAGGAACCGGTCCCGAGGGTCAGCTTGGTGGTGCCGGAATCAAAGCAGCGCTGGGCGAAGAGGGAGGCATGGGAATCCCCCATGACGCCGCGGATGGGCAGGCCCTTGATCAGCCCCCCGACCCCGACCGTGCCGTAGTTGCCGCTGGAGTCCCGCAAATCCGGCAGGGCCTGACGGGGGATGCCCCAGAGGCGGCACAGCTGGTTGTCCCAGTCGTTGGTGGAAATGTTGTAGAGGAGGGTCCGGGAGGCGTTGGTGTGGTCGGTGGCGAAAATGCGCCCCCCGGTCAGCCGGTGGACCAGGTAGGCGTCCATGGTCCCGACCACGGCCCGGCCGGATTGAATGGCCTCACGGATCTCCGGATGGTTTTCCATCAGCCAGTGGACCTTGGAGGCCGAGAAATAGGGGTCCAGGGTCAGGCCGGTCCGCCGGTGCAGGTCCGGATCGATCCCGTCGTCCCTGAGCTTCTCGCAGATTTCCACGCCCCGCCGGCATTGCCAGACAATGGCCCGGTGCAGGGGCTGGCCGGTCTCCCGGTCAAAGACAACCACGGTTTCCCGCTGGTTGCTGATGCTCAGGCCGACGATCTGTTCCCGCTGGCCGCTGCGCTCCAGGAGGGTCTGGCAGACGTCGAGGGTGTTCTGGAAGATCTCCCCGGCATCATGCTCGACGAAACCGGGCCGCGGGTAGTGCTGGGTATGCTCGCGGGATTCCCGGTCCAGGATCCGGCCCGTTTCGTCCAGGATCAGGGCCTTGGTGGCGGAAGTGCTTTGGTCAACGGAGAGGAACAGGGGCATGAACGCGAAGGGGTTTCGGGGAAAGCGATTATTTCAGGAGTTTCAGGGCCTTGGCGGAAATGCCTTCCATGGAGATTCCATAATGGCGGAAGATGTCGGACTGGCTGCCGGTCACGGTGTACTCGTCCGGAATGCCCATGATCCGCATCGAGCAGGGGACTCCCGACTGGACGACCAGGGAAGCACAGGCATCGCCCAGTCCCCCGTGGACCATGTGTTCCTCGACCGTGATCAACTTGCCGGTGGTTCTGGCCGCCTTGAGGACGGCCTCGCTGTCGAGCGGCTTGACGGTGGGGATGCTGAGGACCGTGGCCTCGATGCCCTGGGTGGCCAGGTTTTCGGCGGCCAGCCAGGCATGAATGGCCGTCTCGCCGGTGGCCAGGATGGCCAGGTCGCCGCCTTCGCGGAGGGTCCTGGCCTTGCCGAAGCTGAAGTCGTCGATGGGACCCGGGAGGTCGAACAGCTTGGCCTTGCCGAAGCGCAGGTAGACCGGGTGGGGGGCGGCAGCGGCGGCCCTGACAGCGGCTTGCGCCTCGAGGTTGTCGCCGGGGGCCACCACGGTGATGTTGTTGATGGCCCGGAGGACGGCAAAGTCATGCAGGGAATGGTGGGTCGTGCCGAGGGCGCCATAGCTGACGCCGGCACTGATGCCGACCAGGACGACCGGATTGTCCGAGTAGCAGACGTCGTTCTTGATCTGCTCGAGGGAGCGGGCCGTCAGGAAACAGGCCGGGGAGACGGCGAAGACGGTCCTTCCGGTCGAGGCCAGACCGGCCGCGACGCCGACCAGGTTCTGCTCGGCGATGCCCATTTCCACGATTTGCCGGGGGAGCGCATCGCCATAGGGCTTGAGTTTACCGGAGCCGCGGGAATCACTGGTCACTGCCAGGACCCGGGGAGCGGCCTTGGCCACCTGCAGGGCGGTGTCGGCGAAGACCTCGAGATTGGCCCGGCCCTGCTTGAGGCCGCCGGCCTTGAGCAGGGTCTGGGCGGGCTCGCTGAACATGGATGGGGAGGGAGCACTCATGCCGGCACCTCCTTTTTGGCCGTCGCGAGGGCGGAATCCAGGGCCGCCATGGCGTTTTCAAATTCCTCGTCGCTGGGCACCCCGTGGTGCCACTTGCCGACATCCTCCATGTAGGAAACGCCCTTGCCCTTCACGGTGCGGGCGATGATCGCGGTCGGCTTGCCTTCCACCAGCGGCTTCGAAAGGGCCTCGGTAAGGGCGGCGTAATCATGGCCGTCGACCCGCTTCACGGCCCAGCCAAAGGCGGCGAATTTCTCGTCGAGGGGTTCGTTGTTCATGACGTCGTGGGTCCGGCCGGTGATCTGCAGGGTGTTGCAGTCGACGATGGCCACCAGGTTGTCGAGCCGGTAATGGGCGCCCGCCATGGCTGCTTCCCAGTTGGAGCCTTCGGCCAGCTCGCCGTCGCCGATGGATAAAGGCAGCACGTCCGGCTTGGTCTGCAAGGTGCCGGATTCGTAGATCAATGTGACATCCGGGGCGTGG